>NZ_BCQQ01000013.1 GCF_001552155.1 Actinomadura formosensis NBRC 14204 | reverse complement strand
CCGGTGACCAGGGACGGATGCGGCTGATCGTCCGCTAGCGCCTGAAGGGCTGCTGAGGTCTCGTCGCGGTCATCGCGGCCGGTGACGATAACGGCCCGGTGTTCGAACAAGGCACGCTTGTTCAGGGGCTCGACGAGTTCGGCCGGTGCAAGGCCGGAATGCTCCGCAAGGTGGCCCTTCAGCCGTCCGGCGGCATCGCGCAGTGCCTGCGGACTCTTGGCTGACAACGGAACGGCGACCACGGGGCCGGCCGACGCCTCGACAACGTCCTCAATGGACGTCTCAGGCGCAGCCTCCAAAATCAAATGCGCATTGGTGCCGCTGATCCCGAACGACGAAACCGCAGCCCGGCGCGGCCGCCCCGTCTCCGGCCAGGGCTGTTCCTGATCTAGCAGGACGACATGCCCGGTGCCCCAGTCGACGTGGGAAGAGGGCTGGTCGATGTGAAGCGATTTCGGCAGGACGCCATGCCGCATCGCCTGCACCATCTTGATGACACCCGCGACCCCGGCAGCGGCCTGCGTGTGCCCGATATTCGACTTGATCGACCCCAGATGCAGCGGCAACTCAGCACTATGGCGCCGCCCATACGTATTGAGCAGAGCCTGAGCCTCGATCGGATCACCCAGCGTGGTCCCCGTCCCATGCGCCTCGACCGCGTCCACCTGCTCGGCGGTGAGACCGGCATTGGCAAGGGCCTGCTCGATCACACGTTCCTGCGACGGCCCATTCGGCGCCGACAACTGGCTCGTGGTCCCGTCCTGGTTGATCGCCGAGCCCTTCACGACCGCGAGGACGCGATGGCCGAGACGTTCGGCGTCCGACAGCCGCTCCATCAGCAGCAAGCCGATGCCTTCGCCCCACCCAGTCCCGTCGGCCGCCGCGGCGAACGACTTGCAGCGCCCGTCCGGCGATAGCCCACGCTGACGGCTGAACTCCAGAAACACCGAGGGCGTGGCCATCACGGTGACACCCCCGGCGAGCGCCAGCTCGCACTCACCCGACCGCAGCGCCTGCGCCGCCAGATGCATCGCGACCAGCGACGACGAGCATGCCGTGTCCACCGTCACCGCAGGCCCCTGGAACCCGAAGGCGTGCGCGACCCGCCCGGACGCGACGCTCCCCGCGCTCCCCTGCCCGAGATAACCTTCGATCTCCTCGGACGGACGGCTGATCCGCGACCCGTAGTCGTGATACATCACGCCGACGAACACCCCGGTCGAACTGTTGCGCAGCCCCTCCGGATTGATCGAGGCACTCTCCATCGCCTCCCACGACGCCTCCAGCAGCAACCGCTGCTGCGGGTCCATGGAAAGCGCCTCGCGCGGGCTGACGCCGAAGAACTCGGCATCGAAATCCCCTGCATCATGCAGGAATCCGCCGTGCCGCGAATATGTCGTATGCGGAACATCAGGATCGGGGTCGTACAGCCGATCGACGTGCCATCCTCGATCATCGGGGAATTCCGAGATCGCGTCCCGCTCGGCGGCGACCAGCTCCCACAGTTCCCCCGGCGACCCGACCCCGCCCGGATACCTGCAGGACATGCCGACTATCGCGATGGGCTCGGTCTTCTCCAGCTCCAGTTCCCGCACCCTCTCCCGGGCGTGGTAAAGGTCGTTGGCAGCGCGCCGCAGATAATCGCGAAACTTCTCCTCATTCGACATGATTATTTCCTCATCCGCGCAGAGAGACTCCTTCGGAGCATCGTAACGACAACCCCTAACGGAGCCCTTTGACGGCTCTAAAGCCACTCAGCAGATCCCGCAGAATGGCATCCTGACCGGATTTCCGAATCTGGAGGTGGTGGCGTAAACGTCAGCCGACGCCGCGACGTACCGGCCCCCAGTGCGGGTTACCGACCGCCAGGCTGAGGCCAAAGGCCGACGTGAACGGTGGCTCCACGAGGCGTCGCATGTCCGGCACTATTCGAAGTCAGCCGGTGTCTAGAGAGCTTCAATAGTTGGCGTTACCTATTGGCAGGTGGGTGCGGACGAGGAGGCCGGCCCAGCCCCGCCAGCGGAGCACCGCCGCGCACCGGCGCGGAGTTGGAGTCCACCGGGGTTGGTGAAGTCCGTTTTACCTGGCGCCGGTCGGCGCCGGTGTGTTGATCGAACGGTAGTGGGCGGTCTCGTATTCGACCGGTGGAATGTCGCCGATCGCGGTGTGCAGCCGGCGGTGGTTGTACCAGCCGACCCATTCGACGATGGCGTATTCGACCTGGTCGCGGGTGCGCCAGGTGCGGCGATGGACGAGTTCGGTCTTGAACGTGGCGTTCAGTGACTCGGCCATCGCGTTGTCATACGAGTCGGCGACCGAGCCGACCGAGGCGGTCACGCTCAGGTCGGTCAGCCGGGTGGTGTAGCGGAAACCGACGTATTGGGCAGCTCCTGTCCGAGTGATGAATCAGGGTGGTACCGGCCGCTCGCGGCCGCGTGGCCACAGCGCCATCTCCAGCGCGTCCAATGGCAGGTCGGTGCGTAGATGGTCGGCCAGTTGCCAGCCCACGATCCGGCGGGAGAAGGCGTCCAGCACGAACGCCACGTACACCCACCCCTCCCAGGTGCGCACATAGGTGATATCCGCCAGCCACAACCGGTCGGGTCGGTCGGCGGTGAACTGCCGGTTGACCAGGTCCGGCGGTCGCGGCGCCGACTCGCCGGGGGTGGTGGTGCGCCGCCGGTCGCGGCGGTGCGCACCCTGCAGGCCATGGGCGCGCATCAGCCGTTCCAGCGTGCAGTGCGCCACCTGCACGCCTTGGCGACGCAGTTGCCCGTGCACGCGGTAGGCGCCGTAGGTGCCATAACTGGCCTGATGAACGGCCTCGATCTGCTCGGTCAGCACCGCATCGCGCTGGGCGCGGGCTGAGGGGGGGCGGCGTTTGCGGCCGTAGCAGGTGCCCGGGCACAGGTCCAGGACCCGGCAGACGGGCACGGGCCCCGAAGCGGTCACGCAGCTGGTCGACCAGCATGACTACTTCGTCCGGGGCCGGCCGAGCTCGGCGGCGAAAGGCGCGCTGGCGGCCTTCAATATCTCGTTGGCCCGCTTGAGCTCGGTGTTCTCGCGGCGCAGCCGCTTGAGCTCGTCACGCTCGGCGGTGGTCAGCTGCTCGGGGCGCTTGCCGGCGTCGGCCTGGGCCTGCCGGCCCCAGGTGCGCAGGGCTTCGCGGTGGATGCCCAGATCGGTGGCGATCTGCGCGATCGGCCGATCGGACTCCAGCGCCAGCCGCACGGCCCGGTCCCGAAGTTCCCGGGGGTATTTGCGTGGTGCTGCCATCGCAGTGATTCTCCTCCCCGCCAGCCAAGATCACGCTGGCTTGAAGGACTTCATCGAACCCGGTGGACTCCACGGTCAGCACTGCGGGAGGTCGGGGACGGGCTCGCTGTTCCAGGAGGGGTTGACCGCTCCGGCCGGGAAGTAGCCCCAGCCCTCGTCAGCGTACTGGTCGTCACCCCGGGTGTAGAGCCAGGTGGTGCCGCCGCCTTCGGGATCAGGCGCCCCTTGGACCTGGCAGGCGAACCAGCTCTCGCCTTCGCGCAGGTATCCAGTGGCCGTCATGGACGCGTCCGGGCTGCGGTGAACGTTTCCGGTGCGTTCGATCGTGCAGTACCACCGGTTATAGGCCCGGCCGCTCGGATCAGTGACGGGCTCGCCCTTGCTGGTACAGCGCGCGGTGGCGCGCGTTGGCGGCGCAGCGGCGCCCCCGGTCTCCCCGGTCTCGGGTGGGTAGGACGGCAGCGAGCGCGGCCACATCGTCATCGGCCACTGCGAATAGGTGATCATCGCGCCACCCACCAGTAGGATCGCGGCGATGGCCGACACGGCCAGGCTCTTGCTCACCTGGATCGCGGCGCTGTAGCGCCAGTTCTCAGACGACGATTTTTCGGGGTCGTCCCGCTGTGCCTCCGGAGCGAACGCCTCTTCGAGTCTTTTGGTGCTCTCTCCGCAGTGAGGACAGTACGGACGGTCCAGCACGTTGTCGTTGCCGCACCATCGGCAGGTCATGATCGGGCTCCTTTCAGCAGGTCAGCGCACACCCTGATCACCACTTGCACCGCCCTGGCGGCCGTCGTCGAACCGTGGCGGGGGCCCGGGAGCGCGGGGATCGGTGGGCAAGCCGCCGGAAGGCTCCTGCCGTGGTAGCGGCGGGCCGGGGGACCATCGGCCGAGGGGGGCGGATGCGGCGTTGCGCCGCCGTGCCCGCGCACGCGTGATCCATGCGCTGCCGTCCGCGGCGACTGCCTCGAGGATGCTGAGCGCGCCAGTGAGGTCGGAGGTGTCGGGCATCTTGAGCGGCGACGCGTTGCGGCCCTCGCTCACCCGTCGAAGCAGCCATTCCTCCAGGTTCTCCACCGTGATTAGGATGTTCTGCCCGTTGACGAGCGAGAGCTGGAACTGCTGGAAGAAGACGAACGACTTCTCCGATCGGCTCTCGTTCCCACGCTCGGCTTCCCGCTCGTCACGCCGTTGAGCGTTGCCGTCGGCAGGAGTTGGGGGCAGTAGGCGTTCCCGGCGGCCGTCGTCGAACCGGATTCCGAGCTCGGTGGTCTGGGCGGAGGCCAGCGCGTCGTAGCGGAAGGCCCTGCGCTGTGGGTCCTTCACGATTCCGGTCGGGAAGTCCAGGTGGACGGCCATCTGGCGGACGCCGGAACCGGTGAGCAGGAAAATCCAGATGGTGTACGCGGAGAAGCGGGACGGACCGTGACTGACCCTGGCCCGTCGGCAGTTCGGGGCGGCTTCGGCCAGGAACGCGTGCGCGATGACCTCCCGGTTGCCCAGGCCGTACTGGTTCATGGCCAGCGATTTCAGGTAGAACTTGTCGAAGTCCAGCCAGCGGGCCATCTCGGCGTCGGCGGGGCGGTTCCGCAGCAGTTCGCAGCGCTTTTCGAACGCCTCATTCTCCTTGGCGAATCGCTCGTCGAACGCGGCCTGCCACGCTCGGTGGGTGTAGCGGCGAACGATATGGACGTCGGCCTGACCGGCCACGAGCAGCACCATGCCCACTATCAGCCATGCCAGCGCGATGCTGGCGATCACGGGGGCCCACAGCATCTTGGGCAAGGCGACGTACCAGCCGACGACCACCCCAAGCACACCGGTGAGAAGGCTCGCGATTCGCAATAGCCGCCGAGGGTCCTTGATCTTGCCGGCCGCCCATTTGCGCTCATCGTCCTCGGCATGCCAGGCGATCAGCCAGTCGATCCGCGAGGGAGCGATCCCCGTGTCGCTGTACACCTCGATGATCTCGTTGGCGAGCGTCGTCCTGGAGCGCCGCGTGGCGGCCATCCAAAGGGGCCGCCGAAGGGCTGCGCGCGGCGCGCGCTTTTCATACTGGCGCTGCACCGTTCGATGGACGTGCTCGGCGAACCAGCGGCGCTCCGGGCTCGGCCCTCGCCTGCGGGATTCCTTCGAGTCGCGCGTGGGGGACGGCGTGTAGCGAACCGGGAGCATCTCGGGGCCGACATAGCCGACGAGGGATCCGAAACCGAAGATGAGGATGCCCGAGACGGTCGCGGTTCTCCAGCTCACCGAGGTCACCAGCACGGCCGAAAGGACCAGCCCGGCGACGACCATGATCGCGCCCCAGAACGCCATCGTCCACTGAGGCGGTTTCAGGGCGGGCCACTTTACGGGGACCTTCAGCGGTTCGGCTGGAACCGGCTCGAAGAACTTCCAGACCCGTCCCTCCCTGTCCTTGTCCATCCGCCCTGTACGGACCTCTCGGCGTCGTGCGCGGTGAGCCTGTCTTGGAAGGCGCCACTGAGGATGAGGTCGAGATGGCGCCGGATCTCGTCGCTATGTACGGGATCCAGCCGCTCGAACTCGCTGAAGAAGGTGTCGAGACGCTCGGGAGACAGGGTTCCGCTCTCCTCCTGCGTCTCCAGGCAGTCAATGAGATCGATGAGGACGGCGAGGGCGCTGTTCCACTGGTCGCGTGGTCCTCCCTGCGCGAGTTCCCGGGCCTGCCCGATCTGCTCGAACTTTTCCTTGTCGAGCAACTCGAAGGAACGTCGGGGCGGCCTGATCCTTGTCCGAATGGGCGATCACGACGGTCGTGTCCAGGTCCACCGGGATTAGTCCGCCGTCGGCGCCCGGAGCTTCGAGACCGGTCGGCGCCCAGGCCTGCTCGCGTGCCTGCGCCCGCGCCGTGCGGATCGCCCGCAACGCGGCCGGCCCGGCCTCGGCCAAGGTCTTCACCAGCCGCGACACCGTCGGGTCTGAGGCCACCGGCCCGAACAACTCCGGCGAGGACCGCAGGAGGGCCATGTCGGCCAGGCAGTCTCCGCCCGGCGCCAGCGTCACCGCCAGATCCGTCACGATCTTGCCTGGATCGTGCACCGCCCGCGACGCCCGCCACCGCGCCAGCGCCCGCGACAAGTCCTGGTCCAGGCCCGTCACCCGTAGCGTCTCGAGCAGCAGCAGGCCACCCGCCTGGGAGACGATCCCCGCACCGTCCCCGGACACCACGATCTTGGCCTTGCGGCCGGTAGTCTTCACTTGGAAAGTGCTCCAGAACTCGGCGCGGACAGGACCTTCAGCAAGCCCTATCCTCCCAGTTCAGGGGCACTTTTCTCATGTCAACGACCAACCGGCACCAACCCGCCATGAAAGCGGGAGGCTAAGCCGCCGATGCTCGGGAGCCGGCTCGCCTGTCCGCACCAGGCCGCCCGCCGCATCGTCGTTCCGCGCGGGCATGGGCCAGCCGGATCGTAGGATCGCCTCATGAGCGGTGACGGCGAGGCGCCCCAGGGCGGCAATCGCTTCGACGGCGAGGCCCAACATGTGATCCAGGTGGGCGGCCTGCACGGCGACCTCACGGTGGGCGCGGGCGCGGGCTGCCGGATCGGCGCCCCGTGCGGCGTGCCTGCGGTGGGCCTGTGCGGTGCGTGCGAGCGTCCGATGTGCCGATCGCATCAGGCCGTCGAGAGGAACGGGCCGTCGTTCGCCCTGTGCTCGAAGTGCCAGGAAGACCAGAAGCAGGCCCTCGAGGTGAGCCGCCGCGACCGGCGGGAACGGATCGCACGGGCCAGGCAGAGGGTCGTCGATGTCGCCCGCCACCTGGACGCGCTCGACGCCCCGAACGAGAAGTACTTCCACGCCATGCGCAGGCGCAACAACCTCCTGGACCGGTTCCTGGAGCGCCAGGGCATCTTCCGCACGGTCGACGTCGATCATCCCGCCGGGCATGGATACGGCTGGTTCGTCGGCGAGCACGAGTGGCGGGTCACGCTGACCGGTTCCGGCGGCGAACGGCATTCGAGGCAAGTGAGGTGCCGCACCTTCGTCACCGGAAGCGGGATGCTGGCCCCTCAGGACGCGGTGTCCTCCGACTCCTACCCCGTCGTCGGCTATGACTCGGCGCCGCTCGTTGGATCGTGGGACGCGGCGCTCGACGACGCCCTGGCGTTCTGGGAGGACGTGGCATCCCGCATGAACGCGATCCTCGCCCGTATCCCCACTCGCCAGACCTGACCGGCGCAGGCCTGCCGATGCCCGATGACGATCTGTACTGACGGCATCGCGAATCGATGTGTCGCGAATTCCTCATCTGGCTGAAGGCTTAGCCACACGTACTGGGAGACCGGAAGAAACCGTGGGAAGGCCACAGGCTGCGAGCTTGATCGACAGATCTTCTCGTGCCGCGCCGTGGTGAACAGCTCCTGCACAAGGTGGTTGCCCCTCTTACAGGACTCTTATTGCTGGGACGACTTGTGGTATCGGGCAACGAACACGCCGACGATCCCCGCAGCACCACCGAGCACGCCTACGGCCTGGGTAGCCGCGCCGTGGTCCACGAAGTAGCGGGCTAGGAAGACGAAGGCAACGACAGCGCTGATGGCGCAGAGAAGCCCAACAGCCCTGAACACGACGTCGATCCAGTCCAAGATGCGCTCATGCCGGTTCTGGAGCCGCCTGTCATGCTCTTGCTGCTCGATCGAGGCCATGATGCGTGCGAAGGTTCCCGGCGCGAGACGCTCCCACGCCTCGACCACGTCAGCAGGCGGGAGCTCGGCCCAGCGCCACTCGGTTGCGGGGACGGCAGAGGGCGTTAGGGCCGCGGGGGTATGGTCTTCGGCGGTCATCGCGCGTCTCCGCTCGCGGGTCGGTTCTCGGGTGACCCTAGTTCGGCGTAAGCCTGGCCAATTCGATGAACGACGGGTTCGCCGTAAGTGCGGGTCCGCTGTCTCCGGCTCTTCAGTGAGGTTTTGCCAGTGACTTTCAGTTGATCCGGCGGTACTCGAAGAGTGTGAGGACATGCGCGGCGCGGACGAGGTCGCTGATTCTGCTGGGGCTGAGGGTGGTGTGTTTGAGTGCGGTCCAGCGTTCGGTGAGTAGGGCGAAGCCGCGTTCGACGCGGCATCGCAGGAAGCGCTGCAGGCGGTTGTGGCAGCGGTTGTCGATGGACAGGACGTTGCCGCGGGTGGGGTTCTTGAAGGGGACGATGATGCCGTGACCTGCGCCTTGGTAGCCGGGGTCGGCCAGGACGGGCATCGTCTTGGCGTAGGGGTACAGGGTCGGCAGGACCAGTGCGCGGGCCACTTCGATGTCGACGGCTCCTCCGGGCAGGACGCCGCTGAACCAGATGGGGAAGCCGTCGGGTTCGGACGGCATCTGGACCTGGCCGCCGAAGCCGGCGGTCTTTCCAGAGAATCAGGCGTCGATCGTTTCGCCCTTCACGCTCACAAGTCTTGTGGCGGCATCGGTCGGTCGCGAAGATCTTGCCGTCCATCTCCAGGTGCGCCGGCCCGTCGGCGACCGCCTTCTCCAGTGCTTGGTGCAGGTTGGGGGCGCGGTCGGCCAGGACGTCGACGGCCTCGTGCAGGTACCGGTAGGCGGTCGATTGCGACAGCCCGAAGGCGGTGCCGTGCCGGGTGATGTTCGGCTTGTCCCGGAACCACGCGATCGTGAACAGGGCCTGCCTCCAGCAGGTCAGGGTCCGTGTGCCCTTCCTGGTCCCGCGTGCCCGGCGTTCGGTGCGCAGCAGGCCGGCGACGAAGCGGATCAGTTCGCGTGGGACGTCGAGCATGGCAGGATAGGTGACCAACGTGGCGCCTTTCGGTGGCAGGCGAGGACTTGTGGTGAGACCTCTTCCACCGGGGGTGCCACGCTTGTTTCGGGGCATGTCGCTGCGTCCGCGAGTCTGCCCGATCCCGCCTGTTACGGCCTGTTAATCCCTGGCGCCCGAATCAAACCCGTTGGGAAAACGTCAGTGGCTGATCTGGGCGCGCATCTGGCCATGGCGCCGCCATCTCGACCAGTGCAGGATGTGTTCAACGGCATGGCTGATCGGTGCGGTGACGCGGTTGAACAGACGACGTGTCTCGTTGAGGCTCAACGGAATCAAATTGGACTGTTCCACTTCGCCTGCCCCTCTTTTATGTGCAGTGGCACGGACGATGACGAGGAAGGCGGCAGCGGCCATGGACAGGGTGATGTGCCGATACCAGACCCGGTATCCACGGACCTGGCAGCGATCCAGACCGGTCTCGTTCTTGGTGACTTGAAAGCACTCCTCGATCGCCCATCTGCCACCCGCCACCCGCACCAATTCCTCAGCCGGGGTGTCGGCTGGGCCGAAGCAAATGTAATAGGCCAGATCGGAGGGATCAGCGATGCCGCGCCGGGCCGGCAGCCAACGCCCCCACCCCGGGCGCCGCAGCGGCCGGATCTCGGTCGCCGCCCAGTCCGACACGCGAGGCCCCCGCGCCCCATCACCACAGCTCAGGCGCCGCCACGCCGCCGCGGGCAGGTCAGCGATAACCCGGTGGACGCGCGGCCCGGTCAGATCCATCGCCACCACCGCCGCTGATTTCGGCACCGCCACGACGTGCGGGATATCGCGGGCCTCCAGCCACAGCCGGAACTTGGTGTCCTGCGCATACGCCTCATCGGCAGTCACCCGGCCACACACGACACCAGCACCGACAGCACGCTCGATCATCTGCTGCGCCAGCGCAGGCTTGGCCGCGAACACCACCTCATCGCCCATCCCGGCCGCCCGGCAACGTTCCCGGTCACCGGTCCACCCCCCGGGCAGATACAGTTCACGATCGATCAACGCACGCCCAGCCGGCGAGGCGTAAGCCAGGAACACTCCAATCGGGGAATTCTCGATCCGTCCTGCGGCACCGGAGTACCGACGGGCGACACCCGCCGACTTCGTCCCCTTCTTCAGGAAACCGGCCTCGTCCACCACCAGCACACCTTGGCGTGCATCACCCAGGCATTCGACCACCACGTCACGGACATCGTCGCGCAGACCATCGGTGTCCCACGGGTAGAAGTCCAGCAGCCGCTGCATGCCCTCCGGACCGGCATCTCCCGCCGCCTCCGCAAGCGTCCACCCATTCTTCCGCCCGACCTCACCCAACAGTCCACGCACGTAGGAGACCATGCGGCGGCG
This sequence comes from Actinomadura formosensis NBRC 14204, assembly GCF_001552155.1. Taxonomy (GTDB): domain Bacteria; phylum Actinomycetota; class Actinomycetes; order Streptosporangiales; family Streptosporangiaceae; genus Spirillospora; species Spirillospora formosensis. The sequence goes on along the minus strand of NZ_BCQQ01000013.1, from coordinate 68,446 downwards.
CGACTCCACCCGCGGGAACCGGCCGGCCAACCGGCCCACGAACGCCTCGAACCCGGCCGACCACCCCAGCGCCACATCCATCATCACACCAAGGCCAACGATCAATCAGGCACGAGTGTTACAACCTGTCGTTGTCGTACTAAGAGTCACCTACGGGGCAGGCCGTTGAAAGCCACACCCGGCACCCTGGGAAGCTCCGACCCTACGATGGCCAGATCTCACCCGCGATCAAGGTAAGGGCCGTTGACAGCAGGTATTAGAAGAGCCGCGGCCGGAAGGTAGCGGTCGTGTTCGACGATCCTCCAAACCCGAGCCCAGGAGCGGGACGATCGTGCTCCAGGACATCCCAGAAGTAGCGGTATCGCATCGCCTCGCCGCCGGCCGAGCCCTGGATCAGTCGTGATCGTTTCCGGGTAGGGTCGGGGCATGCTTTGACGCCTGCCCGGTACTCGGGCGCCTCCGCGATCTCCTTCGTTCATCGCACCTGATTTCGAGCTGACGAAGGAGATTCTTTCCGTGACCAGGTCGATCTATATCGACGTTCCGGATGTGTTCGCCGCGTCTTATGGCGCGCACGGCGCCGAGGCGCGGGCGTGGATCGCCGAGCTGCCCCGGCTGGGTGGTGAGTTCCTGGACCATTGGGGGCTGCGGCTTGATGGCCCGCTCGCATATGGCATGGCGTCGCTGGTCTTGCCCGTGCTTCGGTCCGACGGAACTCCCGCCGTGCTGAAGCTTCAGCAGTTGCGGGAGGAGACGGCCGGCGCCCGCGGCCGGCCTGCGGGCGTGGAACGGCAACGGGATCGTGCGCCTGCTCGACCATGACGAGAACAGCGCCACGCAGTTGCTGGAGCGGCTGGATGCGGCCCGGCCCCTGTCCGCGATCGCCGACGACACCAGGGCCATCCAGATCCTGGCCGATCTGATGGCACGGCTGACCTCAGTGCCTGCCCCAGCGGGTCTGCGGCGGCTATCCGACATCGCCGCCGCCCTGCTCGACCAAGTCCCGCGGGCGGCGCCAGCACTGCATGACCCTGCCGAACAGCTGCCCCTCAAGACGGCACGCTGACGATTCCCCTTAGCGCGATTCCATTGGCAGAGGCATCCATGAGCGGCGAAGAATCACAGGCCACGGCCTGGCGGGAGTTGCTGCCGCAGGTTCCGCGGGAGAGGTTCATTCCGGACGTCGCGGTGATCGGGCCGGTGATGGAGGATCCGGCCTCGTGGATCGACCGGCGCCGCGATCCGGGGGAGCACCAGGACGTGCGGGCCGATGAGCGGCTCACGCAGGGACCATCCCCGCGTGCGCGGGGAGCACCCACCCTCGCCGCACTGCCAGGGCTTGGTGACGGGACCATCCCCGCGTGCGCGGGGAGCACTGCGGCAGGGACCGCGACGGGTTCGGGATCGGGGGACCATCCCCGCGTGCGCGGGGAGCACCCGCCGGAAATCTTTCCGGTAATACCGATCCAGGGACCATCCCCGCGTGCGCGGGGAGCACCGTTCCGCCAAGCGCCGCCGCTGGGCATTGGAGGGACCATCCCCGCGTGCGCGGGGAGCACTGCCAGCCGGACGGGATGTCGTCCGGCCACTGGGGACCATCCCCGCGTGCGCGGGGAGCACAGCGGCCGGCCGCCGGGCCGCATCCACATGTAGGGACCATCCCCGCGTGCGCGGGGAGCACGCGGCCATATTCTGTCGCGCCTGCCCGGACATGGGACCATCCCCGCGTGCGCGGGGAGCACCAGCTAGATCAGTCGGCGCACGTCGGTCTGCTGGGACCATCCCCGCGTGCGCGGGGAGCACCCGACAGCCGCCTGATCTGCGGTGTTACGGATGGGACCATCCCCGCGTGCGCGGGGAGCACCTCTCGGTACAGCAAATGCACCGTGGGCACGGTGGACCATCCCCGCGTGCGCGGGGAGCACGACCCGATCGCCACCGACCCGAGCGCCCAGGGGGGACCATCCCCGCGTGCGCGGGGAGCACTCTGACTGACCTGCAGGTTTATCGGCGGGGATCCCTGTTTTTGAGCACTTTGTGAGATTCCGACATTTCGGGCATTGGGTTAGCGTTTGCCGTAGCGGCGGCGTTTGGAGGCTTTGCTCCAGCCGGTTGGTGGGGGTTTGGAGGAGACGGCCGGCCTGGCCTTGGGGCGGCGGATCAGTGTGAGGCCTTCGTGGTCGATGGGATGCCATTTGTGGTCGTGGGTTTCGAAGGTGAAACCCTGCTCGTTGTTGGTGCTGTATGCGAGTAGCGCGCGGCCGGTGTCGGCGTACTGGTGGACTTCGTCCCAGAGGGCCTGCCTGATGCGGGCTGATGGGCCACCGATGAAGACGCCGGGGGAGATCTCCATCAGCCAGCGGGTGAGGAAGCCTCGCAGGCCGGCGGGGCAGTTGGTGAGGATGATGATGGTCACCAGTACACGTCTTCGGCGTAGTTGCGGCCGGATGCGATGTTCATGCCGTGGTCGCTTTGCAGGGTGACATGGTCGGTGTCGTCGCCGGTGGGGTCGTCGGGGGTGTCGTCGGGCAGGAGGAGGCGCTTGATGTCGTGGACGCAGCGCCGGAGCAGGCCGACTTGGTTGACGCGGTCGCGGATGGCTCGGCGGGTGCGGGAGCCGACGTCGTCGGGGCTTTCGGCTGCGACCTCGAAGGCGACGGGAATGGCGATCTCGGTCTTGTACAGGTCGGCGATGTCCAGGACGAAGGCCAGTTCGTGGCCGGAGTGGATGAACCCGAGGCCGGGGGAGCAGCCGAGTGCGGCGACGGTGGTCTGGGCGATGCCGTACATGCACTGGGCGGCGGCGGTGACGGCCTGGTTGGCGGTGTCGCCGGAGTCGAAGTCGCCGGGGACGTACCGGCGGCCGTTCCAGGTCAGGCCGACGCGGGCGGCCTCGTACTTGTAGCGCTCTTTGACGCGCCGTCCTTCGCGGCCGAGGAGTTCGTGGCGGGTGAGGCCGGAGGGGTCTTCGCCAGGGAACCGCATCCGGTACATGGCGCGTGCGACGTCCAGGCGGGTGCGGCGGTTGGCCCATGCGGTGGCCTGGGCTTCGACCAGGGCGGAGGAGCGGTTGAGGGACCGGCCCCCGGAGTAGAAGCGGACGCCCTGTTCGCCGACCCAGACGACTCCCGCGCCGCTGTCGCCCAGGACGCTCATGGCCTGGTGGGTGATGCGGGTGCCGGGCCCGAGCAGGAGGGTGCCGATGGTGGCCGACGGGATGTGGGTGACGCCGTCGGCGTCTTCGGCGGTGATGGCGTTGTCCTCGCGGTGCAGGGTGCAGCGTTCGAGGTAGATGAACGAGAGCCGGTCGCCCATCCGGGTGAGCTGGTGGGGTGAGGACGCGCCGCGCTTGCTGACGGTGGACATGGGGTCACGCCGGGGCGAGGGTCATCAGGCCGCAGCCGTAGGCTTTGGCGCGCCCGAGCCCCTGGGTCAGGGTGAGGCGGAACGCGTCGGGGTCGGTGATCTCCAGCCGTCCGTCGAACGTCACGGCGACCAGCGTGACCTGCCCGCCGTTGCCTCTCTTGGCGAAACGGAATTGGCGGCGGCCGTGGATCAGCAGGTCGTGGGTGTCATGGCCGGGGACCAGTTGCTTCTCGGTGGATTTTTCGACCACTTTGAATCCCGCCCTCTCCTCCTGCTTCAGCAGCCAGCTCAGCTGGCGGGAGGGAGTGAGGTGCGCGGTTACCTTGGTGGGCTCACTGTCCCGGCGGCGGATGCTGTGGACGGGGTTGGCGGTGAGCCTGAAGCCCCAGGTGTCCCCCTTGGTCAGGCGCTTGAGGAAGGGCGCGTAGTCGAAGGTCTCCCAGCGGGCCGTGGTGGGCCAGCCGGCCTGCTCGACCAGGTGGGTGAGGTCGGGCCGCATCGGGCTGACGATGCACAGATGGGTGTCGGCGGCGCCGTCCCGGTCGAGCCGCCACAGGACGCGGGGGCCGTCGCCGGGGGAGGGGGCCTCGGCGAACGAGGTCATGACGGCCGCGTGCATGGTCTGGGGCGAGGCGAGCAACTTGCGGGCGCCGACGCGTCCTGTGTTGATGCGGAAGCGCGTCAGGTACATGTCACTCGCTCCTCAGGACGATCGTCGGGTCGTGCGCGGCCGCACGCGGGTTCGGGACTGTGGCGGGGAAGCTGCGGACGCCGCGGAGCGCGTACCGGCGGTGCGCGGGGTCGAAGCTGAGCGGCTGGTCGCGCAGCGTGTCCACGCGCATGTTCTGGCCGTTCGCCTCGACGAGCACCTGGAGTTCCACCTGCTTTTCGTGGCGGCGCCGCCACTGGTGCCAGTCCGAGGCCTGCCACTGTTCGGTCGTCAACGCCGTTTCGAGGTCGAGGCCGTCGCGCTGTCGCAGGTCGATCGGCTGCGACGGGGGGCACGACCGGCGTCCCAGGTAGGGCAGGAAGCCGGGCCTTTTCAGGGCCTGACGCAGTTCGGACAGCTGGTCGTGAGGTCCCTCGACGGCCGCCACGAAGACGGCGTCGGCCAGGTAGAACCGCTCGGACACCGGGAGGGCGCCGCCGGTGTCCATATCGTGCGCGGTCTGGAAGTCCCGCAGAGGCGTGCCGCGCTGGTCGACGCGGACACCGAAGCGCAGCGCGGCCAGGTCGGACGGGTCGGCCGTGCGGGGGCGGCCGAGTGCTGCGGCCAGCAGTCCGATCACGCCGCTCTTGGTGGGGGCCGCCTCGGTGGTCCGCCTGGCGAAACGCGCCGCCGACCCCCATGACTGGAGCGGGCCCGCGAGCCGCAGGAGCAGGACGCTCATGCCGTGCCTTTCTGCCGCCGCTCGACCTCCGCGCCGACCGCCGACACCAGTTCCCGCAGCGGCAGTTCGGTGCCGAGCGAGGCCAGCGGCTCGGTGTCGTCGCCGGCGCGCGTCACCCACGTGAGCGTGTCGTCGTCCGCGCCGAAGGCCGTCTCGATCGCGGGGATCTGCTTGGCGAGGCGCTCGCTGGCTTCCCGGACGTATCCGCCGGCGTCCTGGTCGGCCTTGCAGGGCCGCTCGAACGCGCCGACGAAGTTGACCGGGCGCGACGAACGCACCTTCACCACCACCGCGTCGGGCAGGGTGTGGTGCCCGAATGTGTTGATCTTCCCGGTGGGCAGGGACTCGGCGAACCCGTGCACGAACGCCTCCACCGCCCGGCGGACGGGCGCGTCGGCGGACTCGTCCTCGCGCAGGCCCTTCCCCAGGTTCTTGCGGAGCAGGTCGACGTCGAGGGCGGCGTAGCGGTAGAGGGTCGCGGAGTTGAACTCCACGGTCCCGATCATGCCCGCGCCCGCGTCGTCGTCCTCGCGTTCCTTGTGGTCGTCGACGGCGGTGTAGTAGTCGGACTCGACGTCGGCGCGGTGGACGCTGATGGCGTGGGCGACCTGCGCGGCGGCGTCGACGTTGATGTCGGAGGCGTCGGCGACCATCCGGCCGAACAGGGCGATGTCGATCGAGTGGCGGCTGTTGGCGTGCTGTTTGGCCGCGGCCTTGTTCTCCTTGTTCTTGAAGAACGTCTTGATGTCGTCGCGTCCCTGGACCGCCAGTTCGGCCAGGGCGTCCAGCTGGCGGGTGCTGAGGAAGATCAGGTACTTGCCCTCGGGCGCCGGCTCGGGGCACTCGTCCTTGGTGTTGCGCTTGGGCGGCTCCATCTTGGCGCCGGTCGCCGCCGTGACCGTCTCGGCGGCCAGCGCCCACGCGTCGGTTTCGGAGATGGAGGCGTCCAGCTCGCGGATCCGCTTGCCGAGCAGTTCGGCCAGACGGCGGGTGCGGACGCCCAGGTCCCTGGGGTCCAGGATGTTCTGGAACGTCCGGCGCGTGGCGCGTTTCCACGCCTGGCTGGACACCCGGGCCCGGCGGACACCGCCGTAGACGGCGGACTTGGGGGTGCCGGTGTCGTCCCGGTTGAGGTTGCTCGGCGGGACGGTCTGCAGGATGTGCAGTTCGACGATGGTCCGAGTCGTCATGCGGTGTCCTTGTCGGTGGGGGCGCCGTCGCCGGCGTCGGCCTTGTAGGTGTGGAAGCTGCGTCCCCAGTCACGGCGGATCTGGTTCAGTCCGTCGGGGGTCTGGGCCTTGTAGAGCTGGCGGGCGAGGCGGCCGTAGTCGAGCGGGATGCCCTTTCCGCGCAGCAGCGAGATGACCTCGCGGAGCCGGTAGGCCAGGATTTCGGGGGTCGCGGCGGTGCCGACCCGGACGAACCGCCGGCGGATCGTCTCGTCGACCCTGTCCTGCTTGGCCATCAGCTGCCGGACGGCCTGGCCCAGGTCCACGCCCGTCTTGTGCATCGGGCCGCCCTGTGACTGCTGGTGGAGGGCGTACAGGGTGACGGCCAGGAAATAGGCCGCCTCGGCGCGGGTCGCCTGAGTCTCGCCGGCGAACAGGTTCTCCTCGGCGAACAGCCGCTCGACGCCCGTGGAGCCCCACAGTTCGGGGACGTCCTCGGGCAGCTTGCCCGCCCCCCGGCGGAGCTGGGCGAGTGCCCCGACGGCGGCGGGGCGGTCGGCGAGGAAGCCCCGCTGCAATTCGGTGATGAAGCGGCCGGCCGCGCTCTCCACAAGGTCGGCGGGCCGGTTGAGGGCAGGGGTCGCCGAGGTCATGCCTGGGCCTCCGTTGTCGGATCGTCGGGTCGGCGTGCGCCGGGCAGGGCCTTGGCGAGCCGCGCGGCGAAGATCTGGTCGGCGCGTGTGGAGCTGAGCCAGACCTCACGCCCGCCCTTGGTCGTCACCACCCGGCCTTGCCAGGCGGTCTCACCGGCGGCGTTCACCAGTTCCTCCCCGAGGTTGCGGATCTTGTCGCGGGCGGTCCTCTGCCAGGCGGCTCGGGCGAGGCGGGGGTCATCTTCCGGTTTCAGTGCGGCGAGCCAGTCGCGGAAGGGGCCGTCGAGGGTGCCGAATCCGAGGTCGCGGGCGGCATCCTTGCGCGGGTCGGCCGCGTCGCCGGCCGCCCTGGCGAGGTCGGCGGCGAGGTCGCCGAGGATGCCGACGGCGTTCTCGGCGTCGGAGACGGCGTCGATCACCTCGACCCCGAGTTCGGAGTCCTGTTCGTGCAGGAGCGCGACCGGCATCGCCACCTCGTCGTCGATCACCTCGTCGATGATCGACTGCTGTGTCCCGTACACCGCGCCGATCAGCCGGGCCCGCAGCAGGCGGCTCTGCGGCAGCGGGCCTTCGATGGTCAGGCGGGCCAGCCAGTCCAGGATCCGGGGCCGCACGATCGCGGCCGCCTCCTGGCGCTGCTCGGCCCCCTCGGCCTTCCCGGCGATCAGCGCGCCCAGCCCGCGCCAGGCGCTGCGGGCCGGATCGTGCACGCGCGGCAGGTAGACCTGCGCCTCCTTCAGCTTCTTCTCCTGGGCGGGGCTGCGCCGCCAGGCCGTCATCGGCTCGTAGGCGTGCAGGTTGCGCGGCGCGAGGGGGTCGCCGTAGGCCAGGACGACGCCGAACACGCCCTCGCCGTCGAAGTGCAGCCGGACCCGCCGGGACGGCCAGGTGTACAGGTCCCGCGGCCCGTAGGGACGGCGGACGGCCTCCACCTCGTCCATCGGCCGGGCCGTGGGGACCTCACGCGTCCAGGCGGGCCGGTCGTTCTTCGGGTCGGCCCGCAATGTTTCGGTGTCGAAGGCGATGAGGTTGAGCAAGAGCGTTTCGTGCAGGTCGTCGTCGGCGGCGAGCACGCCGCCGAGATTGCCCGCCCACGCCACGCCCTGCGGGTACCCTCTGCCGCCCTTGGCCCGGGGGTCCCCGACGGCCCCCGTCTTGATGCCCGAGGTGTCGAAGGCCTGCGCGTGCACCAGCCACCGCGCGGCCTCGGCGAAGCCGAGCCGCTCCACGCCGCGTGCGCGCATCGTGAAGTACGGGGCCCCGTTGGGGACGTCGGCGACGATCTTGTCGAGGGGGGAGACTTCGTGCTTCGCCGTGTGCAGCGACGGCGTTTGCAGGAACGGTGTCTGCGGATGGAGCAGGTCGAAACGCTCGCGGTATTCGTCCAGGTATTCGGTGATCTGTTCGAGGGGAAGGCCGCTGTTCCACAGTTCTTCCCAGGCGTCCAGGTCCTGGGGGCCGTCGATCGCGTCGTGCAGGATCGCCAGCAGCAGCCGTATCAGCGCGAACTCCTGCGTGGGCAGGTCACCGACAATACGGCGCAGCGTGCGGGCCTGGGCGAAGACCTCACGCAGGGATAGGACATCGCTGGTCCCGTCGGTGCGCAGCACCGGCAGCCAGGGCTGGTCCGTCAGGTCGAAAGATGAGGGCTCATTCGACACGGGTGACCTCCAGACCGTCGTCCTTGCTGTAACTCAGGTCGTAACCTGCCAGCCGGGTACGACAGTTCTCGTCCAGAAACAAGATCAATTCTCCGGCGAGCCAGGAACTGTCCCGGGACTGCCAGTCGGAAATGACCTCTTTTTCCAGTTCTGTAATGGTTTGCTCGGCGGTCTGGGGGAGGGAGAACTGGAAGGGAAGCCGCAATCCGCAGGCCGCCACGATGCGACCCAGCCGCGGTTCGGGGACGGCCTCGGTGGGCAGGGTGAGCCCTCCCTCGCCCCGGTCCAGCCACGGAACCGTGCGGACCGTGCCGTCCGCCAGGCGCTGCACGACCAGCACTTCCAGCGACTCTTCGCCGTCGCGGACCTGCGCGCGTCCGGCCGGGGCGTCGTCGGTGTCGCCCACTCCCGCATCGATCCAGCCGATCAGCGCGTTCCCGTCCCTGCCGACGTCCGCCAGCTGGAAGCCCTCGGCCTTCTTGCGCTGCTTCTCTATGTGCACCCGGTGCTTGCCGTGGGCGGCGTCCAACTCCTGCTGCCACGACCGGGGGCCTACCGGTGCCGTCCCATAGGCGCGCTGGACCAGCGGACTGATGTCCTCGGGCAGACGCACCGTCCGCTCCGCCGGCGTCGTCCCGGTGAGATGCGGCCACAGCACCGCGGCCGACCGCAGCAACGCGTGCCGCCGGTACACCCGCTGGGAGCCCTTCACCGGTTCCACCGGGGTGGCGCTCCAGTCCGCGCCGGTCACCAGGCACCGGGCCCGCCGCAACCGCTCGGGGCGGTCGCTCTGCCCCTCGCCGCGCTCGTGGCGGTGCAGCCGCCCCATCCGCTGCAAAAGCAGGTCGATCGGGCACAGGTCCGACACCAGCAGATCGAAGTCGATGTCCAAGGACTGCTCGGCCACCTGACTGGCCACCACCACGCGGGGGCCGGCGGGACGGGCGTTTCCTTCACCGGGCGGGCCGAAGTCCTTCACCAGCTCGGCGTCCTTGCGCATCCGGTCCAGGTCGAGGAACCGGGCGTGCGCGACGGTGACGTTGCCGTCCCCGAGCCGACCGCGCAGGAAGTCCGCGGTGGCCAGGACGCGGTCCACGGTGTTGCGCACCACCAGCGCGCATCCGCCCGCGGCCAGTTCCTGGGCCAGGCGGTCGGCCAGGACCTCCAGGTCATCGTCGAGCCGCTCCACCTCCACATCGGTGCGCCGACCGGACGCGGCGACCTCGTGCACGGCCCTCGTCCCGTCCCGTCCGGCGACCGTGATCAGCGGATAGCCGGCCGCCCGCTCGACGGCTTCCGCGCCCCCGGCGGCGGTGTACGCCTCCACCAGCTCGCGGCGACGGCCCGCGGGAAGGGTCGCCGACAAGACCACCACCGGCACCCCGTACGCACCGAGCCAGGACAACACCAGATCCAGATAGGAGCTCATGTAGGCGTCGTAGGCATGGGCCTCGTCGATGACCACGACCTTCCCTGCCAGCGCCAGATGCCGCAACGCCAGGTGCCGGCTCTTGAGGCCCATGAACAGCAACTGGTCGATGGTGCCGACACCGAACGACGCCAGCATCCCCTTCTTACGGCCACGCAGCCACTGGTGGGCGACCAGCTCGGCCACCGCGGCGTCCGGGGCCTCCTCGTCCGGCTGGACACCGCGCACCGACCGAGGATCGGCCCAGGTGAGCGCCCGGAAATCCTCGTTCAACGCCGCTTTGGAATGAGCGAGCTGAACCGATCGGGCACCCGCGTCCGGCCGCATGTCCGGCAGACGCTCCAGCCAGCGCAGCACCCGGGAGAACATCGCATTGCTCGTCGCCATCGTCGGTAACGCGACGAACACCCCACCGGCCCCCGACCGGCTCGCGAAGATCTCAGTGACCGCGAGCCCGGCCTCGGTCTTCCCCTCGCCCATCGGCCCCTCGATGATCATCAGGCCGGGCGGCATGTCACGGGCGGCCAGCACCGCACGCTCCTGCAACGGCCGGACCCGTGCGCCGGGAGGCAGATCGAAGCGGGACGCGAACAGGCTCGCGACATCGGATCCCGGGTCGACGGCCCGCCAGGGCGGCGGAAGCGCCAGCCCCCGCCACGCCGCTTCGACCCGTTCGCGATCACTTCTCTCCCGCGCGTCCAGCGAGTAGGGGAACAAGTCGGCGTTGCTGGCGATCCAGTCGGCGACGATCACCACACCCGTCAACACTGCCTGCGCGGGCTGGGGAAGCTTCACCTGGCGCCACTCCGACAGCCGGCCCGCCACGTCGCAGACCTCGGCGCACGCGTCCAATAACTCCCACTGCACGCCGCGCCACGCCTCCGCACTCCCCGGAGAACGCAGCAGCCGCGGGCGCGCAACCAGCGCCTGAATGTCGTTCATCGTCGGCGGAACCCCGTGATGGCCGCCCGCCACCACCGCCCACTGCCACGCCGGCCGCTTCGACCAGCCATACCGCTCCACAAGCCACTCGTGAAGCAGAAGCATCCCCGCAAGCCCGTGAGGAGCGAGCCGACGATCATCCATCTGGCGCTGCAACGGCATTTCCAGGCCCTCGCGCCGCATCCTGGCGGCAAGCCCTTCGACCTGGCACGCGAACGCCGGCGTCGCCTTCCCGATGTCATGCGTGGCCGCCGACCACACCGCCAGCCGCCGCGCGTCGTCCGCACCCCCGGGCAGGGCCGCACCGATCACATTCCGCACCTGAGCCGGAAGCCACTCGTCCCACAGCAGTCCCGCGACCGCGCCGCTATCCGAGAGGTGGCGCCATAACGGAAGCCAATCGTCACTATCGCGATCGTGCTTCGCCCATACCTGACGCGCAGCCGGAGACAACCCACCCCCGAGCCGCGCCAACCCCGCCGCAGCTTCCAGCACACCGGTATCCAATCCGCCCACCCCAAGATCACGAGCCTTATCGACGGATCAGACCAGAACCGGACAACCCGCTACCGGGCACGTCCAACCGCACTAAGAACGACGGTGACCGCCCTATCCCCGCATGCGCGGGGAGCAGCGGCCACCGCCGGAGGGAGGGTATCGCCACCCCGAGGGACCAAGCACCGTCACCTCGCGGCCGAGTCATCCTCCTGATTCTCCGCCCCCTTCGCCGGCGAAGGGCGCTTGAACACCGACATGGCTCAGAGCATCGAAGCACCGCCAGCGGCGCCTCCGGCCAACAACGACTGAGGCGGATTCGTCTGCGCTCAGTACGTCAGAGCCACCGTAGCTGCGGCGGCGACCGCCGCGATGAGCAAGATGAGGAGCGTGTACAGATCAAGGGAGGACTGAGGAGTGTCCACCAGTACCACCTCCTTTCATCACTTCAGCTCGAACCCCTCAATGCGTTAGGACCTACAGACGGCACAAGAGTCTTGTCCCGCGATTCCAGAACATGCAGTACTGGAGTCGTGTCGCAGAGGTAATCTTCCGACCAGAACCAACCGATCGCCGAGTCCGAAAATGTCCGAATTCTCAGAAGTGCTCGAAAACGGGGCTCTCCCCGAACAAACCCGCAGGTCAGCCAGAGTGCTCCCCGCGCACGCGGGGATGGTCCCGAGTCGTCCACTTTGAACCACGTCATTGGCGGGTGCTCCCCGCGCACGCGGGGATGGTCCCAAGCGGGATGCCGTCCGCCACCAGCTGTGGGAGTGCTCCCCGCGCACGCGGGGATGGTCCCCAGGAGAACCCCGACTTCTTGCGGGGCTTGGGGTGCTCCCCGCGCACGCGGGGATGGTCCCCGGACCCACGCAATGCCCGCGATGGCGGCGACGTGCTCCCCGCGCACGCGGGGATGGTCCATTTGGACCGTTCCAAAATCGTCCCGGAAACCGGTGCTCCCCGCGCACGCGGGGATGGTCCCCCATGCCTGAGACCCGCCCCTTCCACCTGGGCGTGCTCCCCGCGCACGCGGGGATGGTCCCGGCCGGACGCGCTGCTCCCCGGTCGTCTCGTCGTGCTCCCCGCGCACGCGGGGATGGTCCCCCATCATGTGATCGACTGAAAGCAACTGTCGAGTGCTCCCCGCGCACGCGGGGATGGTCCCGCGACGGTGGCGGCGTTGCCGGCGGTGGTGCAGTGCTCCCCGCGCACGCGGGGATGGTCCCAGGGCGTTCACATCGGCGGGGGGTCGGGGGCGGTGCTCCCCGCGCACGCGGGGATGGTCCGAAGGCCGGCAAGGCCGCGAAGAAGGTAGGCGGGTGCTCCCCGCGCATGCGGGGATGGTCTCTGAGATGCCGGGTCAGAAGGCGACTGTGGGGGGTGGTGGCTCCTCGGGGCGGGGCGGGACGCGTTCGATGGCGAGTTCCGCGGGGTAGCGGCGCCCGCTGCGGATGATCTCCAGGGTGGGGTGGATGCGGGCGCGGTCGCCGACTGAGAACGGACGGGTGCCGCCGCGCAGGTCGTGCCGGGTGCCGTCGCGGCGGATCAGGGTGGTGCCGTTGCGGCTCAGGTCCGTGATCGTCAACTGCGGGCCGTCGAGGTCGAAGCGCAGGTGGGCGCGGCTCACGCCGCGCCGGGTGGTCTCGTCCAGGAAGGGGGTCAGGTCCGCGGGGCCGGGGGAGCGGCCGGCCGTGACGGGGGTGCCCTCGGCCACCGGGAAGCGGTGCACCTCCCGGCCGTCCCGCATGATCTTGAGTTGGGCGATCCGCGGCCGCGGGCCGAGATCGGCCATCTCCAGCCCGTGCTGGTCGCATACCAGGTGGCCGCCCCGGACGCGCGGCAGCAGGACGAAGGATCCCTTGGCCGGATCGTGCCGGGGGCAGCGCGGTTCGGGGCAGCTCCAGAACCGGTCCAGTGCCTCGACTCTTTTCGTCAGGCCCTGCTGGACGAGGAGGTCGTTCTCCTCGCTGACCGATATCTGCCATTCATCTTTGGTGTGCAGGGTGACGTGATGAAGGGACACCTCGCCGTGCCGGTCGGTCCGCGGCTCCAGGACGGCGTCGTCGCTTCCGTTGAGCCAGGTGAACTCCCGACGGTGGCCGGTGAAACGGTCGCGGGTGATGACGGGCAGGCCCGTTTCTTCGGCGATCCGCAACAATGGAAAGTCGGCCTTGTCGGCGGTGAGTATCAGCCCGCTCTCGGCCCAGCTGCGGACCGTCCGCCGCTGCCGGGGCAGTAGAAAAAGATCGTTTCGCGCGAGCAGGCTGTTGTCGGCCACCGCGAGCATGGCGGCCCGCGCGGCGCCGTAGAGGGACGCGAGGGCCTCCCCGACACGCTCGACGCGGATCAGGTCGGCCGGGCCTCGCCCGCCCAGGCGGTCATCGCGGACGATGTTGGACAAATCCAGCAGTGCATCCGCCTCATTTAGGTCAGACGTCAAGAAAGCAGACATATCCCGAAACCTTGTATGGCGCCGCATTCGTGGCTCACAATGTACAGTCCACGCTGCTGGGCAAGGCACGTATATCCGCGGGGGATTTCTGTGACGGCATGGGATCTGCTTGACGACGGCCCGGAACCGGTACCCGAACCTCCGAAGAAGGCCTCCGCGTCCATCTGGGCGTCCCTTGACGAGGACGAGCCGCAGCAGTTCGACGAACCGCCGCCCACCCGTTCCACCTGGCAGTCCCTCGACGATGACGAGGCGGAACCGGCCGCGCCCCCGCCCGCCCCGGAGCTCACCGCCTCCGTGCTCAGCGACGGGGAGGTGCTCTGGGCCCGCGCGGACGGCCAGTCGGTCACGCTCGGGTCCGGGCAGCCCCTGCACGTCCCGGCCGGTGTCCCGGACGGCGTCAGCGGCTGGCGCCGGGTCCGCATCCTCGACGCCGCCACCCTCCGCGCGGAGGTGCTCGTCTTCCCCGTCGAGCAGCCGGCGGCAGGCGTCGCCGACGAGCCGGTGGCGCTGTTCGCGGCCGAGCGGGCGCCGTCCCCGCCGCGGCGCCCGCCGGGCTTCCCGGCCGGTGAGGGCGGCGACCTGACGGCGGCCTTCGAGGCCCGGGTGCGGCGCGCCGAGCAGGACCACCGCAACGCCGCCGCGGCCGCCCGCGAGGACTACCGCCGCCGCGGCGACCAGCTCGAACGGCGACTACGCGAGGAGCACGACCGCGAGGTGCACGCGGCCGAGCAGCGCGCGGAGGCCCGCTACCACGAGGCGGTGCGGCGGCTCCGGCAGGAGGCCGAGCAGCAGGTGCGACACGCCCAGCAGGTCGCCGCGCAGAACCACGACCTGCGGCGCGGCGCCGAGCAGCGGCTGCGGGACGCCACCGCCGAGCTGGACAAGATCCGCGGCGAGCGCGGGCTGGGCCTGGCCGCGGCCGCGGCCGGGTGGGGCATCGCGCTCATCCTGCTGGTCATCGCGTTCGCGAGCTGATGGCGCCCGTCCCGATCCCGCGGGCCGATGCCCCCTCCCGATCAGGAGTCGATGTGGAACCCGAGGTAACGGTCACCTGGCCGGAGGAGACCCTGCCCGAGCTGGGCTCCCCCGAAGGGTTGCCGGCCGACCGGCTGATGGACGAGCTGGGCGGGCTGTGGCCGCTGCTCGGCCCGCACGTCCGGCGCACCGGCCACGGCTGCCTGTGGCCGGGCTCGCTGCGCTGGGACGAGGCGTGCGGCTGGCAGATTCTCAGCATCCCGCCGTACGGCGCGAGCACCCAGCCCGTCCCCGAGACGCCCGGCGCGCGGGAACGGGACGCCTGGGCCGTCGCCTCCGATCTGCTGACGGTCGCGGCGGGCCGCCCGCCACGCGACGCGGCGGACGCCGAAGCCCTGCTGGATCTGCACGCCGGGATCTTCCCGCACGGCTTGGACGCGGTCGTGCACGCCATCCTGCGGCGCGGCGAACCCGCCCGGGTGCACGGGGCGCTGAAGCCGAGGCCGGGCGGTCCGGTGGCCGTGCGCGCGGCGGCGGAGACCGCGGTGGGCTCCCGCAAGGCCAAGGGCGACCCCCTCTGGGACAACGAGGACGCCTTCACCGTCGTCCGCATGCCCAAGGGCGGCCTCGCCATGGTGGTCTGCGACGGCGTCACCGGCGCGGGCGACGGCTCGGGCGCCCGCGCCGCGCGGGCGGCCAAGAAGGCACTGGAGGACGGCCTGGCCGAGGAGCCCGACCCCCAGATAGCGCTCGGCATCGCGGAACGCGCCGTCCTGCGGGACGCGCCGACCGGCGCCTCCACGGTGCTGATCGTGCGGGCCTTCCCGGACGGACGCCTGGAACTCACCTCCCTGGGCGACAGCTCGGCGTGGCTCGTCCGCCCGCTGAGAAAGGGCGGCCACCTGGCCATGCGGCTGACCCCGGCGCAAACGGCGCTGGCAGAGAAGCTGCTGACCGACCCCGGCGCCGACTCCGACGGGTCGCGCCTCACCCAGCATCTCGGGGGCGAGGCCGACCAGCCCTACCTCGGCACCGTCCGCGCCGTCGCGGGCGACCGGGTCGCTCTGCTCAGCGACGGCGCCGCGGTCGCCGACGGCACCGCGTGGTTCGGCGCCGACCTGGCCGCGCTCGCCACCGACCATCCCCGCCCCGCCGCGCTCGCCGCCGCGCTCGTCGCCCGTGCCGAGCGGCTCGGCGGCCGGGACAACGCCACCGCCGTGATCGCCGAGATCCGCGCGCTCGACTGAGAGGGAGCCCGATGCCCGCCGCCGAGATCTCCATCGACCGCGATCCGGTCGGTGCCGGTGAGGAGTTCGCCGTCGCCATCCACACCTCGCCGGTCGCACCCGCCCGGCGGGCGGAGCGCGGCCCCGGCGCCTCGTACGCGATCGTGCTGGACGCCAGCCAGTCGATGGGCTGGCCCGCCGAGAAGTCGGGCGACACCAGCCGCTGGACGCTGGCCTTGAAGGCCATCGGGGAACTGCTGCGCAACCTCCCCGACCGGGACGAAATCCAGGTCGTGGCGTTCAGTGACCGGACCTGGCTGATCGCCGACACGACCACGGTGGCCGAGCTGCGCGACTCCGGCCGGCTGGAGCGCCAGAGCGCGCCCGAGTACGGGGTCACCAACATCGAGGCCGGGCTGCTGCTGGCCTACGACCGGCTGGGCCGGTCCCGGGCGGCCTCCCGCCGGGCCATCCTGTTCAGCGACGGTGAACCGAACCGCGGGGCGACCGCTCCGCAGGCGCTGGCCGCCATCGCGGCGAAGGCCGCGGACCGCGACGTCTACACCGACGCCGTCGGCATGGGCAAGGACGCGAACTTCGAACTCCTGCA
Source organism: Actinomadura formosensis NBRC 14204 (assembly GCF_001552155.1). Classification (GTDB taxonomy): domain Bacteria; phylum Actinomycetota; class Actinomycetes; order Streptosporangiales; family Streptosporangiaceae; genus Spirillospora; species Spirillospora formosensis. Next base: position 52,071 of record NZ_BCQQ01000013.1, on the reverse strand, counting down.
GGCGATCAGTGCCCTGGGCGGCAACGGCCACGTCGCCTCCCGGGACGGCTCCGAGGTCGTCATCAAGGAGATCGTCGGGCGGCTCGCCCGGCAGGGCCAGAACCTCGCCGCGGCCGGCGGTGAGCTGGTCGTCGACGTCCATCCGCTGTTCCCGATCACCGGCGTCTACCGGGTGAACCCGGCGCGGATGCGCCTCAACGCGCCGGTCACGGCCGGGACCGACGGCGCGCAGCGGGTGACGATCCCGCTCGGCGCGGTCGGCACCGGAGACGACCGGCCGATGTACGTGCTCCGGCTGCGCGCCCCCAACAAGATCATTAAACGCCATCTGCCGATCGTGAAGGCGACCGGCACGGTGCGCACCGGCACCGGGACGCTCGCCCTGGACGAGGCGAACGGTGCGATCAGCGGGATCGCCGATGTCCCGGTGCTCAACCTGGAGAAGCTCATGGACCAGGTCAAGACCATCGACCTGGAGACCGAGATCGCCCAGAAGATCAGGCACGCGAACCCGTCCGTGCACGCCGACATCTACGCGGAGGCGAAGCACCGGGCCCTGCAGGAGGGCTTGGGTGATCTGGCGGGCGACTACGACATCGCGCTCCGCGGGCTCCAGGAGGGCCTCGACCCCAACGACGTCCGCAACGAGCAGCGGTCGAGGTCGAGCACCAGCCGCACCAGCCCCAACGAGATGCTCCGCGCTCGTCCGAAGCTCGACCCGACGGTGCTCGGCCAGCGCCACGCCGATCGCCGCACCGTGCAGCGCGAGGAAGGCGCCCGCTCCGGTTCCGTACGGCGCCCGCACGGCAGCGAAACCGAGGACTGGTGATGAACGTCAACGCCGTCGTGCTGGACGCGGCCAACATCGCCTGCAAGAACCGCCGCGGCGGGGCACCGCCGGAGTGGCGCTTCACCCGGGTGGAGCGGGTGAAGCGGGCCTGCCTGGACACCTGGCCGGGCGCGCTCGTCCGCGCCGTGATCGACGCATCGGCCGAGCAGCGGCTCGCCGACCGGGGCCGGTCCGACACCGCTCACCAGGAGGGCTGGCTGCAGACCGCCCCGGGCGACGCCGACGACCTGGCGCTGAACATCGCGGCCCAGCTCGGCGCCGCGGTCGTCAGCCGCGACAACTTCATGGACGCGCGTCGCGACCACCCCTGGCTGGAGCGGGAGGCGGAGCGGGTCTGGTCGTTCAGCATCCAGAAGGACCGCAGTGTCGTGCTGCGCCCCCGCCGGCTGCTGCCGGCGACCGACGAGCAGGTCGCCGAGGCCCGCCGCAAGAAGGCGCGCAAGGCCGGCATCGTCACCCTGGGCGAGGACGAGGTGTGGACGTGCACCGGCCCGCCCGACAAGTGCAACTACGCGGGGCAGGCCGTCCCGGTGCTCCGGCGCGGCGGGGACCGGCTGTGCAAGTTCTGCAGCTACCCGGCCGTGGAGCAGGTCTACACGCCCGTCCCGAAGGCGGTCGCGCCCCTGCTCACGCTGCTGGTGAACGGCCGGGAGCACGGCCGCTTCCCGCTGCCGCCGGACGGGCTGGTACTGGGCCGCGGCGGCCCGTCCCGCCCGGACGTCACCGACCTCACCGCCGGGCTGGACCGCAGGTCCGCGCACGCGATCAGCCGCCGGCACCTCCAGATCGAACCGGACGACGAAGGCTGGCCGGTCGTCGTCCACCGCGGCTCGGGCGGCGACACCTTCCTCAACCCGAGGGCCGGCGCCGACGGGCTGCCGCTGGACAACAGGCTCGCCCACGGCGAGCGCTACCCGCTCATCGAGGGCGACGAGCTGTGGCTCGGCGAGGGCCGGGTCCGGCTGATCGTCTCCAACCGCGACGACGACGAGTGAGCGTGGAGGCCGAATGAGCGTGCTGGAGATCGACTCCGACCAGGTCGGGAAGGTCGCCTACCGCCGGGAGAGCTACGGCGGCGGCCGGTTCAGGGTGGTGCGGCTCCTGGCGGGCGCCGGACAGGGCTACGCGCTGCTCACCGAGGACACCTGGTGCGGTGGCATGACGGTGCTGAAGGGCCTGTGGTGGGACCAGGGCCATCTGCGGGACGAGGGCTGGCGGCCCCGCCTCGACCGCAACAAGGCGCAGCAGCAGCAGGGCCTCAAGGCCGTCTACCAGGCGATGCAGGTGACCCAGCAGGCCCCGCCCGTGATCGATGTCCTGCCTGAGCCGTCCCCCACCCTGGAGGCGTCCGGGGTCGCCGCCGACGAGCACGAGTACTTCGTCGTCACCGAGTTCGTCGGGATCCCCGGCCGCCCCGTCCGCACCCTGGAGGACGACATCAAGGCGCGCCGCCGGGAGAAGCGCCCGTTCACCGAGGACGAGCTGATCGACCTCGCCGAACAGCTGTGCGGTGCGCTCGGCGCCCTGCACGCCCGGCGGCCGGCCAAGCGCCGCACGCCGGGCCACCGGGAGGAGTACTGGATCCACGCCGACCTGAAACCGGAGAACGTGCTGGTGCTGGGGCCGCCTGAGCAGTACATCCTGATCGACTACGACGCGGCGGTCGTCGACGGTCAGCCGATCAGCACCACCACCCCGGCCTACAGTCCGCCGGTGCCGCACGGCGCGACCCGCAACCCGGAGCTGGACAAGGCGGCGGAACGGTTCGACATCTACATGCTGGGCGCCACGCTCGCCGAGGCGCTCGGCCTGTCCCGGCTGGACGAGGACATGAAACGGCAGCTGTACGGCACAGCACACGAGCACGGGGTGGCCAAGCAGCGGCTGGCGGCGCTGGGCGGCAGCCCGATCCTCACCACGCTCATCGCGAGCTGCCTGGCGGAGCCCGCCTACCGGACTCGCAACGTCCAGTCGATCCAGGCGGACCTGGCGCGGGCGCGCGACGGAGCCGTGCTGTCCTCGGTGCTGCTGGGGGCCCGATGATCGGGCGGTCCGGCCGGGAGTGGACGATCCGGGCCGGCCAATGGCGGCCGGGGCACCTGCGCCCGCACGACGGCACCCGCCCGCACCAGGTGGACCTGGTGAACGACGAGAGCGGCAACACCTTCGGCGCGCTGCGCCGCTTCGCCGACCGCCGGGAACGGGCGGACGCGCTGGCGCTGCTCGGCATCGGCGGGCCCGCCGTCCCGGCGCTGCTGGATCTGGTGGACGCCGCCGAGTCGCCGCCCGCCGTCATCACCGCGTGGGCGCCGGGCCGGTCGAAGGTCCCGCTGGACCAGCTGATCGAGCCGGACGACCTGCTGGCCCAGCTCCATGCGGGACGGCGCTGGAAGCCCGCCGCGGCGCTGCGGCTGCTGGTGCCGCTCGGGGACGCGCTCGACCGGTTCGCCGAGCGGGGGTTCGTCCCGCTGGAGCTGTCACCCGACCATCTGGTGGAGAACGGCGGCGGGATCCGGCTGGTCGGGCTCGGCCGGCACCTGTACCGGCCGATGGAGGGCCGGCTGCCCGACGCGGCGGGCATGTCGCTGCCCACCACGCAGATGCTGTGCGGCGCCATGCCGGGCCCCGGCTCCGGGCGGGCCGACTGGCGCGAGGCGCAGGTGGGGATGCTGCTGCGGCTCGCCGGCTGGATGTGCGGCGGGCTGGCCCCCGGCTCGTGGGGCGTCATCGACGGCACCGGCCAGGACGAGTACCTGCGCGCGTCGGGCTTCGCGAGCGTGCCGTCCCTGGCGGCGGGGCGGCTGGCGGAGACGCTGGCGTCCGCCGCGGCCGTGGAGCGCACCGCCGAGGCGGAGCGGCGCGTCCGCGGCGCGTCCTGCGTGGTGCTGTTCGACGAGGCGGCGTGCAAGTCGTCCCACGAGACACGGGACGAGTGGAAGCAGTCCCTGGTGGGGGAGCGCCTGTCCGCCTCCGTCATCGAGGTGGCCAAGGACAAGATCAGGGTCGAGGTGGCCGCCGGCGGCGCGGAGAGGTGGCCGTTCAACGTCTACTGGCAGAACACGCCCGAGGGGGACCGTAAGGGCTCCCGGTTCGTCGACCTCACCGCGTCCTACAGCGTCGGTTCGACGGTCACGGTCGTCGTCTCTTCGATCCGCCCGATGTCGGCGAAGGTCGTCGCCGGCACCGGTGTCCGCGCGCGGGCGCGCCGGTCGGTGCCGCAGGTGCAGGTGAACCCGGAGTCGGTGCGGCTCGGGCTGCTGGAGGAGCACGGCCCGGACGTGCTCGCGGTGGCGGCGCTGCCCGCCCACCGGCAGGCGTCGGCGATGGCGGCGCTGCTGTCCGGCGCCGGCTGGCTGATGCTCGAACCGGACCGGTTCGGGGACGTGCTGGCGACCGTGCGCCGGCTGGCCCCGTCCGCCCGGATCGTGGTCGCGGGCCGGGCCGGGCCCCGGCTCGCCGCCGCGCTCCCGTCCGACTACGACGAGATCCTGCCCGGCCGGGCGCGGGGGCCGAGGATCGCGGGCCGCAGCGCCGACGCGCTGCCCTACCTGAACGACCCGGACCTGAACGCCTACACGGCCGAGGTGCTGAACGGCCAGGGCGGCGCCGCGTTCAGGCGCCGGACGTTCGCCCCCGGCTGGGCCCTCGCCCTGAACGAGGACACGTTCAAGTACCGGCAGGGCCGGGCCGGCAAGGATCAGGGCAGGCAGCTCCGCACCGAACTGGACGAGATCACCGCGCTCTACGGCGCCGACACCGAACTCCTGCTGCGGATCGCGGACATGCGCGCCCGGCCCGGGCTGCGGAGCGAGAACTGGCACCAGATGCGGGTGCGGCTGCGCGACGCCGCGTCCGTCCTGCTCGGAATGCCGCCGTCCGGGGCCCTGCGCAAGGACCTGATGCACGCGCTGCTCACCCGCACCACCGACAACCTGCACGGCGATGTGACCCTGCGGCTGCTCCCGGTGGCGCCCCGCCTCGCCCAGATCTACGAGCCCGAGCTGCGGCTCGGCGACTTGCCCTTGCAGGAACTCCTCTACACGCGGGAGGGCGTCCGCCGGCTCGGTCTGCTGGGCAGGATCGCCACGGCGCTGCCCGGGTACCCGGTCGCGTCCCTGCTCGACGCCGTCGAACCGCTGGAGCAGCCCCTGGTGGACGCGCTGCTGGACGTCCCCGCGCCCAGCCTCCAGTTTCTCGTGGGCCGGCTCGGCTCGGACCGGCTGTTCGAGGTCCTGAGGCCGTTCATCGACGGCCCCGACCTCGACCTCCTCGGCCAGTACACACCGACGGCGTGGCGGCTGCTGCTCGAAGGGCTGCGGCAGCCCGAGCACCTGACGGCGCTCGGTCTCGGCTGGGCGCTCGTGGTGGAGCGCGACCCGGGCGGCACGGTGGACGCTCGCGCGCTGCTGGAGATCGCCCGCCAGGCCGGGGTGGAGGCCCGCTACGCCGTCCGCGCGCTGCTGGAGACGCCGACCGCGCAGTGGCCGCGCCTGCTGGCGTCCCCGGCGGCGTCCGCCGGGTGGCTGCGGGCGTTCGGCCGGCTCGACCTCGCGCCCGTCCTGGACGCCTTCCCCGATGTCGCCGACCTCCTGCCGCGCTTCTCCGCGCAGGTGCTCCGCGCCGCGGCGTCGGCCGGCCTGCGGACCGACCTGCTGGAGACCCTGGAACGGTTCGCCGCCGGTGCCGGGGTGGCGGCCGGCGACGTCGTCGCCGCCTTCCTGAACGTCGGTGCCATGGCCGACGACGCCCCGGTGTTCGCCGCCGAGGCGGCCGCCGCTTGGGCGGCCGCGGAACTGGCGGCGGGCGTCGGCCTCGACGACGTGCTGGCAACGCTCATCGAGGACCCGGGGCGGCTGCGCGCCTGGCTGGTGGAGGGCGAGAACCTTCCGCGCGAGGTGCTGTCGGGCGTCCTCGGCGCCCAACCGCGCAGCCTCGGCGTCGGCCGGACCGAAGGCGTCGCGCTGGTGGCGCTGCTGGAGGCCCGGCCCGCGCTGCTGCCGCTCGTCCGCGACCTGGTCTTCCCGAGCCAGCGCCTGCGCCTCCTGCGCCTGGCGGCGGATCACCCGGACTGGAACCTCGCCCGCCAGACCGTCCGCGACGCGCTGCCCGGCCTCCTGGACCACCCGGCCCCGGAACGGATCCTGGCCCTGATGCTCGGCGAGGACCTCACCTTCGCCCAGGCCCGCGTCGCCCTGGACCGCGACCTCGACGACTCCGGCCGCGCCCTGCTCCGCACCCTCGGCCCGCTCGCCCCGGACGACGACCTGTTCGCCGTGGCGTCCCGCTACGGCGCCGCGATGGCTCGCGACGTCGCGATCCTCCAGCAGACCCGCCCCGGGGCCGCTGCCGCCGTGCGCTCCTGGGGCGACCGCTGGCTGCCGCTGCTCGCCGGCCCGTCCGGCGCCCCGATCGCCGCGCTGCTGGCACGGTTCCCCTGCCCGAGCCCCGCCGTCAGCGCCTGGCTCCGCGCCGCCGGGCAGGACGGCCTCACCGAACTGGGCCGCCACGGCCGTGCACTGCTGGACCTCGTCGACCAGGCCGACCCCCACCCCAAGGACGCCATGCTCCTCGGCGACCTCCTCCAGTTGGGCGGCGGCCCGGCCGCCTACCGCCTGATCGTCCGGCACGGCCTGCCGCAACGGCTGTGGCCCGAGGTCGCCGCCCTCTCCGGCCGCCCGGCGGAAGACGTCCTGCTGGCCCTCTGGAGTTCCGACGGATGGAACCCGACCCCGGTGACCCCTCAATAGATGTGCTCCGGGTTCCGTACGGCCAGGACGAGTTCCTCCTCCAGCGGCCGACGCCGTCGCCCGGGGGGCGTGCTCATACCGTGCGGCCGTGGCCGGGACCTGCCCGGCCACGGCCACGGCGGGCATGAGCCGTCGCCGGCGCTTACCGCGCGCCCGGCGGTCAGCTCTCTTTCGGCGACCGCGGACGTTCCTCCCGCCCGGCGTGCGGAGCGTGCGGCTCGGGGATCGAGTCGTCGCCCTCGGCCAGCGACGTGCCGATGCGCGCGATGACCTCCGGACGCCTACTGCGGGTGTACAGCATCAGGCCGACGCCGATGACGATCCAGCCGAGGTAGACGAACGGCAGGATGCCGTAGATGCCGTCCTGCAGCGGCCAGACCGTCTTGTACAGCGGGTACAGGAAGACGACCGACCCGAGCAGGCCCAGCACGCCGTGCCGGAACCAGTGGAAATACCCGGCCCGGCGGGTGTACCGGATCAGCCCGAGGTTCGTGAAGATGTACGACACCAGGAACGCGATGGAGATCAGGAAGCCGAAGTACCCCCAGACATTGAAGGGGCCGGTGATGAACGCCAGCGGCACGCCCAGCGCGATCGAGATCACGCCCATCACCGCGATGGCCGCCACCGGGGTCCGGCGGCGCGACACCCTGGCCAGGGCGGACGGCAGGACGTGCTCCCGGCCGAGCGTGTAGAGCACGCGGGCACCGGCGATGAACGCGGTCTGGCTGAACGCCAGGATGCTGCTGACGGTCGCGAGGACCACGATGAAGAGCCCGAACTTGCCCCAGTACGTCTGGGCGATGGTCTGCAGCGGCGCGGAGTCCTCCCCGAACGCCTTCATCTTGCCGATCCCGTAGCCGTAGACCATCGCGTAGGAGATCAGCACGTAGAAGACCGGCACGACGATCGCGGCGACCCACAGGCCCCGCGGGATGCCTCGCTTGGGGTCCCGCACCTCGAGACCGAGGGTGGCGCCTTCCTCGATCCCGACGTGGGAGAGCACCGCGTAGGTCATCGCCAGGCCGACGCCGCCCCAGCCGAGCGCGCCGGCGGAGGAGACGTGGAAGGGGGTCAGGTCGAAGCCGCCGCCCGACTTCGGCCCGTCGATGATCACCCAGACGGCGAGCGCGATGAGCACGACCATCTCGAAGCCGAGCAGGGTCAGCGCCGCGTGCAGGGACTGTGCGATGCCCAGGTAGGCAAGGACGCACACGTACGCCAGGGCGAGGAACGTGAAGATCCACCACGGGACGTGGAGGCCGAACTGGGATTGCAGCCACTGCTCCACCCAGCCGCCGAACACCGCGAATCCGGCCGCGGAGAAGACCAGGTAGGCGCCGATGAACGTCCAGCCGTAGACGAAGCCGACGTTCGGTCCCCACGCCTTGGAGTTCCACGTGTACAGGCCCCCGGAGGTCGGGAGGCGTTTGGAGAACTCCGCGAAGGTGTTGACCAGCAGCAGGATGCCCGGCCAGACCAGCACGAAGGCGAGGACCAGCGCCGATCCGGCGAACTGGCCCATGAACTGGAGATTCAGCGCGATCACCGACGCGGGGCCGCAGCCGGCCACGGAGAGGATGGCCACCTGCTTCCAGTCGATGGCCGCCTGGCGGAGCCCGGCGTCCTCGGCCACCTGGGCCGGGGTGATCTCGCCGTGCGGGGAGGCCGCGAGGTCACCGTGGACCCGGCGGGGGTGTGACTCTGTCATGCGTGTTCCCTCTCGCTGGTGGCGCCCCAGGGGGTTGGGCGTCACGTCCTGGATTCCTGCTGTTCGGGGACCCTGGCCCGCTCCTGGCCCCATGACGGTCGGCGGCTAGCGACGAGACGGCAGGCGGTCCGGCGCCTCGGACAGTGCCCGGTGGACGGCTCGGCCGGCCCGGTCGAGGGCGTCGCGGGCGGCCGCGAACCTGTCCGGATACTGCGCGAAGCCGTGGATCATGCCGGGGTGGACGTGCAGCTCGACGCCGACTCCCGCCGCCCGCAGGGCGTCGGCGTACAGCCGGCTCTGGGGCACGATCGGGTCGCACTCGGCGGCCAGGATGACGGCCTCGGGCAGGCCGGTGAGGTCGGCGTGGTCCAGCGGAGAGGTCTCCGGGTGCCGGCGCTCGTGCCGGCGCGGCAGGTAGAGGTCCTGGTGCCAGGCCAGCTCCTCCCGGCTCAGCACGAGGCCGTCGTGCCCGGGGTCGACGCCGAGGTCGAGGTCGGTCGTGGTCACCGGGTAGAACAGCACCTGCAGGCGCGGCCGGATCCCACACGCGGCGCGGCAGCGGACGGCGACGGCGGTGGCGATGTTGCCGCCGGCGCTGTCTCCCGCCACGGCCGTCGCGGCCGGGTCGAGGCCGTGCTCCTCGCCGTGCGCGGCCACCCATCCGAGGGCGGCCGCGGCGTCGTCGACGGCCGCCGGGTAGGGGTGTTCCGGCGCCCTCCGGTAGTCCACGCCGAGTACCGCGCAGCCGCTGCGGGCGGCGAGCGTACGGCACAGGGCGTCGTGGGAGTCGACGCTGCCGAGCACCCACCCGCCACCGTGGAAGTAGACCACCACCCCGGTGCGGGCCACCGTCGGCCGGTACAGCCGGGCGGGCAGGTCCGGGCGGATTCGCAGGTCCGTGACGGCCGCCAGGCGCGGGCCCGGCGCGGTCTCCGCCGACTCCGCCTCGAAGTGCGCGCGGGCCTCGGCCACCGGCAGGAGGTGGACGCCGGGCCGGGACCGCGCGGCGGCGGCCCGAAGCGCCGCGACGGCTTCCGGGTGCAGCCGGCCGGTCATCACATGGCCTCGAGGTAGCGCGCGACTTCCCAGTCGGTGACCGCCAGCGACTGGGCGTGGAGTTCCGCGCGCTTCATCAGTACGTAGTGGTCGACGAAGTCGTCGCCCAGCCACTCGCGGGCGGTCCGGCTGCCGGCCAGCAGGTCGACCGCCTCGGCCGGCGCGGTCGGCAGCCACTCGGCCTCCTCCGCCGGCCGGCCGTACACGTCGACGTCGGTGAGCGGCGGCGGTTCGATCTTGTTGGTGATGCCGTGCAGGCCGCCGGCGAGCAGCGCCGCGGTGGCGATGTAGGGGTTGACGTCGCCGCCCGGCTGGCGGTGCTCCAGGCGGGTGCCACGGTCGCCCTCGGTGATGACCCGCAGCCCGACCGAGCGGTTGTCGATCCCCCAGGTGGCGGTCGTCCCGGCCCATGAGTACGGGACGAAGCGCCGGTAGGAGTTCGGCGTGGGGGCCATGAGAGCGGTGAACTCGCGCATGGTCGCCAGCACGCCCCCGGCGAAGTGCCGCATGGTGGTCGAGATCCCGTCGGGCGCGGCGGCGTCGAAGAACGCGCCGCCGTCCCGCTCGTCGCGGAGGCTGACGTGGATGTGGCAGCTGTTGCCGGCCCAGTCGCCGTTCGGCTTGGCCATGAAGGTCGCGAGCAGGTCCTGCTGGGCGGCGACCTCCTTGACCGCGGACTTGAACAGGAACGCGTGGTCGGCGGCCCGCAGGCTGGGGGCGTACCGGAGGTTGATCTCGAACTGCCCCGGGCCGGTCTCCGGGTTGCACGCCTCGATCGGCAGGTCGTACCGCAGCATCCGGTTCCGGATCAGCGCGCCGACGTCCTCCTGCAGGGAACCGAGGACGACCCCGTAGGTGCTCGGCCGTTCCTGTAGCGGAACGAGTTCGGCGGCGCGCTTACGGTGGTGCGTCCCCGGTGGCTCGTGCAGCAGATAGAACTCCAGCTCCAGTGCGCTGAGCGGATCGAAGCCCAGGTCGCGGGCGCGGTCCACGGTGCGGCGCAGCACTGCGCGCGGCGAGATCGGCACCGGTCCCGCGCCGTGCGGCAGGTGCCAGTCGCACAGGATCAGCGCGGTGTCCGGCAGCCACGGCACGACGCGGAGGGTGTCGACGTCGGGCCGGGCCAGGATGTCGGGGAACCCCTGCCGTTCGGTGGGGAAGTACCCGGTGTGCCCGTCCGGCCTGGCCACGAGGCCGGACTCGTCGACGTGCATGACCCAGAACACGTCGCACAGGGCGAGCCCGTGTTCGAGGACGCGCGCGAGCTGACGGGTGGGCAGCCGCTTCCCGCGCATCACCCCGTGCGTGTCGGAGCCGCCCAGGACGACCGTCTCGATCCCCTGCCGTTCGAGGGCCGCGGGCAGGTCGGTGGCGGAGCGGAGGTCGGCGTGGATGTCGGTCATGTGCGTGCGCCTTCCTGCTGCGTGTCGCGGTCCTGCCGCGTGTTGGCGTCCTGCCCCAGCGTGAATCCCGCGTAGCCCGCGGCGACGATCTCGTCGCACTCGCGGCGGTATTGCCCGCACCCGGCGACGTAGGGCATGAAGGTGCGCGGCTTGCCGGGGATGTTCACCCCGACGTACCAGGAGTTCGCCTTCGGGTAGAGGGTGTGCGCGGCGAGGTCGGCGACGTGCGCCATCCACCGCTCCTGTGCGGCAGGCGTCGCCTCGATCCGGTCCACGCCTCGTTCGCGCAGGTGGGCCAGGCAGTCCGCGATCCAGTCGACGTGCTGTTCGATGGAGACCACCATGTTGCTCAGCACCGAGGGGCTGCCCGGCCCGGTGACCATGAACAGGTTCGGGAAGCCCGCGGTCTGCAGGCCGAGCAGGGTCCGCGGGCCGTGCGCCCACGTGTCGGTCAGCGCCCGCCCGCCGGTGCCGCGGATGTCGATCTCGGTCAGCGCCCCGGTGATCGCGTCGAACCCGATCGCGAAGACGATCACGTCGACGTCGATGTGCCGGTCCCGGGTACGGACGCCGGTGGGCGTGATCTCCTCGATGGGATCGGACCGGACGTCGACGAGTTCGACGCCGTCCCGGTTGTAGGTCTCGAAGTACCCGGTGTCGGTGCAGGTCCGCTTGGTGCCGATGTGGTGGGTCGGGCACAGCAGCTCGGCCACCTCCGGATCACGCACGATCTCGCGGATCTTCGCGCGGGCGAAGTCCTGGGCGAGCCGGTTGGCCTTCTCGTCGGTGAAGAAGTCGGTGAAGGCCGCGGACAGGGCGCTGATCCCGCCGCGCCGCCAGCCCTCCTCGTACCGGGCCCGCCGCTGCTCGGGCGTGACGTCGAGCGTCGCGTCGGTCGGGGGCGGCAGCGGGATGCCGCTCTCGGACTCCCGGCAGCGACGGCGCCGTTCGGCATGGTCACGGAGCGCGTCGTGCAGCTCCGCCTCGGTGAGCGGCCGGTTGTGCGCCGGCATGCTGTAGTTGGGGGTGCGCTGCAGCACGTAGAGGCGTTCCGCGTGCCGCGCGATGAGGGGGATCGCCTGGATGCCGGACGACCCGGTCCCGATGACGGCCACCTTCCCGCCGGTGAAGTCGACCGGCTCGTGCGGCCACTGCCCGGTGTGGAACCACCGTCCCTGGAAGGAGCCGAGCCCGGGGAAGTCGGGGGTCTTGACCGTGGACAGGCAGCCGGTGGCCATCACGCAGTACGTCGCGGTGACGATCTCGCCGTCGTCGCACCGCAGCCGCCACACGTGGCCGGCCTCGTCCCACTCCGCACCGAGCACGCTGGTGCCGAAGGCGATGTCGCGGCGCAGGTCGAAGCGGTCGGCGACGTGTTCGAGGTAGCGGAGGATCTCCGGCTGGGCCGCGTAGCGCTCGCTCCAGCGCCACTCGTGCAGCAGGGCGTCGTCGAAGGAGTAGCAGTAGTCGATGCTCTCGATGTCGCACCGGGCACCGGGGTACCGGTTCCAGTACCACGTCCCGCCGACGTCGTCGGCGCGTTCGATGACCCGTACGGTCATGCCGAGTCCGCGCAGGCGGTGCAGCATGTACAGGCCGGCGAAGCCCGCGCCGACGACCACGACGTCGAATCGTTCGGCGGAGCCGGAGCCGGAGCCGGGGCCGGGGCCGGGGCCGGGGGCGGGCTGTCGTGCGTCGCTCATGTCAGTGCTCCTCAGGTGGCCGGCACGGGCTGCCGCGACCGGAGTTCCAGTGCTCGTTCGAAGACCCCCCGGACCTCCTCGCGGCTCCACGGGCTCGGGGACATGGTGAGGAAGTGGTCCTCCAGCGCGAGGTCGGTCAGCCGGTCCAGGTCGTCCTCGGTGATGCCGAGATCGCTCAGTACGGGGAAATCCAGCTCCACGAGGAGGTCCCGGATCGCCATGACGGCGCGCGAGCCGTCCCCTGTGCCGTCCTCGGGGACCCCCAGCGCGTCGGCGACCCGTTCGAGCCGCTCGGGCACGAACCGCCGCTCCCGGTCGAGCGTCTCGGCGAGCACGAGCCCGATCGTCAGGCCGTGCGCGGCGCCGGTCAGGCCGCCGATCGCCTGCCCGAGGGAGTGCTCGGCGGTGCAGTCCGAGATGTTCATGGCCAGGCCGGCCATCATGCTGGCGCAGGCCGTCTTCGACCGTGCGACGTGGTCGTCGCCGTCGCGGTAGGCCGCGGCGAGCGACTCGCCCATGAGGCGCACCGCCTCCAGCGCGATCGCGTCGCCGATCGGAGTGCGGACCTTCGCGACGATCGCGGCGATCGCCTGGGCGAGGGCGTCGATCCCGGTGTTGGCCGTCATGGTGCCCGGCATGCTCCGGGTCAGCCGGGGATCGATCACCGCGTACTGCGCGCGCAGGTGCGGGTGGGCGATGCCGGCCTTGCGGTCGTTACCGGGGTCGGAGACGACGGCGCCGCCCGAGACCTCGGACCCGGTGCCGGCGGTGGTGGGGACGGCGATCAGCGGGACCACGGCCTCGGGGTACCGCCGTTCGGAGTCCAGGAACTCCCCGAAGGTGCAGCCGAGCTGACCGCACAGCCGCGCCGCCTTCGCCGTGTCGATGACGGACCCGCCGCCGATCGCGACGAAGACGTCCGCCCGCGCCTCCCGCATCTGGTCGGTCGCGGCGTCGACCATCGCGATGGTCGGCTCTCCGGCCGGCTTGGCGACGCGGGTCACGTCGAGTCCGGATCGCTCCAGGGCGGACAGCGCGTCGACCACCGCGGGGTTGTGGTCCTCGATGCCCTCGTCCAGGAGCACGAGCACGCGGGTGGCGCCGAGATCGCGGATGATCTCGGCCAGCCGCAGTGCGCCGGCCTCACCGAAGTGGACGCGCACCGGAAGGTGGTTGTTGAACGCGGGGATGGTCTGCGACACGTGAGAACTCCGTTGATGCGAGAACACGCCGAACGGCGCTGATTCAGGTGGTTGCGACGAAGACGTTCTTGAGTTCGGTGTAGGCCTGGACCGCGTCGGGACCGAGCTCACGGCCCAGCCCGGACTGCTTGAACCCGCCGAAGGGAGTGTTGATCCGCACCGATGTGTAGGAGTTGACCGCCAAAGTACCCGACTCGATGGCGCGGGAGAGCCGCAGCGCACGGCCCACGTCGCGGGTCCAGATCGACCCCGAGAGCCCGTAGGGCGAGTCGTTGACGCGCCGGATCACCTCGGCCTCGTCGTCGAAGACCAGGACGGAGACGACCGGTCCGAAGATCTCTTCACGGGCCGCCGGGTGGGCGTCGTCGATCGGGCACAGCACGGTCGGCGGGAACCAGAACCCCGGCCCTTCGGGGGCATCGCCCCGGAACGCGACCGGTGCCCCCTCGACGTGCCCGGCCACCTGCCGTCGGTGCCGCTCGGAGATCAACGGACCCATCTGTGTGGTCTCATCGAGCGGGTCGCCGACGCGCATCCCACGGGTCAGGACCTCCAGCCGGGCCAGGAACTCGCCGAGCACCGGGCGCTGGACGAAGACGCGCGACCGCGCGCAGCAGTCCTGGCCCGCGTTGCCGAACACGCCGCCGGCCAGGCCGTCCACCGCGGCCTCCAGATCGGCGTCGTCGAAGATCACGGAGGGGGACTTGCCGCCCAGTTCGAGTGTGACCCGCTTGATCGTATCCGCGGCCCGGCGGCCGATCTCCCGTCCCACGGCGGTCGACCCGGTGAACGCGATCTTCCCCACGGACGGGTGCTCGACGAGGTGGGCACCGAGTTCCGAGCCGGAGCCGACCACGACGCCGAACAGCCCGTCCGGCAGGCCCGCCGCCACGCAGAGACGGCGCAGCTCCAGCGCGGTCAGCGGGGTGAGCTCGGCCGGTTTGAGCACCACCCCGTTGCCGCCGGCCAGCGCGGGGGCGATCTTCCAGGAGGCGATCGAGAGCGGGAAGTTCCACGGTGTGATCAGCCCGACGACGCCGATCGGCTCGTGAAAGGTCATGTCGATCCCGCCGGCGACCGGGATCGTCGATCCCAGCAGGCGTTCCGGCGCGGCCGCGTAGTAGCGGAAGGTCGCGGCGACACCGGCGACCGCTCCCCGGGCGTCGCCGATCGGCATGCCGACGTTGCGGGCCTCCAGCCGGGCCAGCGTCTCGCTCTCGGCCTCGACCCCGGCGGCGATGGCCAGCAGGACGCGGGCCCGTTCGGCCGGGGGCGCCGCGCACCAGTCGCGCTGAGCCCGGCCGGCCCGCGCGACCGCCTCGTCGACGTCGGAGAGGCTCGACCGCTCGATCTCGGCCATGGGCTGCCCGGTCGCCGGTTCGACAACGGTGTGGATCAACGGTTCCTCCGGTGGATGTTCGAATGGCCGGGCACGGATCCGGCCGCGGCTCGTATCAGGCCTGTGAACAGCTCGCTCGTCACCGGATCCTCGGGGTGCCACTGCACGCCGAGCGCGAACCGCGAGCCGGTCCACTCCACGGCCTCGACCACGCCGTCCGGGACCGAGCGGGCGATGACCCGCCCGCCGCGTCCCAGCTCCGCGACGCCCTGGTGATGGTGGGAGTTGACCTCGCGCAGCCCGGCCAGCCCCAGGTCCCCGAGCAGGCTGCGGCTCTCGACCTCGATCCCGTGGGTCGTCGAGGCGTCGAGGCGTCCCGGCACCGGCCGGTGCTCGGCGAACTTCTCGTCGAGCAGGTGCTGGTGCAGGGTGCCGCCGGTGGCGACGTTGAGGATCTGCAGCCCCCGGCAGATGCCCAGTACGGGCAGGTCCGATCGCAGCGCGAGCGAGGCGACGTGCAGTTCGAACTCGTCGCGACGGTGGTCGGTCTCCTCCGTCCGCTCGCTCGCGGGCCGCCCGTAGAGCCGTGGACTGACGTCGGAGCCGCCGACCAGCAGCACGCCGTCGACCATCGGAAGGAGGCGCCGCGCGTCGGCCTCGGCGGTCGCCGTCGGCGGAACGATGATCGCGAGTCCGCCGGCGTCGCGGACCGCCGTCAGGTACGTCTCGGCGACCAGCACCGCCGGCTGCGTCCAGAAACCCCAGGACGCGATGCTCGGCACGCCGCACACCCCGATGACCGGCCTCATGGCACCACATGGATCAGTGGTCTGTTTTGCATACCAGCGGACCCTAGGACCAGAGGCGGCTAGAATGCAAGACATGACGGTGAACGACGACATCCTGCTCGCCCCGTTGGAGACGCCGCCGGCGTACGTGGCCGTGGTGGACCGGCTGCGCCGCGCCATCGCGCTGGGCGTCGTGCTGCCCGGGGAACGACTGCCGTCGGAACGAACCCTGGCCGAGAGTCTCGGGGTGTCCCGGGTGACCGTTCGCGAGGCGCTGCGGATCATGCAGGGCGAGCGCCTGCTCGTCACCAAGCGCGGCAGCGGCGGAACCGTCGTCGCGTCGGCCGCCACGAGTCCCGAGGCGATCTGCGCGGACGGCGACTACCAGGTACAGGTGCGGGAGGCCTTCGAGTTCCGGCTCGCGGTCGAGGGCATGGCAGCCCGCCTCGCCGCCGAGCGCGGCACCCCGGCCGAGATCGCCGACCTGCTCGCCTGCCAGGACGCGCTACGGGTCAGCAGCGGTGTGGACGAGTTCCGCCGGGTCGACTCCGCGTTCCACCTCGCGATCGCCCGGATGAGCCGGAACTCGATGCTCCGGCGGTCCGTGGAGGAGGCCCGGGCGGCGGCCTTCGCCTGGCTCGACCTCCGGAACTTCGAGGTCTTCCACGACTCGTCGATCCGCGGCCACGAGGCCATCATCGAGGCGATCGAACGGCAGGCCCCGGACGCCGCCGCCGAGGCGATGGCCGCGCACATCGGCGAGGCCCGGACCGAGGTGCTGACGGCTCTCGCGCACATCGCCGAAGGCCAGGACTGAGCCCACGGCGGCAGAGTCGCGGCGAACTCTTCCACTGGGTGCCCAGCACCCTGCAGCGCGCCGCCGGCTCCTGGGGCGCCGTCGCACACCCCAGGAGCCGGCGGAGGAGTTGGGCTGGCACTTGTTCTCTCCCGACCGGCCACTCGCCGAAGCAGGCACCCGGCCCAACCGCGTGCTGCGGCTCAAGACCCGGCAGAACCGACCTGGCTGGTCGGGCGTGTTCAGGGTTTGAGGCCGACGCAGCAGTAGTGGGGGACCGGTACCGGGTCCCCGAAGACGTTGGCTTCGGGGCGCCATTGGGAACACGCCACGATGCCGGGGTCCAGTATTTCCAGGCCGTCGAAGAAGGGGGCGATCTGGGCGGCGGTGCGCAGGACCATGGGCGGGGTGCCGTGCTCATTCCAGTAGTCCACGGCGGCATTGGACGCCTGGGTGTTGATTTCGTTGGTGCCGTGGCTGAGTACCAGGTAACTGCCCGGCGGCAGCGCCTCCATCAAAGTGCGCACGGCGGCGTAGGCCTCCTGGTCGTCCAGGATGAACTGCACGATCGCCAGCAGCGTCAGCCCGACGGGCCGGGAGAAGTCCAGCGTCCGGCTCGCCTCGCGCAGGATCGTGGCCGGGTCATGGATATCACCGTCGAGGTAGGCGGTTTCGCCTTCGGGAGCGCTGGTGAGTAGAGCGCGGGCGTGGGCGAGCACGAGGGGGTCGTTGTCGACGTAGACGATCCTGCTCGCGGGGTTGGCGCGCTGGGCGACCTCGTGGGTGTTGTCCACGGTCGGCAGGCCCGTGCCGATGTCCAGGAACTGGTCCACCCCTCGTTCACCGGCTAGAAGACGGACTGCCCGGCCCAGGAACACCCGATCAGCGCGGGCAGAGGCGACGATGTCGGGGAACACGCCGATCATCTGGTCGCCGACCTGGCGGTCAACGGGGTAGTTGTCCTTGCCTCCCAGCCAGTAGTTCCAGATGCGCGCCGAATGCGGCACCGATGTGTCGATGACGGGTTTATCCGCGCCCATAGAGGCTCCTGCACAGTGGCGAGTCGAACTGGTCGCCCGACATTCTTCTCCAACATTACGGGCCCCGAAGACTGCGCGCATATCCCGATGCCGCCGCACTCGCCAACTCGTATCCGCCAACTCGTCACCAGGCCAAACCCGCCCTGTCACCGAACCGAAACGAAGATCGGCTCCTACCGCTGATTCCCGCCCTCAGCCAGTCTCGCGGGCCGTCACCGCTGTTCCCGTTCGCGCTCGGCTCCGGTCAGGGGCCTGTGCACGCCACCGGCCGCGCCCTTGGCTCCGGCCGCGATGGTGCGGATGGACTCCCCACGCTGGCGGCGTGCCAGGAGCGGCAGGCTTGTCGTCACCGATGACGGGGCGCCGCCCGACCCGGCCGCCGAAGACCGCCCACGCCCCCACCGTCATACAGACCTGCCGTTGCCCCTTGCGGGGCTTACTGGGCCCGCCCCCTACCGGACGATAACCCCGGCCCGGGGCGAGGGAGGTCCGGACCGGCGGTGGGGGCGGGTTCTCATGTCCCTGTGTCCGGATCCCTGTGTCCGGGGTTGCTGTGTCGCCGCTGCAGACGAGGTGGTCGTCTTCGCCGGGGGCGTCTGACGTCAGTGCCCGCAGGAGCCGGGCTGCGCAGGTGAGATGGTGGCGTGTCAGGTCCTGGCTGAGGACGATGACCGTGCTGCCGTCTTGGTGGCCGAGGTATCCCAGCAGCGGGGCGGGCATCGCGGCGTGGGCGAAGGGCCGATCCTGGCGTGCATACCCCTCTGCCGGGCGGGTTGAGGTGTGGTGACGCAATCCGGCCAGGAAAGGCCCCGGGTTCGGCCGGGAACAGGGCTTCGCCGGCCTCGCGCACGCGCGCGTTTTTTGGTATTCGACCGGTCGGATACCCCGGGCGGACGGGCGGCCCTAGTCGACGACGGCGCCCGCGGTCAGATTGGCGATGGTGCCGGTCAGGCCCTTGGCCAGGTCGGACGCCAGGAAGGCGGCGGCGTCGGCCACCTGCCGCACCGTCAGCGGACCGGGCAGTGGGCCGCCCGCTCCGACTTCGTCCAGGAGCTGTTGGAACGGCACGCCGAGCCGCTCGGCGGCGCGTTCCCACATGCCCCGAGTGTGGGAGCCGAGGCGCTCTGCGGTCTCCGGAATGCCGTTGAGCCGCAGGCCCACGACGCGGATACCGGACGGCCCGAGCTCCATCGCCAACTGCCTGCACATGGCCTCGCTCGCCGCGCCCGCCATCCCGAACGGGCCGGACAGCGCGACCGGCACGCGGGCCATTGGCGGCGACACCGACAGGATCACCCCCTCCCGCGCGTCGAGCATGTGGCGAGCCGCGGCCCCGGCGGTCACGAAGTTGGTCCGCAGGTAGGCCGTGACCGGGTCGAGGAACTCCGGCACCGACATGCTCACCAGCGGCATGCCCTGGTCGCCGACGTCGATCCCGACGGTGTTGACGCAAATGTCGACGGGGCCGGTGCGGTCGGCCGCCCGGGCGATGTGCCGCTCGACCGCCTGCTCGTCGAGCGCGTCGACCTGCTCGGTGTGGGCGGTCGAGCCCTCGGCGGCGATCTGCGCGGCGACCGCGTCCAGTTTGGCCTGGGTGCGTCCGGCCAGATGGACCGTCGCGCCGTGGTGGGCGAACGCGCGGGCGACGGCTCCGCCGATCGCTCCGCCGCCGCCGTAGACGATGGCGTTCTTGCCGTTGAGCAGCATTGGATCCTCCTGATGGGTGGGTTGGTGCGAACGGTCACAGGGCGTCGGGCAGCCCGAAGGCCGCGAAGACTTGGGAGTCGAAGACCGTGACCTCGGCGACGAGGCCGTCCTCGACGTCCAGGACGGCCAGGGCAAAGGCGCGGAAGTCGGACATACCAGGCGCGCTGACGTAGGTGGCGACGGCCGGCTGCAGGTTCGCTCGGGTGGGAACGAGGCGCAGGTCCTGGGCGTCGGGACCGTGCAGGATGGGCGCCCACGCCTGGACGATCGCCTCGCGCCCCTCGTACCAGACCGGTTCGGTGCCCCTGTGCCCGCCGGATCCGCCCTGGTGGCCGACCTTGGCGTCTTCGCGCAGCACCAGCGCGACGGCAGCGTCGTCGGCCCGTTGCAGAGCGTCCATGTACCGCCGGGCGACGGCCCGCTCCTGGTCTCCGGTGTCGGGTGACGGTGTCCAGTCCAGCCGGCGCGGCGGCAGGTGCGTCCGCATGGTCAGGCGGGCGCGCTGGAGCCCGCTGTTGACGGATGCGACGCTCGCTCCCAGCAGTGCTGCGGTTTCCTTCGCCGACCAGCCCAGGACGTCCCGCAGGATCAGCATCGCCCGCTGGCGGGGCGTCAGGTACTGGACGGCTGCGAGGAACGCCAGCTCGATGGTCTCCTTGGCAAGGAACACCGCGTCCGGCTCGGCCTGGCCTGACGGGATCTCTTCCAGCAGTTGGTCCGGATACGGCTGCAACCACGGCACAGCTGCAGGCGGCAAAGGCGCGCTCTCCTGATTCTTCGACGTCTGGTTCTGGGACGACGCCGCCAAGCGCGGCCGTGGATGCCGCGACAGGAAATCAAGGCAGGCGTTGGTCGCGATTCTGTAGAGCCAGGCACGGAATTGGCTTCCGCCTCGGAATCCTTCACGGCTCCGCCATGCGCGGAGGAACGTCTCCTGAACCAGGTCCTGGGCTTCATCGAAGGAGCCCAGCATTCGGTAGCAGTGAACGTGCAGTTCCCGCTGGTGGCGTTCGACCAGTTCGGCGAACGCCCTCTCGTCGCCCGCCTTGGCGCGGGCGACGGTCTGGGTCTGCGCGCGTTCGTCCACGATCGTCCCTCCGTGTCGGTGCTCTGCCCTATATGACTCCGAAAGGACGCCTCTCTTATCGCGCACACTGTAATTATTTGGTCACTCATGGTCAGGTGGTGGTCTGAAGGTGACATCGACGCCGCGCCACTGAGCCCGCCGACCTCCAACGCGCCAGCACCTCCCCGGGTCAGCGCGCTTCGCTCACCTCACCGTCATCTGGCGACGCCTTCACCGGGCGAACCCGCACCGCCCAACTCGCTCTTCGGCTCCAGCTCCACCCGTGCGGACGGGTCGGGCGCCGCGCTCGGCTGCGGTCCTCGCCTGCCCCAGTTGAAGACGAGTTTCTCGATGCTGAAGTAGACGAAGACCTCGACGCCGCGCACACCCGGAATGGTGCGCACATGCTCGTCGATCAGCATCAGCAGTTGCGGCATGTCGGCCGCGATCACCTCGGCGAGGATGTCGTGCGAGCCCGCGGTGATGACGATGTACTCGACCGGGGCCAGCCTGCCGAGGTGCTGTGCGACCTCACGGCTCCGCCCGTCGACGTCGATGGCGAGCATCGCCACCACCCGCCGACCCAGGCTGAGCGGATGCACCAGCGCCACGATCCGCAGTACGCCGGCGTCTCGGAGACGGTTCACGCGCTTGCGCGTCGCCGCCTCCGACAGGCCGACCGCCCGCGCGATCTCGCCGTAGGGGCGCCTGCCGTCCTCGTGCAGCATCGCGATGATCGCCTCGTCGGTGGCGTCCAGGCTCGGAGTCTCCCTACGAAAAGTAGTCATTCGGCGAGACTGTATTCGTCGCCCCGGATGGGCTGAAGAACTATTAACGTCCACTGACAGCGCTTCCCGTGATCATTCTGTTGACCTGGGGTCGGATGCATTGACGTAATCAGTCCAAGAGCTTGTTCACCGAGCGTGGGAGTGAAGATGACCGTGCAGACGTCCGGGGCGACCGAGGCGGTGGTCCGCGCGTTCGTCACCGCGGACGATCCCGAGGAAATGATCAACCTGCTCAGCGCCGACGTGGTCATGGACGACTGGATGACGCCGGGCACGACGCTGCGCGGTCGCGACGCGGTCGTCGACCGGATCCTCGTGCCCATCGCCGCGTCGTTCCCGGACGCGCACTTCGTCGTCCACGACGTGATCGCCGGCGGCGAGCGCGCTGCGGTCCGCGGTGAGTTCACCGCGACCTTCGCCGCGCCCTACCTCGGGCTGTCCGCGCACGGGCGGCGCGTTCGCTGGACGGCCCACGACCTTTATCAGGTCGCGGAAGACCAGGTCACGAGGATCTGGTGGGGCAACGACAGCCTGAACGTCGCCCGGGAGCTCGGCGCTCTCCCCAAGGACGGACGGCCGTGGTGAATGCGGCGCTGCCCGTCACCGAATCGTGGTTCGACCGCCGGGACTTCGGCGATGGCCTCACCCTGATCAGCGAGCCCCACGTGCACGAGCTGCTGCGCGGCAACATCTGGCACATGCGCGGCAGCGCCCGCGATCTGCTCTTCGACACCGGGCTGGGGATCGTCTCGCTGCGCGCCGCGTTCCCGGATCTCTTCGAACGGGAACCGCTCGTCGTCGTCTCGCACGCCCATCTCGATCACATCGGCGGGCTGCACGAGTTCTCCGACCGGGCCGCGCATGCCGCCGAGGTGGACGCGTGCGCCCGGCCGGAACGGGCGTCGCTGGTCGGTGCCGACTATCCGGACGAGTTCCGCGCCTATATGGCCGCGGCGGGCATGCCGCTCCCGCCGTTGCTGCTCGACGCGGTGCCGGCCGCGGAATTCGACGTCCGGCGGTTCGCGACCCGTCCGGCCCCGGCCATCGGGCTGGGCGAAGGAGACGTGATCGACCTGGGCGGCCGGCGGCTGGAAGTGCTGCACTTGCCGGGTCACACGCCTGGGAGCATCGCGCTCCTCGACGCCGAGCGGGACGCGCTCTTCTCCGGTGACATCGTCGCGGCGCGGCCGGTCCGGTGATCACGGGCACCGTTGTGGACTCTGGCGGTTACCCGGTCGCGGGCCTGCTGCTCGGCACCTATGGCGTCGGTCCCGACACCGCCGCAGCGCTGCTCATCGCCGCCGGCGACAACCCAGAGCGGCCAGGCACCCGGGCCTCCTTCGCCGCGCTGTGCGGCGTCAGCCCCATCGAGGCATCCTCCGGCAGGACACAACGGCACCGCCTCAACCGCGGCGGCGACCGCCAAGCCAACTGCGCCCTGCACACCATCGTCCTGTCCCGCCTGCGCCGGGACCAACGCACCCGTGACTACGTCCAACGACGCACCGCCGAGGGCAAAACCCGACGTGAAGCCATCAGGTGCCTCAAACGCTACGTCGCCCGGGAGATCCACCAGCTCATTACCCGCTCACCGAGCGCCACAGCACCAATGGCGGCTTGACATCCATAGGGGCATCAGCCCCCAGGGCGGTTCACTGTGACACGAGCGTGCGGGTAAGGCGCGCCAGCTCGGCACCGGGCGTGCGGAGGGTCAGCGGTCGGGTGGACGGCGGTCGGGTCATGGCGCCCACGATGGGGCCGAGCGTGCCCGGTTGTCTCAGTCTCGCGGGGGGCCTGGTACTGGCCGGGGGCGCGCAGGGCCTCCACGATGTGCGCGGTGGTCTCCACCGCCGCGACCTCGCCGTGGGCCGGGGCGATCACCTCACCCCTACCGGGACGATAACCGCCGGCCGGGGTCTGCCCAGGTACGCCGAGCCCCGGACTCCAGGGGGAGTCCGGGGCGGCGAGGATTTCGTCGCGGCGAGCTCGGCGCGGCCGCCGCAACGGATCAGCAGGGCAGCACGGCCGCCGCCGGGCTGAAGGCGAGTGCGGTTATTGGGCCCTTGGTCAGGGCCACCACCTGACCAAGCCGTAACCGTAGATGACGCGGCTGTTTCGCCTGAGCTTGCGCGTTCGCACGGCGTCCCTGTAGTTGCCGTCGACCGTCCAGACGTACTTCCTACTGACCTTGGTGACGATGCCGATGTGGTCTTCGCCGTCGTGACCGTTCTGGTCGTAGAAGATGATGCTGCCCTCGTCGGGGGTGTGCGTGAACCTGTGGTGGCGTCGGAACCAGGCGGCGTGGGAAGGAACGTAGCTATGCTTGCCGCCGGCGCTGGACCCTATCTCGGCCTTGTGGTAGACCCAGGACACGAAGATGTCGCACCACTCGGTGCAGTTCTTTCCGTACCAGCGGCCGTACTTGGTGCAGTTGGTTCTCCCGCCCTTCCTGTACTCCTTGTAGCCGACCTGACTTTTGGCGATCTTGATCGCGCGGCTGAGGTACGGCCCGATCGGCGGGTCCTTCCGGGGCGCTGACGTCGGCGCGGGCTGGTTTGCAGTAACGCCCGCACTCGCGGCGGCCGGTTTGACGGCGGCATTTGCGCCTTCGGCCTGCGCGCCCAGCACGGAGACGCTCAGCGGCGCGGCTAAAGCCAGCGCCGCGAGTCGGCCCTTACGGGTGCTCATCTCTTTCTCCTTTTCTTCGATGGTGCGTCGATTCAGTCTTCTTGTGGCGCCGGAGTCTTTGGGGGCCTCCCATTCTTGAGGGGTGATCGTGGCGGTGGTGTGCTCAGCGTGGACGTCGACCGGCAGATCCGTCGGGTGGGGGTGTCGGTCCTGGCGACCTCGATTGCGGGAGGTCGCCGGGTTCCATGGCACGGTCGCCGAATTCGTTCGGCAGGGATGTGGCCAGGTGAAACAGAGCAGAGTCACTAAGAGGCGAAGATCGCAAAGAGGATCTTTTCGAGCCGGCCATGACTATTCATATCACTCTCCGTGATATGGGGAGCAAGACGACTCAAGTAAAGAAGTAAGCGATTCCGCGCACTATCGTGGAAATCACGTAATCGCAGGGAAGGAAGCTACGTGCTTATGCCGACACGACCGTTGTAGATGATCACAAACGGACACTTACGAAACGGGCACTCGTGTTCGTCGTCGGCACCAGCTCCGCGCTCACCTTGAGGAACTCCAGGTCGACCTCATCCAAAGCCCCGCTGGTGACTTCGGGTAACGCACAGGCCGGGACCGAACGCGTGATCTCAGCGAAACCGATCCAGAAAAGATGCTTTCCAGTTTGCGGCAATCGAGGCGTTCTTCAGCGGTTACTGAGTTTGAAGGCGTGATGTCGTCACGATGGTGCAGCCCGAGACAGAGTCAGGCCGGTCTCGGTGAGGCAGCCGTCGATCAGATGGCTGCGGTACTGGATACGGCGCAGACCTCGCCGCACCGTGGTGATCAAGTGCTCGGGATCGATAAAGATCGTGTTGGCCGGCAGGCCAACGCAGCAATGGAGACCCGGCGGGCCGAGCGCCCCCGAACCCGCGCCACCGGAGTATGACCACGCGGCGCCCAGGTACGTGCCGTGGGCGGCGTCATCGAGAACCCGGCCTCGTCTTCGAAGACGAGCCGGGCACCGGGCGCCGCCACGGTTCTTCCACCTGTGGCCAGGTCTCCATCAGCCGGCCGGTCACCGCCTGATCGTCCCGCTCCACCGCACGGCGTGCAGGGACCTGCCGGCTCCACCCATGCCGCCTGAGCAGTGCGGCAACACCTTGAACGGTGTATGCCAGGTGGAACCGCCGCCCGATCACCGTCTTGATCCGTGACAACGTCTTTGATCCGGCCAGCCGTGTTCGGCCGGCCCGGGCCGGCTCGGCCTCCAGCACCGCGAACTGCTCGCCGGTCAGCATCGGCAGTGGGGCCGGCCCCTTCGAGCGCAGCGCTTCGGCGCCTCCCTAGTCCCACGCCCGACGCCGGCGTTGCACCGACCGCACACTGACGCGCAACTGCTTGGCGATCTTCTGATCGCTCACCTCGCGGGCGAAGTCCTCGGCCGCCCGCAGTCGCAGCTGTTCACCAAACGCCCGTCGCTCCGCGGTCAGCCCACCACCTTGCGGATACCTCATGACCTTGGGTACTGCAGGGGCAGTGGCTTGTCAGCCCCACGACATCACGCTTTCAAGCTCAGTAATCCCTACGAGAGCCTGCTCATCCAGGGCAAGGTCGTCGAGATGACCCGCGACGGCGCCGAGGAGGGCATCGACGCGCTCGCCAAGCGCTACCTCGGCGTCGACTCGTTCCCCTTCCGCCAGCCCGGCGACGTACGGGTGATCATAAAGATCCAGCCGGAGAAAGTTCACCACAGAGGAAAAGAAGAAGGAGTGGACAAGATGCCTGATCACGACGGCTCGGCGGCGCGACTGCGCGCGCAAACGCTTGAGCTGCACCGCAGTCATCTGCGCCACCTGCTCGATAAGACCATGGAGGCATGCGTCGACGCCTTTGCGGAGGACGCGGTCAACGAGCGCCGCTTCATATAGCCTGGGGCCAGGCGCAGGAGGGTGCCACCGGGTCCGCGGGCAGGACAGAGTCCACCTCCGATTCTCCACGCAAGGCCGCGATGACGACGATCTCTTCCGGCCCCGACCGCGGACCACGGGGTGACGAGGGAGACGTCATGCGCGACCTGCCCGCCCGTCCCGATCTGGACCAGCTCCGCCACCAGGCCAAGGATCTGCTGCGCGCCGCCCGGCAGGGCGACCCCGAAGCGAGGGCGCGGATCCGCTCGGTCTCGGACCGGACCGCCCTTTCCTCCGCCCAGCTCGCGCTCGCCCGCGAATACGGGTTCGCCGGCTGGACGAAGCTGAAGCTGGAGGTCGAACGCCGGGACATTCTCAACAACCGGGATCTGTCCCGCCTGGCGAAGCTGCTGGCCGAACACCCGGAAATGGCCACCAGGAACCTCGAACGCTGGTCCGACCAGGCTCACGAAGAGCCGCTCGGCTACGTCACGATGATGCGGTTCAACCGCGACCGGCTCGGCCTGCCCCACCACCTGCCCGGCACCGGCGCGGTCGCGAGGGCCCTGATCGAGGCGGGCGCCCCGGTCGACGGGCGTCCCGGCGACCGGGAAACGCCGCTGATCACCGCCGCCAGCTACGGCGACGCCGAAGTCGCCGCCGTGCTGATCGCGGCCGGCGCCGACCTTGAGGCCGTTTCCGCCCCCGACTCGGGAGGCGTCCCCGGCGCCACGGCGCTCGTTCACGCGGCGGTGTTCGGGATGACCGGGGTACTGGACGTCCTGGTAGCCGCGGGGGCTCGTGTCGACAGCCTGGAAACCGCCGCCGCCGCCGGAGACATCGGCGGCTGGCCGCTCGCCCGGTGCACCCCGCAGAGCCGGCTGCGCGCGCTGGCGTTCGCCGCCGACCACCAGCGGCTGGACGTCATCGACCGGCTCGTCGCCGCCGGAACCCCGCTCAACGAACCGGACGCCGAATGGGGACGGCTGCCCCTGCACACCGCGGCGGGCAACGGCAGGGCCGACGCCGTCCGGCGGCTTCTCGGTCACGGCGCCGACCCCGACCTGCGCGACCCCGTGCACCGGCGCACCGCCCTGGAGGCATGCGAGCCACCGAACGGGCCCGTCCGCAGCCGGGCGCACGCCGAAGCCGCCGCCGTCCTGCGGCCGGTGACCGGACGCGGCAGCCGTCGCCCGCCGCGCGGGGAATCGGCCGGCATCCAGATCCGCATCGAGGCACGGGACCTTCCCGGCCGCGACTGCGGGTCGTTCCCGGACATGCCGGAGCACCGCAACGTCCATGTCGGCGTCCAGCGGGGCAGGCGCCGCGACGAACCGCTGGATCCGCACCCCGGCGACGCGGCCACGGCCGTCTGGACCCTGGAGGCCACGGCGGTCCCTGCCCGGGCGGGCATCGACATCAGGGGCCCCTACATCCAGGGCACGCCAGGGGGCCGGTTCATCTACCTCTGCTGGGGCGTGGTGGACGACACCGGTGCCTTCGCCATGTTCCGCCGGGCGAAGCTGATGCTGGACGCCATCGACTCCACCACCCTCGAAGCCGCCCGGCGCTACGGGCGCCTCATCGCCCGGCTCGGGCTCACCGACTCCGGCGGCGGGCCGCTGTGCTCCACGGTCCGGCCGCCCCTGGTCGACTGGTCCGCGGGCCCCACCGGATAGCGGCCACCGCGCGGGCGGATCGCCGAGGGTTCAGGCGGGCGCCGCGCCGGCTCGGGTGCGGGGGCTCCGTGCTTCCGGACTCCGTCCTGATCGTCGTATTGACCGGCTTCTCAGCCAGGAGTGCTTGTGAACATGTCACGCCGTCAGGCGTTGCGGGCGGCGGTGCTCACCGCCGCCGGCGCGACGCTCGGTGCTTGCGCCTTGGGACAGGACGGCCGCCCGAGCGGAAAGGGGGCCGCCCCGGCGGCGGCCGCCCCGGGCGGGTGGCGTATGCCCGCTGAGTCGTATCCGCACCGGCTGACCTACATGTCGTGGCCCACCCGGCGGATCTGGGGGCCGTATATCGCCGGGGTCCGGGAGGACATCGCGCGGATCGCCCGGGTGATAGCCGAGTTCGAGCCGGTGGTGCTTCTGGCCGATCGGCGGGACGTGAAGGCGGCCCGGCGGGCGTGCGGTTCGGGGGTGGAAGTCGCGCCGATCCCGGTGAACGACCTGTGGATCCGGGACACCGGCCCGAGTTTCGTCCTGGGCGGCCCCGGCCGTATCGCCGGGATCGATCTCAATTTCAACGGCTGGGGTGGCAAGCAGATCCACGACCGGGACGGCCGGGTCGCCCGCGAGATCCTCGCCGACGAGCGCGTCGAGCGGATCCAGGCGCCGATCGTCGGCGAGGGCGGCGCCATCGAAGCCGACGGCCAGGGCACCCTGATGGCGACCGAAAGCTCGCTGGTCAACGCCAACCGCAACCCGGGCAAGTCACGTGAGGACATCGAGGACGCGCTGAAGGATCTCTGCGGAGCCACAACGGTGCTGTGGGTGAACGGCATCAAGGGCCACGACATCACCGACTGCCACATCGACGCTCTGGCGCGGTTCACCGAACCCGGCGTCGTGGTCATGAGCACTCCGGCCGAGGACGCCCCATGGGCCGGTGTCTACGACCAGGCCCACGACGTCCTGAGCAAGGCCGTCGACGCGCGGGGGAAGCGCCTGGAGATCGTGGAGCTGCCGGAGCCGGCCGCCATCGGCCGCCGCGGTGAGGAGTTCCTGGCCGGCTACGTCAACTACTACGTGATCAACGGTGCAGTCGTCATGCCGCGCTTCGGAGATCGGAAGGCCGACGCCGACGCCCTCTCCATCGTGCGTGACCTGTACCCGGACCGCAGGGTCGTCCAAGTGGCCGTTGACACCCTCGGTGAAGGCGGAGGCGGGATCCACTGCTCGACCCAGCAGATGCCCGAACGAGCCTGAAGCCTCTGCCCGGCCGCGACCCGTGTCACCTCGCGCCCGGCGCCGGAGGCGGCCCGGCACCTCGGCTGCGCAGGTCCCAGGGGCATGGCGCCGTCCTGGACGCGTCGAGGACGGACCCAGCCTCGACGCATCCGGCGGTGCCTGAGATCAGGCCGGGAAAAGACGCGCCAGATACCCGTGGAGTGCGGCGACGGCGGCGTCCGGCGGGAGGCTCCCGGGACCGGCGTAGGCATGCATGGCCAGCCCGTCGACGAAGGCCCAGAGCGCGGCCGCCTCCGCCGCCGGGTCGGCGTCTTCGCCGATCTCGCCGCTCTGCCGGGCGGCCTCGATCGCCTCGGCCAGGTGGGCGCGCACTTCGTCGTGCACGGCGACCTGGATGGCCCGCAGCCGGGGATTGTCCACGGCGCGCCCGCAGAACGCGAGGTAGACGCGCAGTTCCGTGGTGCGTTCGGTGTCGAGGGGCAAAAATTCCAGGAGGCACCGCCGCAGCAGGTGGCGGACGGTGCCGTCACGGTTCAGCGTTCGCGTGACACGTTCGCGCGTCCGTTCGCAGACCTGCTGGAAGGTGAACAGCAGCAGCTCGTCCTTGCCGGAGAAGTAGTATCCGACGAGCCCCACCGACACGCCGGCCTTCTCGGCCGCGCGGGCGAACGTCACCCCTTCCATGCCCTCCACCGCGACGATGCGCCGCACCGCGTCGGCCATCTGGCGGCGGCGTTCATCGTGGTCGGCGACGCGAGGCATGTGAGGACTCCCGATGACACTGATCCGCCTGGCCGGTCACTCCGCCGGTACCAGCCCCTGGGCCAGATACCGGTGGAACTGCCAGATCGGACGCTCCAGGTGCGAGAACCGCCCGGTGTCCGAGGTGGCCGAGCCGAGACCGCGCTGGACCCCGCGGATCATCACGAGGTCCTCCGTCTGCACCTGATGATAGACGCCGCGGTAGACCTCCAGGATCTCCTCGTAGGCGGGAATCCGCCGCGCCTCCGGCGGGACGAGGATCGCGATCTGGGTGTCGTGGGTCGTCGGGCCCGTCGGCAGCCATCTGAACCACGCGGCGTGGTCGGGCATGACGGTCAGCACGAACAGCGGGAAGACGCCGACGATGAGCAGGCCCGATCGCTGCGCGGCGCTCAGATCCGGCACGGGCGGGAACAGGGTGGGGGCCACGTCGTGCCCGTCCTCCTCGCCCGCGGAGGCTTGCTTGCCCACGGGGTTGAACATCGAGAACCAGGCTCCGTCACAGTCGTCCACCTGTGTCGCCTGTCCCGGCAGCATGGGCTGCAGGCTGGCGGAGTGCGTTCCGATGTGGTGGTAGCTCTCCGAACCGTTCTCGACGGCGACCTTCCAGTTCGCCTCCACACCGGTCCAGGTCAGGGCTTCCGCCGTGAGCCATTCGGAAAGCCCGTACGCGCGCAGCCGCTCGGTGAGACCGGCCAGGCGGGGGGCGAGTGCCGCCGCGCCGGGATCGAAGTTGATCATGATGAAGCCGTTCCAGACCTCCAGCGCGAACGCGGGAAGGCGGCACGCCGAGCGGTCGAAGTCCACCTTGTGCATCAACGGCGCACCGGACAACTGCCCGGCGTACCGGCCGTCCAGCCGGTACGTCCAGGTGTGGTACGGGCAGGTCAATCTGGGCAGATTCCCCTGCCGGGGCGCTTGCTCGTGCGGCAGCACGTCCATGAACCGGTGCCTGCAGACCCGTGACAGCGCGTGCAGTTCACCGGCCTCGTCGCGGGTGATGACCAGCGCCTCGCCGAGCACGTCCACGGCCAGGTAGTCGCCCGGCTCGGGGACCTGGTCCACGCGTGCCACGCAGATCCACTCTCGCCGGAGGATCCGCTCCATCTCCAGGTCGTAGAGGCCGGGCGAGGTGTACGCCGCGCCCGGCAGCGTCCGGCTCTCCTCCAGGGGGAGGTCCGCGGTGTCGCGGACGTCCCTCAGCAGCGCGTCGAGGCCGGCCTTGTCGCTGCTGCGCCGATCGCTCATCGGCATCCCCTCTCATAGCGGCCACGGATGAACGCAAAATAACTGTACAGTCACTCAGTTATTTTGCAAGGGCCGACCCACGCCGGCCGGGGCGAGCGGGCGCCAGGTGGATCTAGGTACCATCCAGGTCGCCGCCATCAACATCTGGCTACAAGCCCTGGCCAGCACCACTTTCTAAACACTGCCTAGCTCAAGTGGCCCAGAACCTGTTTCCGTCGCGGTGGGTTGGGGCGCCGGCCAGGTGCGGCTGGTTCAGCGGTTTTGAAATGTGGACAGTGTGCGGGCTGCCGGCGTGAGCGCGGCGGCCAGGCGCCGGCAGTCGGGCTCGGGCAGGCCGCCCAGGTCGTCATCGAGGTCGGCGAGCAGGTCGGCCACCACCTCGGCGGCCAACGCGGCGGTGTCGGCGGCCGGGCCGAGCTTGCTGCGGGCCGCGTCCACTCGCGGCGGGGTGAGCCGCTCCACCGCGGCCGCCAGCAGCCAGGCCGGCACTCCCGCCGCTCCGCCGGGCGGCGGCACGAACGGCCGGGCGCCGTTGTAGCGGGCGTCCTCGGCAAAGTCGGGATGCTTGACCTTCAGTACCGGCCGCGGTCCCAGTTCGCTCGTATCCCAGGATCCGGCGGGCTTGAGGACGTAGCCCTCGGCGCGGTTATCGGGCAGTTCGGGAAGGCCCAGCGCATCGGGCACCAGCGTCGGGAAGTCGACCGGCAACTCTCCCAGCTTCTGCCGCCGGCCCTGCCCCACCAGCGGCACGCACTCCAAGCCCACACCGCTCACCAGTTCGGCCAGTTCTGCGCGGCTCATCCAGCGCGGTCCCGACGATGTGCTGACCGCGCCGTCGAACGCCAGCCATACCAGGTCAGGGCTGTACCACACGCCGGTCTGCACCGGGCCGACGCCCTCGACCGGCGGTACCCGCGGGTGCGGGTAGCCTCCGCCGGCCAGTTCCCCGTACAAGACCACGTCCTGCCCGGCCGCCCGCGCCGCTGCCGCCGCCGCCGTCGCCAGTACCGGCCACAGCCGCGCCACCCCGAAGAAGGTCTCAAGCCGATCCTCGTCCAGCGGCCCGCGCCGCCCGGCGGCCCGCGCCGTCCGGCCGTCGCTGACCAACGCGAGATGGGCGCCGTGCACCTTCTCCTCGGCCACCCAGTTCCCGCCGGGCAACGGCCCGGCGCCGAACCGCTGCGGGATCTTCGGATACCACACGCCCTGACCCCCGTTCCGCGCCCGAACCTCCCTGCCGCCCGGCCGGGACACTCCGGCGGGCAGCCTCTCGGACGCCCACCTGAAGAGCAACCCATTTTCAGAACACGAGCGTTCTTAGCGTGGAACGTGGTCCGCCGGCTTCTCACTCCGCGAGTGGTTTGCCGCCGGGGGGATTGCGAAGGACGCCAGTGCTGCCAGGACCGCTACGCTCGCTGCGAGTGCGAGAGCCCCCGGCAGGGATCGGGTGACGACGGGGCCGGCGGCTGCCGCTCCCACGGCGAATCCTGTGATTTTCAGGCTGGCGCCGGTGGTGAAGATCTGGCCGCGCAGGTTTTCCGGGGCCTCCCGGTGGCGGATCGCGAACAGGGCGGCCAGTCGGGGGCCTTCGCCGATCCCGGCGATGACCACGGCCACGATGAGCACGGCTGGTCGCGCCGAGGTGGCCAGGGCCGGCGCGGCGGCCTGGATGAGGGCACTGGCCCAGATGACCGTGGCGGGGGAGACGGAGCGCGGAAATCGGGCGAGCAGGGCGTTGGCCGCCAGAGCGGAGATCGCGTCGCAGGAGAGCAGCACCACGCCGCGGCCGGCTCCGCCCAGGACACGCTCGCCCAGCAGCGGGATGCAGGCGGTCAGCATGCCCTGAGCGGCACAGCAGACCACCGAGGTGAGAGTTGCCCGGGCCAAGAACGGATTGCCGACGATGACACGTATTCCGGCGGCGAGATCGCTGATCAATGAGGTTGTCCGGGCTCCTCGTACTCGGCCGGGACGGGCTGGCGGCGTCCATGCGGCCGGCAGCGCCAAGGCGATGAGCACGGCGGAGGTCACCACGGCCGCCGGCGCCCCCAGCGCCTCTGCCGCGCCGCCGGCGAGAGCCGGGCCGACCGTTTCTGGGACGGCCGCCCCCGACGTACGCCTCACCTCCGCCGAACAGGGCGCGGCCTTCCTTGGCGGAGCAGTCGAACGCGTCCTCACCGCGGCGGACGAACTGGTCGCCCAGACAGGGGTGACGGAGATGACGGTCACCGACCTGGCCCGGCTCTCCGGAGTCCGCCCCGGCAGCATCTACCAGTTCTTCCCGACCAAGACGGCCGTGCTGGACGCCCTCGCCGAGCGCTACCTGATCGCCCTGGACCGGCAACTGGCCCCGCAACTCGGCGAACCCGACCGCCGCCCCACGCCGGACCTGCTGGAAGAGCTGTTCGAGGCGCACGTCTCCTACCTTCGCGAGCACCCCGGCTTTCGCGCCCTGTGGCTGGGGCGAGCCCACCTCACCCGGTTGCCGCGCCTCGACACCGAACGCGACGCGTTCCTGGCCGGCGCGATCGACCGCGCCCTGCAAGGCCAAGGCGCCGACCCCGAACGGACCGCGGCAGCCGCCAGACTCGTCGTCTTCGTCACCGGACACATCCTCGAACTGGCCTTCCAGCACGACCCCGCGGGCGACGCCGATGTGCTCGCGGAAGGGCGGCGGCTACTGACCGCCTACATCACCGACATCACGCCGCAGACCGGCGACGGCACACCGACATGAGTACGGCCGACCGGCCCGGCCGGTGAGCAGCGGAGCGCCCCGGTGCTCCCATGCTCGCCGGACCGCGTCGATGCTCCTGTGACCACCACGCCGGCCGCGAAGTCTCACAGTTCGGTGCTCGTCGGCTGTTGTGGGCGGCTAAGCGGTCTGCTGCGGGGTGAGCGTCTGCGCGAGGAGAGCACGATCGAAATAGACCTCGTTGCGCTTGACCTTCGTTCCCTCCATCAGCACCAGGTCCATGCCGTCGATCTCGACCTGCCGGTCGCCGCCCGTGGGCCGCAGCGTGGCCCGCCACAGGACGGCGACGCCCTCGCCGCCCTCGAAGAGGTGGAACTCGCGCGTCGTCCAGCGCATCTGCCAGGCCGCGAACAGCTTGGAAAGGTAGCGGCGCATCGCCTCGCGTCCCTCGACCGGGCCGCGGGTGCTGGGGTCGCGGTAGACCAGGTCGTCGGTGTAGCGCTCCAGGACCGCCTCGACGTCCTGGCGGTTCCAGGCGTCGTACATCAGCCTGGAGTTCTGCTCGAACTCGGACACGTTCATTCCGGCTCCTTGGTCTCTGGGCGCCGCTCGGACGCGGTCGTGGTCTTCGAAGTGCCAAGCAGCGCCCGCAGGCGGCTGCCCGCCGCGCGGAGAGGTTCGGCGTCCCGCTGCGCCCGGGCGATCAGCAGAGCGCCCTCGATCGCGGAGATGACGAGCAGAGCCAGTTCGCGTGCCTCGGCGGCGTCGCGGCCGGTCTCCACGAGGCGGTGTTCGACGGCGCCGGCCCACTCGGCGAAGATCTCGCCGCAGGCGATCCGGACGGGTTCGGAGGTGAGCGCGGCGTCCATCGCCACCGAGCCCACGGGGCAGCCGCGTGCCCAGCCCGAATCGCTCAGATCGGCCGCCAGGAACGCCACGATCTGGCGCACGGCGTCGCCGACATCGTCGGTGGACCGCAGGACCTGCTCGATCCCGCGTCCGATCTCCCGCCCGGAAGCACCGATCGCGGAGACCGCCAGCTCCTGCTTGCCGCCGGGGAAGTGGAAGTACAGCGAGCCGCGGGGGGCTCCGCTCTCGTCGAGGATCTGGTTCAGGCCGGTTCCGTGGTAGCCGTACCGGCGGTACAGCTCGCCCGCGGTTTCGAGCATGCGTGCTTTGGTCTCTCCTCGCCGAGCCATGTCCCTCCCGAGGTCGATGAGGAGAACATACTATGTAGACCGGTCTATTAATAGCCAGTGCCGGGGGAACGGAGAGAACCTGAAAGGATCCTTGCGCGCCTCTGGCCGACCGGCCGCCGCAGGAGGAAGCGGGACGCGGCTTGCCGTCCTGCTTCGGACCGTGCGGACGGCCTGGGAGGGGGCGCTCGGTAGGTCTTCCCTGCTCGATCATGACTTGACGCGAAGCCCGACCCTGTTCCATTCTTTTCTTACCAAATAAGTAGGGAAAGTGGGATTAGTCGTGCTGGGACGGACGATGAAGGCGGGAGCCGCGCTGGCGACGGTCGTTGCGGGGGCGGTGGCCTGCGGCGGGTCCGGGGACTCCGGCGGCAGGGTCCGGCTCTCGCTGGTGGCCTACTCCACGCCCCAGGCGGCGTACGAGGCGATCATCAAGGCGTATCAGAAGACGCCCGACGGCGAGAAGGTCACCTTCACCAGGTCGTTCGGCGCGTCCGGGGAGCAGAGCCGGGCGGTGGCGTCCGGGCTGAAGGCCGACATCGTCGGGTTCTCCTTGGAGCCGGACATGACACGGCTGGTGGACGCCGGCCTGGTCGACGCGGCGTGGAACTCCGGGCCGCAGAGGGGGATGATCACCAACTCGGTGGTCGTCCTGGTGACCCGCAAGGGCAACCCCGAGAGCATCAAGACCTGGGACGACCTGCTCAAGCCCGGCGTCCAGGTGATCACGCCGAACCCGTTCACCTCCGGCGGGGCGCAGTGGAACATCCTCGCTGGATACGGCGCCAAGGCGACCAGGGGCGCCGACAAGGCGGCCGGGACCGCCTACCTGCACGCGCTGTTCAAGAACGTCCCTGTGCAGGACTCCAGCGCGCGCAAGTCGCTGCAGACCTTCGCGGGAGGGAAGGGCGACGTGCTGCTCTCCTACGAGAACGAGGCGATCTTCGCCGGGCAGAACGACCAGCCGATCGACTACACGGTGCCCGACTCCACCATCCTGATCGAGAACCCGGTCGCGGTGACCAGGAGGAGCGAGCACCCGGCGGAGGCCCGGGCCTTCCTGAAGTTCCTGCGGGGCAGGAAGGCGCAGGAGATCTTCGTCAAGAACGGGTACCGGCCCGTGGTGGACGGCGTTCCCGGCGCCGCGGCGTTCCCGAAGCCGGCCGGGCTCTTCACGATCGCCGACCTCGGCGGCTGGCCGAAGGTCAAAAAGGAGCTCTTCGACCCGAAGGGCGGGGTCATGGCCGACGTCGAGAAGGGCGTCGGCGTCTCGGTGGAGGGCTAGGTCCCTTGCCGACGTTCGAGAAGACGAGAGAGGCGCCCGCGGCCGGCGTGGGCACGGCGACGATTTTCCTGAGTGCGGTGGTGCTGATCCCGCTGGGCACGGTGCTGTGGAAGGGGACTGCGCAGGGGCCCGCGGCCTTCTGGGATGCGATCACCGCCCCGGACGCGTGCGCCGCGCTGAGACTGACGGTCGCCGCCTCGGTGGTGGTGGCGCTGGTGAACCTGGTCATGGGCACGCTGATCGCCTGGGTGCTCGTCCGCGACCCCTTCCCGGGCAGGGGCCTGATCGACCTGCTGATCGACCTTCCGTTCGCGCTGCCCACCATCGTGGCGGGCCTGGTCCTGCTGGCGCTGTACGGGACCGACAGCCCGGTGGGGATCACGCTGGCCTACACCCGGGCGGGGGTCGTGGTCGCGTTGCTGTTCGTGACCTTGCCGTTCGTGGTCCGCACGGTGCAGCCGGTGCTGCTGGAACTGGACGGCGAGATGGAGCAGGCGGCGGCCTCGCTGGGGGCGGGCTCCTGGACGATCTTCCGCCGGATCATCCTGCCGAACCTGCTGCCGGCGATGCTGGCGGGCACCGCGCTGGCGTTCACCCGGTCGATGGCCGAGTTCGGGTCCACCGTGCTGATCTCGGGCAATGTGCCGTTCAAGACGCAGGTGGCCGCCGTACACGTCTTCGGCCAGATAGAGAGCGACAACACCGCCGCCGCCGCGGCGGTGTCCACCACGTTGCTGATGGTCTCCCTTCTGGTACTGGTGACCATCGACCTGGTGCACCGCTGGGGGGCTCGCCGTGGCTAGATACGCCCTGCGCTGTGCCGTGCTGGTCTACCTGCTGTTTCTGCTGATCCTGCCGGTCGCCCTGATCTCCTGGCGGACGTTCGGCGAGGGCATCGGGTCCTTCGTCGGCGCCCTGACGACCCACTCGGCGCTGCACGCCTTCCGGGTCACCTTGGTGGTGGCGGGTTGGGCAGGGGCGCTGAACACCGTGTTCGGGGTGCTGGCGGCGCTGCTGCTGGTGCGGCACCGGTTCCCCGGCAAGCGCCTGTTGGGCATCTTGATCGATCTGCCTCTGGCGGTCTCGCCGGTGGTGGCGGGGTTGGCGTTGATCCTGGTGTACGGCCGGTTCGCCCCGGTGGGGGGATGGCTGGAGGACCGCGGCATCCAGATCGTCTTCTCCACGCCCGGGATGGTCCTGGCGACCGTGTTCGTCTGCCTGCCGCTGGTGGTGCGGGCGATCGTCCCGGCGCTGGAGGAGATGGGCGACGAGCAGGAGCAGGCCGCGCGAACCCTGGGGGCCGGCGGGTGGCAGACCTTCCGGCGCATCACCGTCCCGGGCATCCGTGCCGCCCTCGGCTACGGCATCGTGCTGTCGCTGGCCCGTGCGCTGGGCGAGTACGGCGCGGTGGCCGTCGTGTCCGGACGGACCGTCGACCAGACCCAGACCCTGACCCTGTTCGTCGAGGAACGCTTCCAGAACTTCGACGCGCACGCCTCCTACGCCGCGGCGCTCGCGCTGGCGGCCATCGCCGTCACCAGCCTCCTGGTGACCAGGCTTCTGCGACCCGAGGACGGCTCCTGATGGCCATCGACATCCGTCATGTCAGCAAATCCTTCGGCGACGCCCCGGTGCTGCGGGACGTGTCAGTGGACATCGCCGCCGGATCGCTGACCGCGCTCCTGGGCCCCAGCGGCGGCGGCAAGTCGACGCTGCTGCGGGTGATCGCGGGGCTGGAACGGCCCGACTCGGGGAGCGTCGTCATCTCCGGGCGGGACGCCACCGGGCTACCTCCGCAGCGCCGGGACGTCGGCTTCGTCTTCCAGCACTATGCGGCGTTCAAGCACCTGACCGTCTTCGACAACGTCGCGTTCGGCCTGAAGATCCGTAAACGCCCCAAGCAGGAGATCCGCCGCCGCGTCGGCGATCTGCTGGACCTGGTGCATCTCGGTCAGTTCGCCGGACGGTATCCGGCGCAGCTGTCGGGCGGTCAGCGCCAGCGCATGGCCCTGGCCCGCGCCCTGGCCGTCGAGCCCCGGGTGCTCCTGCTGGACGAGCCGTTCGGCGCGCTCGACGCCCAGGTTCGCAAGGAACTGCGGGCGTGGCTGCGCCGCCTGCACGATGAGGTCCACGTCACCACCGTCTTCGTCACTCACGACCAGGAGGAGGCGATCGAGGTCGCCGACACGATCGTGGTCCTGGCCGACGGCGCGGTGCAGCAGGCCGGCACGCCCACCGACCTCTACGACAACCCTGCCGGCCCCTTCGTCATGCGGTTCCTCGGACCCGTCACCGAGCTCGGCGGCGTCCTGCTTCGCCCGCACGACGTCCGGGTGACGGCTGAACCCGGCCCGGGCACCAGCCCCGCGACCGTCACACGTGTCGTCCGCCTCGGCTTCGAGGTGCGCGTCGAGTTCGCGTTGCGGACCGGTGAGGAGGAACGGACGGCCTGGGCACAGATGACCAGGCGCGCCGCCGAGCATCTCGGTGCCCGGGTGGGTACCGAGGTCCATGTCAGGCCCGTTCCGCGAGCGGCCGCGGTGCCGGCGA
Source organism: Actinomadura formosensis NBRC 14204 (assembly GCF_001552155.1). Taxonomy (GTDB): domain Bacteria; phylum Actinomycetota; class Actinomycetes; order Streptosporangiales; family Streptosporangiaceae; genus Spirillospora; species Spirillospora formosensis. Next base: position 13,704 of record NZ_BCQQ01000013.1, on the reverse strand, counting down.
GCTGATGCGGTCCGGGCGGAGGCGGTATCCCCGCCTCACCGCGGCGGTGGTGCATGGCGGCCAGGCCGGCCCACCGAACTCGGGGTACACCGGGATCTCGGGTTCTCCGCCGGCGAGGCGAGCGCACTGTGCACGTGCACAAACTGGGCCCGCCGTTGCGCTGCCGCGGGCACATTGTGGCTTGTCGGCGCCGATTCTTTACTAGGGGCTACCCGTAGCGACCTCCCGGCGAGCCCACCCCCCACTTGCCCCCCAGGAACCGAACCCCCCTCATGATCCGCCCCTGCGCGGTCAGGAGGCATCCCCCTGCGCGGTCACCGAGGCATCCCCTGCGCCCTGGTACGCGAGAGAAGAGACCCCGAAGTGCGATCTGCCAAACGCTCACTGGTGGCCATCGCGGCCACGGCACTGCTGTCCCTGGTCGCGTGCGCCCCGCCGAGCAGCAATTCCTCCTCGAACGGCGCAGCCGGCGGCACCAAGAAGTACAAGATCTACCTGGACCTGAGTTACAGCGGTAACGCCTGGTCGAACGCGGCCGCGAACATGATCCAGGCGCTGGCCAAGACGCCGCCGTACAACCAGCAGGTCGAGTTCCACAAGATCATCTCCGGTGCGGACATCGCCAAGCAGATCTCCGACCTGCAGAGCATGATCAACTCCGGTGCCGACGCGATCATCTGCTACCCGCTGTCGCCGAAGGCCCTGAACGGCGTGGTGAACCAGGCCGCCGCCAAGGGCGTGAAGATGTTCTTCTACGACGGCACGGTGACCAGCCCGAAGGCGTACAACGTCAGCTACATCACCGCGGGCTTCGGGCAGAACTCCGCTCAGTACCTGGTCAACAAGCTGGGCGGCAAGGGCAAGATCTTCATGAACAGCGGCGTGTCCGGGACCGCCACCGACACGATCCACAACGAGGCCGCGAAGTCGGTGTTCGCGAAGTACCCGGGGATCAAGGTCGTCTCGCAGTACTGGAGCAACTGGGACGCGGTGCAGTCGAAGACCAACACCCTCAAGGCGCTCGCGGCGAACCCCGATGTCGACGGCATCTGGTCGCAGGACGGCGAGTACGGCGTGGTCCAGGCGCTGCAGCAGGCCGGACACAAGCTCATCCCGGTGACCGGTGAGATGTCGAACGGCTACCGCAACCAGCTGCTGACCCTGCACGACAAGGGCCTGGTCGGTGTCTCCTCCGGATCGGCCCCGACGGTCGGCGCGTACGCCTTCAAGCTGGCGATGGAACTGCTCACCGGCAGGATCAAGGAGGGCGACCTGCCGCACAACACGGAGTTCCCGCTGCCGTGGGTGCCGTACGACCAGGTCAAGGTCGGTGACCCGCTGAAGCCGGCGGCCGGCGGCAACACCTGGCCGCTCGACAAGGTCCCGCCGGTGTTCGCGGCCGGCATCTACTACCCCGACCTGGTCCCGGAGATCAACTATGACTCCGCGATCAACGGCAACCCGGTGCCCGGGGCGACCATCAAGCCGATCGACCCGACCAAGATCGTCAAGGCGCCGGACGTGCCGGAGATCAACAGCGACACCAAGACGAAGCCCGCGGATCTGTTCAAGCTCAACCCCGAGTTCGTCAAACCGATCGACGCACCCTGACGACGCCGAGCAGCCGCGACCAAGGAGGAACGGTGCAGACCGTCCTGCAGGTGGACGACCTCACCAAGCGCTACGGCGCGACGACAGCCCTGGACCGGGTCACCTTCGCGGTGGCCAAGGGCAGCATCCACGCGATCATCGGCGAGAACGGCGCCGGCAAGTCGACGCTGATCAAGAGCCTGAGCGGCCTCCAGGTTCCGGACTCCGGCACGATGCGGCTGGACGGGGAGCTGTTCGCCCCGTCCAGCCTCGGCGAGTCACGCGGGCGAGGAGTCTCGACGGCGTTCCAGGAAATGAGCCTGCTCGGCAACCTGACCGTCGCCGAGAACCTCTCCCTGCCCCGGCTCGGCAGCGGCCGGCTCTTTGTCCGGCGGCGGCAATACGAGGCCGCCGCCGCCGAACTGCTGGCGAAGTACGACCTGCCCGGTCTGTCCCCGGCACAGCGGGTCGGTGAGCTCTCGCTCGCCGAGCGGCAGAAGCTGGAGATCGTCCGGGCGGTCAGCCACCGGCCGAAACTGCTGCTGCTCGACGAGCCGTCGGCCGCGCTGCCCGACGTCGAGTGGCTCTTCGGCCTCATCGAGAAGATCCGCTCGCCCGAGCTCACCATCCTTTACATCTCCCACCGGCTGGCGGAGATCCGGGATCTGTGCGGGTCGGCGACCGTACTGCGCAACGGGCGGGTGGTCGACACGGTCCGGCTGTCGGACGTGGACGACGGCATGGTCTTCACCCTGATGGGCGGTGCGAGCGACGACCAGGTCCGGGAGAAGAGAACGGGCCGCACCACCGGTGCTCCCGCCATCCAGGTCGACGGCCTGCGGGGCGACACCGTACGAGACCTCTCGTTCACCCTGCACGACGGCGAGATCCTCGGCGTCGCCGCGCTGGAGGGTCAAGGCCAGGCGGAGACGTTCCGCATGCTCGCCGGGGCGTCCCGCCCGAGCGGCGGAACCATCGCGGTGGGCGGCCGGCGGTCGAAGTACACGACCCCCGCGGGGGCGCTGCGCAGCGGGATCAGCTTCGTCGCCGAGGAGCGGAAGGCCGAGGGGATCATGCCCGGCATCTCCACGCTGGCGAACATCACCATCTCGTCGCTCGGCCGGACCAGCACGCTGGGTGTGGCGGCCGGGAAGAAGGAGTACCAGGCGAGTCTGCCCTTCGCCCGCAAGGTGGACTTGGACGAGCGGTATCTGCGGATGGACATCGACGCGTTGTCCGGTGGCAACCAGCAGAAGGCGATCCTGGCCCGCTCGCTGATGAAGGGCTCGAAATACCTGCTGCTGTACGACCCGTCGCGCGGCGTGGACGTCGGCACCAAGGCGTCGGTGTACCGGATGATGCGCGAGTTCACCGACTCGGGCGGCGCCGTGCTCTGGTACTCGACCGACCTGTCCGAACTGGTCGGCATCTGTGACCGCGTCCTCTGTTTCTACCGGGGATCCGTCGTGGCGGAGTTCCCCGGTCACGAGACCGACGTCGAAGAACTGTTGCAGGCCATCACCGGCCACGGCGCCGGCGAGAAAGCGGGCCAATCATGAGACGCGCCCTGTCCAGTGGCACCACCCTGGCGGCGATCATCCTCGTCGCCATGTACATCGTGTACATGTACTCGTCGATCGACGTGCTCACCACCGAGAACGCGACCGACCTGCTCAACAACGCCGCCCCCCTGGTCATCTCCGCGACCGGACTGACACTCGTGATCGTCGTCGGCGGCTTCGACCTCTCCCTCGGCGGAGTGGTCACGCTCGCGAACGTCATCCTGGCCACCCAGACCGGGGGGACCACCGGCAGCGCCGCCGTCGGCGTGCTGCTGGCGTTGCTCGCCGGTGTCGTCGTGGGCGCGCTGAACGGTTTCCTGGTGGCCTACCTGAACGTCCAGTCCATCGCCGCGACGCTGGGCACGTTCATCATGTGCAGCGGACTCGCGCTGGTCATCATGCCGTCGCCCGGTGGCAGCGTTCCGGAGTTCATCTCGCCCGGACTGATCTCCTCGGTGGGACCGGTTCCGGTGTCCCTGCTGGTCATCCTGGCCTGCGTCGTCGCCTATCTGGCGTTCCGGAGGACCCGGATGGGGATCCACATCTTCGCCGTCGGCCTGGACGAGAGCGCGGCGATCCAGTCAGGGATCAAGGCCGCGGCGGTCAAGTTCCGGGTGTACCTCGCGGCCGGCCTGCTGTACGCGGTGGCCGGAGTGATGCTCTCCGCGCTCACCGCCAGCGGCGACCCGAACGGAAGCGCCGTGTTCATGGTCCTGGTGTTCGCCGCGGTCGCCATCGGCGGCGCGAAGTTCGGCGGCGGCCGGGGCAGCGCGATCGGCAGCATTCTCGGCGCCGGCGTGCTCGCAGTACTGCAGAAGATGCTGTTCGCCGTCGGCGTGTCGACCTTCTACACCGGCATCTTCCAGGGCGCCATCCTCATCGTCGCCGTGCTGATCGGAATGATCAGCCTGCGCCTGGGCGAGACCCGCCCACGGGCCGTGACCACCGACCAGCGAGCACTCACAGGACGGCCGGCATGACCGCGATCTCCGCCCACTCGGTACGCCGGAGCCTCCCGGCCCTCAGCGGCCAGACAGGGTACATCCTGCTGCTGTTCGGCGTCACCGCGTTGCTGATGCCGCTGTCCCGGTTCGTCAGCCCGTCGCTCGGGTCGTGGAGCACCGTCTCCGCGATCCTGGTGATCTCGTCGATGCTGGTCCTGGTCGGATTCGGGCAGGGCCTGGTCATCCTGGTCGGTGAGCTCGACCTGTCGATCGCGTCGGTCATCGCGCTGACCGGCGTCCTCACCACGGCCTGGCTCGGTGAATCGCCCTCGCTCGTGACGTTCCTGGAGATCCTGGCGATCGCCGTGCTGATCGGCGTGCTGAACGGGATCGGGGTCACGGTGCTGAAGGTGCCGTCGTTCATCATGACGCTGGGCTCGCAGCTGATCGTCGCGGGCATCGCCCTCGGATACACCAAGGGAACCGTGCCCGGTACGACGCCGCGGTTCCTCGGCGACCTCATGCTCGGCAAGGTCCTGGGCGTGCCGACACCGATCCTGCTGCTGATCGGGATCGCCGTCGTGGGTTTCGTGATCCAGCGGTACACCGTCTTCGGCCGGCGGCTGTACGCGGTCGGCGGCAACCGGGCGACCGCCGCCATCGCCGGCGTGCACGTCAACCGGATGATCGTCGGCGCGTTCGCGGTGAGCTCGTTGTGCGCCGCCCTGACCGGGATGCTGCTGGTGGGCTACGGCGGCGGCGCGACCCTCGGGATGGGCGACGGGTACTTCCTCCCGTCGATCGCGGTCGTGGTCGTCGGCGGATCGTCGATCCTCGGTGGCCGCGGCAACTACCTGGGCACGGTGGCGGCGACGATCTTCCTGCAGACGATCTCCACCCTGATCCAGGCGCTCGGCATCAGCCAGGGCTGGCAGACCTTCATCTACGGCTGCCTGATCATCGCGGTCGTGGGTCTGCTCAAGCGGGACCTGGCCACCAAGGCCGGCCGCCTGCTCACCCGTCCCGGCAAGAGCTGAGCGGGTTCTTGCCCCAGCAGGCGCAGCGGATAGCGCGCCGATCCCATCGCCGTCCGGCCGGGCAGCCCCGGCCTGGACCACGCGGAGAGCGAGTCGATGTATTCAACCGATACGGCCCCGGGGTCCGAGGGGACCGAAGGACCACTGACACCGGCGGAGGTCGCGCGCGTCCTCCACGACGAGTACGGGCTGGACGTCGCGGAGCAGAAGGAGCTCGGCGGCGAGGTCGACCAGAACCGCTGGATTCGCACCAGCACTGGCGACGAGTTCCTGCTGAAAGCGTCGATGGGTGACGTCGACGACGCCATGCGCTGGCAGGAACGGGTCCTGGCACATCTCGCCACGGACGCACCGGACCTGCCGGTACCGCGTCTGATCCCGGCGACCTCCGGCGCCACCCTGGTACCGGTTGTCAGCGGCGACGGCCGCTACGTCGCGCGGCTGCTGACCTGGTTGCCGGGGACGATGATCGCCGAGCTCGAGGAGCAGCCCGAGACCCTGCTGACCGAGCTGGGGCGGGTGGCCGCGCGGCTCACCCAGTCCCTCGGCCGGCTGGACTCCAAGCCCTCGCAGTCGCACGCCTGGGACCTGCGGACCGCGCACGTCGTCGTTGACGAGGCCCTGCCGTTCGTCGAGGACGGCGACGACCGGGAGCTGGTCGCGCGGGTGATGGGCTGGTTCGAGCGCGTCCGGCCCCGGCTGGCCGGCCTGCCGGCCGGCGTCGTGCACCAGGACCTGAACGACTTCAACGTGCTCGTGGAGTCGGGAACCGAGCGGATCAACGGCATCCTCGATGTCGCCGACGCGCTCCACACCGCCCGCGTGACCGAGGTGGCGGTCGCCGTCGCATACGCCATGCTCCGCAAGGCCGACCCGCTCTCGGCGGCGGCCGCGGTGGTCCGCGGCTTCCACTCGGTGGCGCCGCTGTCGGAGGACGAGATCGCGGTCATCTTCCCGCTGGCCGCGGCTCGCCTGTGCTTGAACGCCACCGTGTGGACGCGGCGTACCAGCTCCTCGGACCACGCCTACGGGCGCAGCCGGATGCAGTACACCTGGCCGGCGCTGCGGAAGATCGCGCGGATCGCGCCGAGCTTCGCGGAGGTGTCCCTGCGGGCCGCGTGCGGCTTCTCGACCCCGCGGGCACTCGGCGAAGCGAGCCCCGCAGGCCGGCCCGCAGTCGCCGAAGCCCTGATCGAGGTGGACCTGTCACCGGCCGGCGATCTGCTGGACGACGTCGACTGGTCCGACGCCGGCGCCGTCGCCTCGGTGGTCGACGCCCTGCTCGGCGACCGGACCACCCGGGTCGGCTTCACCCGCCACCTGGCACCGTCCCTCCTCTTGTCCGCCCAGCGGGCGACCGGTCCCGCGGAACCCGCCACCGTCCAGCTCGGATCGGCCCTGCTCGCCCGGGTCGGGTCGGCCGTCGGTCTCCCGGTCGCCGGGGAGGTCGTCAGCGTTGCCGGTCCCGCCGTACTGCGGCACGCGGCCGGCGCCGCCACGTACTGGACCTCCTGGTGGGGCGTCGACGTGAGTCATCAGCCCGGAGACCGCCTGGACGCCGGAGATCAGCTCGGTACTGTCGCCGCCCCACCGGAGAAGCCGGGCCTCGGTGCCGTGGTCCAAGTCCAGGTGCTGGCCACCGAGGATCTCGCCGCCGCGCCGCCTCCCCGCCGCGTCCGGGTCAGCGAGGTCCCCGCCTGGCAGGTGCTGACGGCCGACCCGGAGAGGTTCCTCGGGCTGCCGGCGCGGGCCGGCGGCCGGCGGCTGGACGGCGAAGACGTCGCCGCGCTTCGCGACCGCCGCCTGGCACGATCCCAACGCGCCTACTACCGGCGGCCGCCCAACTTCGTCCGCGGTCGCGGTGTCTGGCTGTACGACGAATACGGCCGCGGCTATCTCGACGCGATCAACAACGTCACCCACGTCGGCCACGCGAACCCCCGGATCGTCGACGTCGCCACGGCCCAGATGAAGAAGCTCAACACCAACAGCCGTTTCCTCTACGAAGGCATCGCCACGTACACCGAGCGGCTGGTCTCGACCCTGCCCGCGCCGCTGGAAGTGGTCTTCCTGGTCTGCACCGGCAGCGAGGCCAACGACCTGGCGCTGCGCATGGCCCGGCAGGTGACCGGCCGGACCGACGTGATGGTCATCGACGGCGCGTACCACGGCAACACCGCGGCGGTGATGGGCATCAGCCCGAACCGTTACAAGGGCCCGGGCGGCCGCGGCGCACCGCCGACCACGCACGAGGTGGTCCGGCCCGACGTGTACCGCGGACCCCACGGCCGCGGCGAACCCGATGCCGGCCGCCTGTACGCCGCCGACGTGGCCGCCGTCGCCCGGCGGCTGGTCGACGAGGGACGGCCGCCGGCCGCCTTCATCGCGGAGTCCCTGATGGGCACGGCCGGGAACATCGTCTTCCCCGACGGGTACCTGCGCGGAGCCTTCGAGGCGGTCCGGGCCGCGGGTGGCCTGTGCATCTCCGACGAGGTCCAGGTCGGGGTCGGCCGGCTGGGCTCGCACTTCTGGGGCTTCCAGGTCCAGGGCGTGGTGCCGGACATCGTGACGATGGGCAAGCCGCTCGGCAACGGTCATCCGATCGCGGCGGTGGTGACGACACGCGAGATCGCCGACGCCTTCGACGACGGAGTCAAGTACTTCAACACCTTCGGCGGCAACCCGGTCTCCTGCGCGATCGGCACGACCGTGCTCGACATCGTCCAGGGCGACGGACTGCAGGAGCGCGCCGCCGAGGTGGGCGCCTACTTCCTCCAATCGCTGCGGGACCTCAAGGCCCGGCACGAACTGATCGGCGACGTCCGCGGCCGGGGTCTGTACCTCGGCATCGAACTGGTCCGGAACCGCGACACGCTGGAGCCCGCGGCCAGAGAGGCGATGGCCGTCAGCGAGCGGATCAAGGACGCCGGCGTCGTGGTCTACCCGACCGGTGCCCATGACAACGTTCTGAAGATCAAACCGCCGATGATCTTCGGTCCCGAACACGTCGACATCTTCACCGGCACGCTCGACCAGGTGCTGACCAGGGGCAGGGCGGAAGGATGGAATTGACAGCGATCGACATCAACGCGGACGCGGGCGAGAGTTTCGGCCGCTGGGTGCTGGGACGGGACGCGGAGCTGCTGCCGCTGGTCACCACGGTCAACATCGCCTGCGGCTTCCACGCCGGCGACCCGGCCGCCATGCGCCGCTCGCTGATCCTGGCGCGCGGCCTCGGCCTGTCGATCGGCGCGCATCCCGGCTACCCCGACCTGCTCGGGTTCGGCCGGCGGCGGCTGGCGACCAGCACCGAGGAGGCGCTCGACTACATCGTGTACCAGACCGGCGCGCTGCACGGGCTGGCGCTGACCGAGGGGATCGAGCTCAGCCACGTGAAGCCGCACGGCGCCCTCTACGGCCAGGTCGCGGAGTCCGCCGAGCTCGCCCTCGGCGTCGCCCGCCAGCTTCAGTCGATCCGGCCCGGCCTCGCGCTGCTGATCGCGCCCGGCGCGGGCGCGAAGGCGGTTCGGGAAGCCGGGCTCCCGGTCGTGCTCGACGCGGCGGCCGACCTGGAGTACGACGACAGCGGCTGGAACATCATCGAGCCCGTGCCGGGTGAGAAGGATCCGGCGGCCGTCGCGGAGCAGGCGGCCGGACTGGCACGGGGCCACGTCACGACCTTGTCCGGCAAGCGGGTGCCGCTGGCGGCCGAGTCGCTGTGCGTGCACGGGGACCGTCCGAACGCTCCGCAGATCGCGCGAGAGGTCCGGGCCCGGCTGGAGGAGGACGGCATTGACATTCGCAGCGCCTTCTCCCGCTAGCGCGACGGCTCAGCGAGGTGAACCGATGCCCGCCTTCGACGACGGCTCCCGGGTGAGCTTCGGGGCCGACGAGTTCGTCTTCGTCGAACTGTCCGCGGAGATGTCGCTGGCCACCACGCTCCGGGTCATCGCGATCACCGACGAGCTGCGGAACCGGGAGATCCCCGGCCTGGTGGACATCTGCCCGGCCCATGTCAGCTACATGGTGCGGGTGTCCCCCGAAGAGCTCGACCCGCGCGACGTCGTACCGCGGCTCGCCGACATCCATCGCGCCGCCGCCGGCTCGGTCGGGCTCACCATCCGCGCCCGGGTCATCGACTTGCCGATCTTCTACAACGATCCGTGGACCCACGAGACGCTGATGAGGTTCCGCGACCGTCACCAGGCCCCCGACCTGACCGACCTCGAGTACTCCGCCCGGCTGAACGGTTTCCAGGACGTGGACGAGTTGATCGCCGCGCACTCCTCCAGCCCGTTCATCGCGACCTTCATCGGGTTCGTGCCCGGCAACGCCGAGTCGTACCAGCTGGTGCCGCGGGATCGGCAGCTCGAAGTACCGAAGTACCTGCGGCCGCGGACCGACACCCCGGCACGCGCGCTGGGCCACGGCGGGGCGTTCACCACGATCTACCCGGTCCGCGGTGCCGGTGGCTTCCAGCTGTTCGGGCGCTCACCGCTGCCCGTGTTCGACGCCGGGCAGCGGCTTCCCGACTTCGCCGACAGCATCGTGCTTCCCCGCAGCGGCGACATCTTCAAGTACCGCCCGATCGACCGGGACGAGTACGACGACCTGCGCCGCCAGGTGGAGCAGGGCGACTTCCGGTACCGGATCCACGAGACCGTCTTCGACCTCGGCGCGTTCACCGCGGACCCGGTCGGCTACAACAGAACCCTGCTGGAGGTGCTGGCCGATGATTGAGGTGGTCGCGCCCGGCCTGCACTCCTCGGTCCAGGACCGCGGCCGGTCCGGGTACTACGCCGTCGGCGTCCCGCCGTCCGGAGCGATGGACCTGTTCGCCCACGACGCGGCGAACGCCCTGGTCGGGAATGCCCCGGACGCGGCCGGGCTGGAGATCACCTTCCTCGGTCCGACCCTGACGTTCCAGGTCGCCACGGTGATCGCGGTGACCGGCGCAACGGTCGACGTGGCGTTCTCGAACGGCCGGCGGATCCCGCTGTGGACGAGCCAGCTGGTCCGGGCCGGGCAGACGGTCCGCTTCGCGGCGATGAGCTCCGGCGCCCGGGCGTACCTCGCGGTCCGGGGCGGGATCGACACCCCAGTGGTGATGGGCAGCCGCTCGACGTACAGCTTGTCCGGGCTCGGCGGGCTGGACGGCAGGACCTTGCGCGCCGGGGATCTGCTCCAGATCGGAACGGACGTGCTGCCGGGAAGCCGGCACCGCCCGGGGGTCCAGGTCCCCGACGAACTGCGGCCGACGTACCCGGCCGAGCAGGAGATCCGGGTCGTCCCGGGCCTGTGCGACTACCGGCTCACCGGCGAGGCGACCGAGGTGCTCTACTCCACGCCGTACGCGGTGACGGTCGAGGCGAACCGGACCGGGTACCGATTCCAAGGCGAGCCCCTGGAGTTCCTCGACCGCACGGCCCCGTTCGGCGCCGGGCACGACCCGAGCAACGTGGTGAACCTGGGCTATCCGGTCGGCTCGATCCAGGCGCCCAGCGGTACCGAGCTGATCTGCCTGCTGCGCGACGCCGTAACCGGCGGCGGGTACGCCACGATCGGGACGGTCATCAGCGCCGATCTCGACCTGATCGCCCAGTCCAAGGCGCCGGATCAGGTGCTGTTCCGCCCGGTGAGCGTGGAGACGGCGCTGGCCGAGCGTGCGGTACGGGCTCGCCGGCTGGCCGCCATCCGGCAACTCGCGCTCATCTGACCCCATCCGCTGAATCGGCCGGCTCCGAGCCTTCGGGGCGTTCGTATGCTTGCCACCGACGCCGGGCGGCGCGTGAGAGGAGCGGCTGATGAAGCACGGGAACGAGGCTGGCACCTCACCCCTGCACCTGATCGCCCGGCACCTGCTGGAGGAGCGGCTCGAGGAGCTCACCACCACGGCGGTCGCCCGGGTGCGGGCGGACGAACCGGAGTACGCCGGGTCGATGGTCAGCCAGGACGACCTGACCCGGGCGATGCGGCGGACCCTGGCGCTCGCCCTGCTCCGGCTGCTCGGCGAGACGCCGCCCGACGACGTCGCCACGGCCGCCTCCCAGGTCGGCCGGCTGCGCGCCGAACAGGGCCTGCCGCTCTCGGCGTTGCTGCACTCGTACCGGATCGACCTGCGGATCCTCTGGGAGGCGATCATCGCCGAGGGCGCCGCTCGCGGCTACGCCTCGGACGAGGCGTTCCTGGAGAGCTGCATCCTGGTCTGGGAGGCGGTCGAGGCCAACATCGCCGAAGTCGTCGATGCGTACCGGCGGGCCGAGGAGAACCTCGCCCGGCGGCGCGACGTTCTGCGCGCCCGGGCGTTCGAGCGGCTGGTGCGCCAGGCCGAGAGCGACCCGTCCGTGGTCCGCGAGGCGTCCAGCCGCATGGAACTGCCCAGCCGGGCGAGGTACCTGGTCGTGGTCGGTGAGGACGTCCCGGTCAGTCACGAGACGCTGGTCACCATCACGTCGCGACTCAGTGCGCGGGGGCTGTCGTGCCACTTCGGCTGGATCGAGGACAATCTGATCGGCGTCGTGCTGCTGGCCGGCCGAAGAGCCGCGGACATCGTCGCCCTGCTCGAACCACTGTCGAGCTGGAAATGCGGTGCGGCGGTCGTCGACGGGCTCGCGGGCATTCCGCGGGGCAGCCGCCTGGCGCGTGCGGTGATTCCGGCACTGGTCGCGCCGGGAGTCCAGTTGCTCAGCGCGAACTGGCCGGCGACGGTGGTCGCCGCCGACCACGAGGTCGCCGCCGCCCTGGCCGAGGAGATCCTCGGCCCGTTGTACGCGCTGCCGCATCACGAACGCGCGGCCGTGTTCGAGACGCTCGACGCCTACATCGACGGAACGGGGTCGGTGACCGAGATCGCCGCCCTCACGCTGCGGCACCGCAACACCGTGCGGAACCGGCTGCGGACCGTCGAGCGCATCACCGGACTGTCGCTCGGCAAGCCGAAGGACCTCACCACCCTGACGCTTGCCATGGAGTGGTGCCGGAGCCAGGAGGGTCCCAAAGCCTGGCACTGAAGGCGTTGCGCAGTTGCCCCCGGTTGCCCGCATGACCAGGTGCAACACGCCTTGTGCCGTCGTTCACCGCTGCTGTTCGACTCGGGTGCGGCTCGAACGCGGGGATGCGGTTGATCGAGCGGTGATGGCGTATTCGTCTTGGTGCCGGGTCTGGTGAACGCGGTGGCGTAGTCCGGCCGGGACGAGACAGCCCATCCGCCTGTGAGATCGGCGGGCGGGACGGCCAAGGCGATGTGGGCCACCCAGACGAGGCCGGTGGCGTACGTCACATGACCGTGCCGTCACAAGCGGCGGACGCCCGGCATCTCGTGTTCGTCAGGGCCCCGCGCGAACGAACCGCGCGGCATCTACCCCTCAACGAGTGAGGACGAAGTCATGGAACCTCGTTTCAACCTGTTCGCCAACGAGCTCGGCGCCAAGATCGGTAAGCGGATCGCCAACGTCAGCCTGGTGATCCAGGAGTCGCCGTTGCCCAGGGCCCTCCAGGAACTGGTGGAGTTGCGCGTCAGCCAGATCAACGGGTGCGGTTTCTGTGTCGACGCCCACACCAAGGAGGCCGCGGCCGCCGGTGAGACCGTGGTCCGGATCAATCTGGTGGCCGCCTGGCGCGAGTCGACGGTGTTCACCGAGGCCGAACGGGCCGCGCTGGCGCTCGCGGAGGAGGGCACCCGGCTCGCAGACGCCCACCAGGCCGTGTCCGACGAGACCTGGGCCGAGGCGCGCAAGCACTACAACGACGACGAGATCGTCGCGCTGGTCTCCCTGGTCGCGATGATCAACGCGGCCAACCGGCTCGGCGTGATCCTGCGCCAGAAGGGCGGGTCGTACGAGCCCGGTGTGTTCGCCGGCATGTCGAGCTGAACAGGTGGCTGAACCTCGGCCCGGCCCGGATCTCCCGATCCGGGCCGGGCCTGCGCATATGCGGGAACGCCACCGCTCCATCGAGTCGCTGTCCGCGAATGCGGCCTCATCGCGCCCAACTCCCTCGGCCGCGTCTGCGTTCACTCGGTCCGCCGGGACATCGCGAACAAGTGTGAGGTCGGCGTGCCCGCGTCACATTCCGGGCGGCTGTGTCGTCGGACCGGTGAACCGTGAGCAGAGGAGGGAAACCGGCCCGTGAAACGTCGCGATCATTTACTACAGCGCCGCAGGCACCGTGCACGGCCCGGCGCCCAGTTGCCGCCGAGGGCGCGCAGACGAAAGCGCACCCTCCCTGGGGTGGTACAGGACGAGCTCGCCGGCAAGGTGTACTCGGCTTTCACCACCTCCAGCACCGCCTGATTCGGTGCCGCCGGCTCCAGTCCCGGCACCGCCGCGGTGAATTCCGGTTCTTCCTACAAAACGTGCACCCAGAGCGGCCCAGATTGAGGGCGGCACTGCGGACGGCCGTTCCTGCGACCTGACGACCTCATTTCCCTAAAGGAGTTACCGAACATGACCGATCTCAGCGGGCTGACCGGCGACTACGTCCTCGATACCGTTCACACCCGGATCGGGTTCGTCGCCCGGCACACGATGGCCACCAGGGTGCGCGGGCGATTCGACGAGTTCGAGGGCGAGC
>NZ_BCQQ01000012.1 GCF_001552155.1 Actinomadura formosensis NBRC 14204 | reverse complement strand
CGCCTCGGCGCCGCGCCCCTGGCCCGCCGCGTCCGCGAACGCGCCCGCCGCGCCGGCCTCGCCGGACCGTCCGGGGGGCCGCTGACCGCCCGCGAATCGGAGGTGATCCGCCTGCTGGCACGCGGACGCACCAACCGGGAGATCGCCGAGGAACTGGTCATCTCCCCCAAGACCGCCAGCGTCCACATCTCCAACATCCTCGCCAAACTCGGTGCCTCCTCCCGCGCCGAGGCCGCCGCCACCGCCCGCGACCGCGGCCTGGCTTAGCCGCCCGGCGGGCGATCTGAGGCGCGGGCTTATGGTCCGGGCACACGTCTTAGGGCGACGGTCGAGGACATGGAAGCCGCCGTGCACACCTCCGGGCTGCGCCGCACCTACTCGCGCAGGCACCGGGACCCCGTCGTCGCCCTCGACGACCTGACCATGACCATCGGGCAGAACGAGATCCACGGGCTGCTCGGGCCGAACGGGGCGGGCAAGACCACCCTCGTCCAGATCCTCTCCACCGTGCTGCTGCCGTCGGCCGGGACGGCGCGGGTCCTCGGCCACGACGTCGTGGCCGACACGCGTGCCGTCCGATCGCTGGTGGGGCTCGTCCTCGGCGGCGACCGGGGCCTCTACGACCGGCTGACCGCCCGCCGCAACCTGCGGTTCTGGGGTGCGCTCCACAAGCTCGACACCCGGACCGCCCGCAGGCGCGCCGACGCGCTGCTGGAGCGGGTCGGGCTCGCCGGCCGGGCGGACGACCGGGTGGAGACGTTCTCGCGCGGGATGCGGCAGCGGCTGCACCTGGCGCGCGGGCTGCTGCACGAGCCGCGCGTGCTGTTCCTGGACGAGCCGACGTCCGGGCTCGACCCGGTCGCGGCCGGGGCCTTCCGGCGGCTCGTCCTCGAACTGCGCGCGGAGGGCCGCACGTTCCTGCTCGCCACCCACGACATGGACGAGGCGGCGGCGCTGTGCGACCGGGTGACGCTGATCGACCGCGGCCGGATGCTGCTGACCGGGGACCCCGCGCGGGTCGGGCGGTTCCTCGGTGACCGCGAGTGCGTCGACTTCACCCACCCCGACCCGGCCCTCACCGAGGCCCTGGCCCTGCTGCCCGACGTGAGCGACGTCGAGCGGCGGGACGGGACCGGCTGGCGCGTCCACACGGCCGGCCGGGACGGGACCCGCCGCGTCCTCGCCTGGCTGCTGGAGCGCGACGTGCTCACCGCCCGGCGCGGCGAACCGACCCTCGAAGAGGTCTACCTGCGCACGGTCGGCGACCGCGGGATGCGCGTATGAGCACGCTCCGGGTGATGTGGCATGCGGTCCTGCTGCAGCTCGCGCTGTCGCGGCGCGATCCCGAGCACACGCTCATCCTGCTCATCGCGCCCATGCAGACCACGACGATGCTGGCGTTGACCGTGACGGCGCACCGCCCGGACGTCGTGGCGAACGCCGTCCTGGCGCCGGGGCTGATCGGGCTCTGGGTCGCCGCGCTCGACTACGCCGGGCGCATCGTCCCCGAGGACCGCTGGGCCGGGCGGTTCTCCCCGATGATCGCGACGCCCGTCCCGCTCGGCCCGGTGGTGGCCGGCCGGGTCGCGATGGTGGTGCTGGTCGGCGCGGCGGCGTTCGCGGAGTCGTGGCTGGTGGCGGCCCTCGGGTTCGGCCGGGTCCTGGCGGTCGCCGACCCCGCGCTGTTCGCGCTCGCGGTGGCGATCACCTGCCTGGCCACGGTCGGGACCGCGACGCTGCTGTCGGCGGTGCTCGTGGTGTCGCGGGCGCGGGACGTCCTCCAGAACTCCCTCGGCTACCCGTTCTACATCCTCGGCGGGATCCTCGTCCCGGTCACGGTGCTGCCCGGCTGGCTGCATCCCCTCAGCCGCGTGGTGTTCCTGTCGTGGAGCGCGGAACTGCTGCGCGGCTCGGTGCGCGGAGACGCCCGCGGCTGGCCCTGGTCGGTCGCGGCGATCCTGGGGCTGGGCGCGGCGGCGATGGCGGCGGGGCTGTGGCTGACGCGGCGCTATGTGAACCGGGCGCGCCGGGAGGGGACGGTGGGGTTCGCATGAGGCACGTGCTCAGGATCGTCCGGGAGTCGCTGATCCTCGGGTTCGCCGAGATGGGCGCCGTCTACACCTGGCGGACGTGGACGTTCGGGTGGCTGATGCGGCTGCTCTGCCAGGCCACCTTCTACGCCCTGCTGGGCCGCTACGTCGGCGACGAGGCCACCATGCGGTACGTGCTGGTCGGCAACATCGTGGTGCTGGCCTGCCTGGAGTCCACGATCGTGGTGATCTCGCTGGCCGGTGAGCGGCGCACGGGGACGCTGCCGCTGCTGGCCATCGCCCCCTCCGGGCACCTGCCGGTGTACCTGGGGCGCGGGCTGCAGTGGACGGTGACCGGGCTGACCAGCGCATCGGTCGCGTGGCTCGTCCTGCCGCCGCTGCTGGGCGTGCCGCTGCCGTGGCCGCGGGCCGGATACGCGATGCCGGTCATCGTGCTCATCCTCGTCAGCAGCTACGGGTACGGCTGCGCGCTGGCGGGTGTCGCGTTGCGGCTGCGGGGCGTCGAATGGCTGGTGCTGAACTTCGCCTACGGAATCATCATGACGTTCGGGGGTGTGAACGTCCCGGTCGGGGTCTGGCCCGGGCCGCTGCGGGTCGCGGCGCAGGCGCTTCCCGTCGTGCACGGGCTGGAGGCGGTGCGCGGCATCCTCGGCGGCGCGTCCACCGGCCACATCATGAGCCTGCTCGGGACCGAGGCGCTGGTCGGGGCGGGCTGGTACGCGGTGGCGGCGCTGTCGATGGACCGGCTGGTCGCCGTGGGGCGCCGCGACGGGACCCTCGGCTACGCGGGGTGAGACGGGGACG
Organism: Actinomadura formosensis NBRC 14204; assembly: GCF_001552155.1. GTDB lineage: Bacteria > Actinomycetota > Actinomycetes > Streptosporangiales > Streptosporangiaceae > Spirillospora > Spirillospora formosensis. The sequence continues at coordinate 77,259 of NZ_BCQQ01000012.1, read as the reverse complement.
TGCCCCGGACCCGTCACGGGTCCGGGGCACGTCGGTGTTCGTCAGGCGCCGCGGTGTTCGTCAGGCGCCGCGCAGGACGGCTCCCGTGCGGTCGGACGCCGCCGTGACGGCGGCGTCACGGGCCTGCGACGCCTCCTCGGCGGTCAGGGTGCGGTCCGGGGCGCGGAAGCGCAGCGAGTAGGCCAGGGACTTGCGGCCCTCCCCCGCCTGCTCGCCGGTGTAGACGTCGAACAGCCGGATCGCCTCCAGCAGGTCGCCCGCGCCGTCGCGCAGCGCCGCCTCCACCTCGGCGGCGGGCACCGCGGAGTCGACGATCAGCGCGACGTCCTGGGTGGCGACCGGGTAGGACGACACGTGCGGCGCGCGGACCGGGACCGGGTCGCCGAGGCGGCGCAGCTCCAGCTCCATCGCGCACGACCGGGCCGGCAGCCCGTACGCCTTGGTGACGCGCGGGTGCAGCTCGCCGGCGTGACCGACCAGGGTGTCGCCCACGTAGAGCGCGGCGCACCGGCCCGGGTGCCACGGGGCGTGCTGGTCGGCCTTGACCGTCAGCTCGACGCCGACCTCGCGGGCCACCGTGCGGGCGGCCTCGATCGCGTCCGCCCACAGCGCCGGGCGTCCCTCGCCCCACCAGCCCGACGGCTCGCGGTCGCCGGACAGCACGACCGCCACCCGGTGCGGCTGGTCGGGCAGCGCGGCCTCCAGCGAGGCGATCTCCTCGGCCGTCGGACCGCGGTCCACGGGCAGGCGCGGCGCGACGGCCGGCCCGTCCGGACGCGGACGGAACACCACGCCCACCTCGAACAGGGCGACGTCGCCGAAGCCGCGTCCCACGTTCAGCGCGAGGACCTTGAGCAGGCCCGGCAGCAGCGTGGTGCGCAGCAGCGGCTCCTGCTCCGACATCGGGTTCGCCAGGCGCAGCGTCCGGCGGCGTTCGTCGTCGGCGGGAAGCTGGAGGCCGTCCAGGTCCTTCTCGGCGACGAACGGGAACGCGAGCGCCTCGACGTAGCCGGCGCCGGCGAGGACGCGGCCGATGCGGCGGCGCAGCCGCTGCCGCGGGGTCAGGCCCCTGCCGGCGACCGGGCGCGGGGCCCGTGCCGGGATGTCCTCGTACCCTTCGAGGCGGATCACCTCTTCGGCGAGGTCGTTCGGGTCGGTCAGGTCCGGACGCCAGGACGGCGGCGCCACCGTCAGGAGGCCGTCGCCGGTCACCGTGCAGCCGACCTGCTCCAGGCGGCGGACGACCGCGTCCCGCCCGTAGGTGACGCCCGCGACCCGGTCGGGGTGATCGGCGGGCATCGTGACCGTGACCCGCCCGGCCGGCGCCTCGGCATGGGTGACGCCCGGCACGATCTCCGCGCCGCCCAGCCCGGCGAGCATCTGAGCCGCCCGGTAGGAGGCGTGGAGCGGCAGTTCGCGGTCGACGCCCCGCTCGAACCGGTAGGACGCCTCGCTGTGCAGCCGGTGCCGGCGGCTCATCCGGGCGGTGCCGATGGCGTCGAAGTGCGCGGCCTCGATGACCATGTCGGACGAGCGCTCGCCGATCTCGGTGGCGAGGCCGCCCATCGTGCCGGCCATGGAGATCGGCCCCGACTCGTCGGTGATGAGGATGTCCTCGGGGTCGAGGGTCCGCTTGACGTGGTCGAGCGTCTCCAGCTTCTCGCCCGGCGCGGCACGCCGCACCACGATCGGGCCGGTGAGCCTGCCCCGGTCGAACGCGTGCAGCGGCTGGCCGAGTTCGAGCATCAGGTAGTTGGTGATGTCCACGGCGAGCGACACCGGGCGCATCCCGGCGCGGTGCAGGCGGACCTGCATCCACAGCGGGGTCCTCGCGTCCGGGTCGAAACCGCGCACCTCCCGCAGGACGAACCGGTCGCACGCGGTCGGATCCCCGATGCTCGCCGGATACGCTCCGCTCGCCCCGTCCTCTGGGGGCAGTTCCACGTCCGCCGGGTCCTTGAACGGCACCCCGTACGCGGTGGCGGCCTCGCGGGCGATGCCGCGGATCGACAGGGCGTAGCCGCGGTCGGGCGTGACGGCGATGTCGAGGACGTCGTCGCGCAGCCCGAGCAGCTCGATCGCGTCCGCGCCGACCGCCGTGTCCGGCGGCAGGACGAGGATGCCGTCGTGATCCTCGCCGATGCCGAGCTCGCGGACCGAGCAGATCATGCCCTCGGACAGATGACCGTAGGTCTTGCGGGCACCGATCTGGAAACCGCCGGGCAGCACGCCGCCGGGCAGGATGACGACGACGCGGTCACCGACCGCGAAATTGGTGGCGCCGCACACGATGTTCTGCGGCTCGCCGGTGCCGTTGGCGTCGCCGACGTTCACCTGGCAGTAGCGGATCGGCTTCTTGAAGCCGGTCAGCTCCTCGATCGCCAGGACCTCGCCGACGACGAGCGGGCCGGCGAGGTCGGCGCCGGCCCGCTCGACGGTCTCGACCTCCAGGCCCGCCGCGATCAGCCTTTCGGCCAGCGCGCGGCCCGTGACACCGGCCGGCAGCTCGACGTACTCGCGCAGCCAGGAAAGCGGGGCCCGCATCAGATCTCCATCCCGAACGGGAGGGTGAACCGGACGTCGCCCTCCACCATGTCGTACATGTCCTCCACGCCGTGCCGGAACATCAGCGTCCGCTCGACGCCCAGCCCGAACGCCCAGCCGCTGTAGCGGCCGGGGTCGACGCCGCAGGCCACCAGCACCCGCGGGTTGACCATGCCGCAGCCGCCCAGTTCGATCCAGCCCTCCGAGCTGCAGGTCCGGCACGGGTCGGCGCCCGGCTCGGCGGACGCGCCCCGGCACACGAAGCACTGCATGTCCACCTCGGCGGACGGCTCGGTGAACGGGAAGTACGACGGCCGGAACCGCGTCTTCAGCCCCTCGCCGAACATGCCGGTGACGAACGCGTCGATGCCGCCGCGCAGGTCGGCCATCGTCAGTCCCTCGTCGATCGCGAGGCCCTCCAGCTGGTGGAAGACGGGGCTGTGCGTGGCGTCCAGCTCGTCGGTGCGGAACGTCCGGCCCGGGACCACCACGTAGACGGGCGGCTCGTGCGACAGCAGCGCCCGGATCTGCACCGGCGAGGTGTGCGTGCGCATCACCAGGCCGGTCTCCTCCGATCCGACGAAGAACGTGTCCTGCATCGTGCGGGCCGGGTGGTCGGGCTTGAAGTTGAGCGCGTCGAAGTTGAACCACTCCGCCTCGACCTCGGGGCCCTCGGCGATCTCGAAGCCCAGGGAGACGAAGACGTCGGCCATCCGCTCCTGCATCGTGGTCAGCGGGTGGCGGGCGCCGCGCGGCGCCCGGTCCCACGGGAGGGTGACGTCGACCGTCTCCTCCACGAGGACGCGCCGGTCGCGTTCCTCCTCCAGTTCGGCCTGGCGCTCCTTCAGCGCCTTGGAGACGGCGCCGCGGGCGGCGCCGATGCGCTTGCCGGCGTCGGCGCGGGCCGCGGGCGGCAGCGCGCCGATCTCCCGGTTGGCGAGGGCCAGCGGGGAGCGGTCTCCGGCGTGCGCCAGGCGGACCTGCTTCAGCGTGTCGAGGTCGGCGGCCGCGGCGATCGCCGCGAGCGCCTCGCCACGGGCCCGCTCCAGCTCCTCGGGCTGCAGCGCGGACACCTCGACGGGGTCATAGGACTTGTTGGGTGCAGACATGGTGGTGTGATCGACTCCGGTCGGCGTGGGACGCCCGCAGTCTAGTGCGCGGGCGGTGGGAATCCGGAAAGCGTGCGCGTGACGCGCTGGCCCGTCCAGGGGCCCGGTGACCGTGCCGTGCCGGCGGCGTGCGGCGCGCTCAGCCGGCGTGGTCGGGGGCCCCTGCGGGCACGGTAAATCGGAACTCGGCGCCGCCACCGGGTGCCCGCCGCACGGTGATCATGCCGCCGTGCGCCTCGACCAGGCCCTTGACGATGTAGAGCCCGAGGCCGGTGCCGCCGCGGCGGTTGCCGCCGGGGCCGCGCCAGAACTGCCGGAAGACGCGCTGAACGGCCTCGGGCGGAATGCCCTCGCCCTCGTCGCGCACCGACACGGCCGCTCCCTCCTTATGCGCGTCCGGCTCCACCACAATGGTGACAGTACCCGCCCCGTGACGCACCGCGTTTTCCAGGAGGTTACCGAGGATCTGGTCCATCTTGTCGGGATCGAGCCACATCTCGGGCAGTTCACCGCGCGCCTCGAAGTGGAACCGGTCCTCGGGATCGCCGGCCGCGACCCGGCCCGCGATGACCTTGCGGACCTCCTCGGGCAGGTCGACGACCTGGCGGTGCATCTCCAGCCGGCCCGCCTCGATGCGGGACACGTCCAGCAGCTCGGTGATCAGCCGGGTGACGCGGTCGGCGTCGGCGTTGACGGTCTCCAGCATGACGCGCTTCTGGTCGTCGTTGAAGCGGTGCCACTTGGCCAGCAGCGTCGCGGTGAAGCCCTTCACGCTGGTCAGCGGGGAGCGCAGCTCATGGGCGACGGTGGAGACGAGGTCGGCGCGGTCGCGTTCCTGGCGGGCGCGGTGCACGGCGTCGCGCAGGCACACCGTGAACCGTTCTACCCGGCCCCGGTCATCGCGCCGGTAGGCGGCGGTCACCAGCACCTCGGTGCCGCCGGGAAGGAACAGCGCGCGCTCGGGGTGGCGGGTGCGGGTGTTCAGGCCGTCATAGGGGGCCAGGCACTTCCACCAGTCGCGGCCCTCGGCATCGTGCAGCAGCAGGACGTCGCGGAAGTCGCGGCCGACGGCGGACGCGGCGGCGATCCCGGTGATCCGCGAGGCGGCGGCGTTGAACACCACCACGCGGGCGTTCCGGTCGGCGACCAGCAGCCCGTCGGGCAGGTCGTCCGCCGCGCCCCGCTCAGGGCCAGGCCCGAACCCTCGCTCGGGTACGCGCGCGGCCATGAGAGGGGACTCCTCTCCGCCCACAGCGGCCTCCAGAACACCGACGGGAACGCGGCCTGTCGAAAAGAGACTCTAGCCGGAGTCGGGCACCTTGCGGGACCCGGAAACCGCCCGGCGGAAAGGCATCTGTAGCCTTCCGGACGGGCTGCCGCCCCCCGGAGGGCGGCCTTACCAGCGCGGACGATCGGCTTACCGGGCCCCGCCGTCACGTCCCGCGCTGGGCACGCGCCGAGGCGTACAGGCATACGGCCGCGGCCGTCGCCAGGTTCAGGCTCTCGGCGCGTCCGTAGATGGGCACGCGCACGACCTCGTCCACGTGCCGGAGTATCTCGTCGGGCAGACCCCACGCCTCGTTCCCGAACACCCAGGCGGTGGGCCGCGCGAGCAGTCCCCCGTCGATCGCCTCGTCGAGGGTGCGGTCACCCGCGCCGTCGGCGGCGAGCACGGTGAGGCCCGCGCCCTTCAGCTCGGGGATCAGCGCATCGAACCGCGGGCCGGTGACGACCGGCAGGTGGAACAGGCTGCCCGCCGAAGCGCGCACGCATTTGCCGTTGTAGGGGTCGACGGACGCGTCGGTGAACACGACCGCCTCCGAGCCGGCGGCGTCGGCGGTGCGCAGCACGGTGCCCGCGTTCCCGGGGTCGCGGACGTGCGCGAGCACGGTCACCAGCCGGGGACCGGTCTCCAGCGCCTTGGCGAGCGGGACGTCGACGAACTCGCACACCGCCAGCAGCCCCTGCGGGGTGACGGTCTGCGCCAGCTCCGCCATGACCTCGCCGCTGACGCGCAGCACCGGTGCGCCCGCGCGCTCGGCGGCGAGCACCAGCTCGGGATGGCGGGTCTCCGCCTCGGCGGTGGTGAACAGCTCGGCGAGCCCGCCGGGGATCTGCAGCGCCTCCCGCACCGCCTGCGGCCCCTCGGCGAGGAACCGGTTCTCGCGGCGCCGGAAGGCGCGTTTGGCGAGCCGCCGAGCGGCCTTCACCCGTGGTGATCGGAGAGAGGTCAGCTCGCGGCCCGCCATGTCGCTGTGATCGCCCGTATGCCGGTCGCCCGGCTCAGGCCGCCTCCGAACCCTCGGTCGGGAGCGCGTCCTTGGCCACCTTGACGAGCGTGGCGAACGCCGCGGCGTCGTTCACGGCCAGCTCGGCGAGCATGCGGCGGTCGACCTCGACCTCCGCGGCCTTCAGACCCTGGATGAACCGGTTGTAGGTGATGCCGTTGGCGCGGGCCGCGGCGTTGATCCGCTGGATCCACAGCCGGCGGAACTGGCCCTTGCGGTCCTTGCGGTCCCGGAAGGCGTAGGTCATCGAGTGGAGCTGCTGCTCCTTGGCCTTGCGGTACAGGCGGGAACGCTGCCCGCGGTAGCCGCTCGACCGCTCCAGGACGACCCGGCGCTTCTTGGCGGCGTTGACGCCCCTCTTCACGCGTGCCACGTGCTGAACTCCTTCGTGGGGGCCGGGCCGCACGGGCCTCGGCCGGTCGCTGATGTACCTGGTCGAGTGCTACTTGCGCAGCAGCTTCTTGATGTTCTTGGCGTCGGCGTCGGCCACCACGGCCGGGCCGGACAGCCGGCGCGTCCGCTTGGTCGGCTTGTGCTCGAGCAGGTGGTTCTTGTTGGCGCGGCGGCGCATCACCTTGCCGGAGCCGGTCAGCTTGAAGCGCTTCTTGGCACCGCTGTGGGTCTTGGTCTTCGGCATGGTCGCCGTCGTCTCCCTCATTCCGGCCCCCGCGCGGTCCGCACGGGGGCGCGCCTGATCGGCGCATCACACGGCTCCCGTGGACGCGCCAGGTCAGGCTTCAATGTACGTGCGCCGCGACCCCGCTCAGCCGCGAGGTCGCGGAGTCGGGGCCGCCGCGAGGCCGATCCCGGGCGGCCGTCAGGCGGTCTCGGTCTCCTGCCCGCGGGCCACCTTCTTCTTGTGCGGACCGATCACCATGATCATGTTCCGGCCGTCCTGCTTGGGCCGCGACTCGACGAAGCCGAGCTCCTCGACGTCGTCGGCGAGCCGCTGCAGCAGCCGGTACCCCAGCTCGGGACGGGACTGCTCACGACCACGGAACATGATCGTGACCTTCACCTTGTCCCCGGCCTTCAGGAACCGCACCACGTGACCCTTCTTGGTCTCGTAGTCGTGCGGGTCGATCTTCGGGCGGAGCTTGATCTCCTTGATGACCGTGTGCGCCTGGTTCTTCCGCGCCTCACGCGCCTTCATCGCGGACTCGTACTTGAACTTGCCGTAGTCCATGAGCTTCGCGACGGGCGGACGCGCGGTGGGCGCCACCTCGACGAGGTCGAGGTCCGCCTCACGTGCGAGTTCAAGGGCCTTGGCGATGGGCACGATGCCCACCTGTTCGCCGTTCGGGCCGACGAGCCGGACCTCGGGCACGCGAATGCGGTCGTTGATACGCGGTTCGGCGCTGATGGGACCTCCTTGGGGCCGTTCTCAAGTTCGTTGGACCGGTCGTACCCCGAGGCTTCCACGAGAAAAGCCCCGCACGACTCACGTACGGGGCCACCTTCGGTCTCCCTGGACGGACACCCGTCCGGGGACGACGGCGAGACGGACGTTCAAGCCCGTTCGCCGGACCGAAACCCACCGGCCTTCCAGCCGGTCAGGTGGGAGGTGGCCTCCGCTTGAGCGCCCGGCACACGCCACCACTCGGATCGCGCGCACAGGGCCGGTCGGCCACCAAGAATACCACCCGGCGGGACCCGCCGCGCCACCGCGAAACCGTGGCCCGCGGTGGACGCGGCCGCCTTCGTGAGGTACGCCACCTGTGTCAACAGCCTCGGGCGGCCCCCCATTCCCGGGGCCGGGACGGTGACGCTCTTCTGGCCCGTCCGGCGTCTCGGCACGCGGGCACGGGATTGTTACGGTAGAGCGCAGACGGCCCGGTGGGCCCGGCACCAGGGAGGTTGTTCCCGCGATGCCCTCGGTCGAGGCCGGCGCCGCCGGCCCCCTCACCGCCTTGTCGACGATCGGCCTGCAGTTCGCGCAGAAGGCGTTCATCGTGTCCGCCGGACGGCTGCTGCTGGTCCGCAAGTCCGCGTCCGACCCGTTCCATCCGGGCCGCTGGGAGGTGCCCGGCGGGCGGCTGGAGCCGGACACCGACCTGGACCTCGACGACCACATCCGCCGGGAGGTCTGGGAGGAGGTCGGCCTCAAGATCGATCCGGGGCCGCCGTTCCATCTGTGGCAGTGGTTCATGCCCGACCGCCGCAGACCGCAGGGCGGGCGGATACGCGTCGTCGCGGCGGCGCGCCACTGCCGGCCGGTGACGCTGGACGCCACCCTGGAGAACCAGGACACGAGCGACCATCTGGACGGCTGCGCCTGGGTGCCGCTGGACGAGATCGACCGGTACGAACTCATCCCGAGCCTGCGTCCGGTGATGCGGGCGTTCCTGCCGCCCGCCGTCTGATCGCCGCGTATGGGCCCGTCGCGTTCGCCGGCCGAGTGGCCGGGTCTTGACGGCGTGGCCGAGCGCCGTTTCTCGCTGTTCGTCATCGGGGACGCCGGGGTGGAGGTCCGCGCGTCCCTGCCGGACATCCGGTTCGCCGAACTGGGCGCCGACCGCCTCACCTACGCCCCGGCGCGGGCCGTGGTCGCGGGGACGGCGGTCAACCTGGCCCGGTACGCGGCCCGCTACTTCGGCCGGGTGAGCGTGCTGGCGAAGATCGGCGAGGACGACTACACGCCGGTGATCCGCCGCGAACTGCGGCGGATCGGCGCGGACGGCCGGCTGCGCGTCGAGGCGGGCGTGCCGAACGGCGTCTCGGTGATGCTGCGCGACCGTCCGTGCGGGAACGGGCCGGGCGTCCGGCTCCTGGTCGTCCAGGACGAGCCGCCGGGGCGGCGGCTCACCGCGGCGGAGGTCCGGGCGGAGGCGGCCGGGATCGGGGCCGCGGACGTGCTCGTCATGGACGGGTACTCGGTGCTGTCCCCGGTCTCGCGGGAGGCGCTGCGGGAGGCGGCGCGCATCGCCCGTGCGGCGGGGACGCGGATCGCGTTCGACCTCGTCCCGCACGACATCGACGCGCGGCTCCCGGCGTCCGCGGTGCTGCCGGCGCTGGCCTGCGCGGACCTGGTCTTCGCCGAGGCGCCCACGCTGGCGCGCCTCCTCGGGCACCCGGCGCCGGCGGACGGGGGCGAAGTGCGCCGCCTGCCGCCGGTGCTGGACCGCGCCGTGCCGGGCCGTCCGCTGTGGCTGCTGCGGTTCGGCGCGACGGCCCTGGAGCGCGTCCTCGCCTACCGGCGCGGGTGCCTGCTCATGGAGTACTCCACCGGCTACGCGGACGGTGTGCGGCGCGCCGGGTTCGGGGACCGGCTGGCCGCGTGCGAACTCTACTGGTGGCTGTCGGGAGGCTGATCCCCGGCCGGCGGGGCGGTCAGCGCCGCGCGCAGCGCGGTGAGCGTGCGCAGGAAGCGCCGCCTGCCGGCGGGCAGGCCGAACGTCTCCTGCCAGCGCCATGTCACATCCGGCCCGGCGGCCGTCACGGCCCAGCGCAGGAACTGGCTCTCGACGCCGTCCCCCGGGTGGACGGTCATGACCTCGTTCTCCTCGATCAGGAGATAAGAGCGGCCGGCGCGGAAGCAGGCCCGGAGGGCGACGAGGTCGGCGGGCGCTCCGGGGCGCCCGCGCGCCTCCACCACCGCGCGCACGCCCGGTGTGCCGGGCAGGAGATGCCAGTGCATGTGGTCGATGCAGGCGCCGCCGCCCTGCGAGGTCGCCGGTCCGTGCTCGAACAGCAGCAGTTCACCGCTCCCGTAGGCGACGCGGTAGAGGTGGGCGACGCGGTCGCGCCACCGGAGCGCGCGTTCCCACATCTTCCGGCCGAACTCTCCCGCGCACTGGCGATGCTCCTGGGTGACCAGCAGGACGTGTCCCTCGGCGAGCGGTGCCACGTCCGGGATGAGCAGGAAGTCACGGTCGCGGGCGATCACACCGGACTCACCGGGGAGATCGGCCATGCCGTTGAACCGGAACCGCAGGGGCGGGCACAGGACGCACTCATGACCCGGCGCGCTCCACGCCGTCGGCTCGGCCACGCCTCCTCCAGCACCACGGAACGGGGGACCATGCCTCTCCAGGCTCCTTCCAGCGTGCCCGGCGCACGGCCCCGGCGGTCCGTCCGGCCATGACACAGACATGGAACCCGCGGGGTACAAAGCCTGGCCGGACGGGAACAACTGGAGCAGAAGGCGATACCGTGCACCAGACTCCTCCCCTCCCCGCACCGGCCCCCGGCGCCGACCGTCCCGCCGCCCTGCCCGGAAGGCACCGGCCCCGCGGCGCCGACGTCCCCGTCATCGACATGGCCGTGCTCGAAACGCGGCTGAACGAGTCGCTGGACGTCCTGCGCGACACCTACACGCCCGCGCGCGGCTCCGGCGGCGGCTGGTACCACGAGCTGGCCCGGCCGGAGCCCGGCACCACCGCGACGGCGCTCGGGCTGATGGCGTTCGCGGAGGCCGGACGTTCCTTCGAGTACTTCGACGAGGGCCTGGCCTTCCTCGCCGCGCGGCAGACCCGCTCCGGCGACCCGCTGCGGGACGGCGGCTGGGCCACCAAGACCAGCCTCGGCATGCCGGTGGTGGAGGCGACCGGCTGGATCGCGCGGTTCCTCGCCCGCGCCCGCTGCGACCTGCGCGACGACGCGCCCGACCTCAGGCGCGCCTACCGGTGGCTGCTGCGCAACCAGAACACCGACGGCGGATGGGGCTCGCTGCACGGCTGCCCGTCCCGCGTATGGCCGACGTGCCTGGCGCTCCGCGCGCTCAGCCAGCTCAACCCCTACGACCCGGCGGTCGACCGGGGCGTGGAGTGGCTGACCGCCGACCGGACCGCGCACCGTCCCGGCTGGGGGCCGACCCCCGCGGCCGGGCCCACCGTCACCCACACGGCGTTCGCGCTGGTCACGCTGGCGGAGGCCCGTCCCGGCCTGAGAACCGAACGGCTGCTGGACGCCTACGACTGGCTGCTGGAGCACCTCGACCCCGACGACGACCACACGTGGATCGAGACCTACGACGTCTCCCCGCACCGTGTCTCCCCGCACCGCGGCGCGGACCCGCAGGGGCCGGACCCGGTGTGGCGGCTCGCGCTCTGGCACTACGGGCTGCCGATCGCGCTGACCGCGCTGCTGCGCGACCCGCGCGGCCCGCACGGCCCGGTCGTCGCGCGCGCGTTCCGGACGCTGGTGCGCGGCGAGGTCGCCGACCCGCGCTGGAACGGCCACCCCGGCAGCGGACGCACCTCGCTGTGGACGCTGTGGTGGCGGCTGGAGACGCTCGTCGCGCTCAGCCGCCTCCCGCTCGCCGGGAACGCCGACGTCCTGCACTGGCTGCCGGACGCGACCGTCGTGCAGCGGTCCCACGCCCGGGAACGCCCCCTGGCCGACCTCCTGCCGCACCGCCGCGTCATCGACCCGGTGGGCTTTACGCGGCGGCACTGGGCGGCGTTCCTGCTGAGCCTCGTGTGCGGCGCCAGCGCGCTGGGCGTCACGGCGGGCATGTGGGGCTGGAAGGACTTCTGGCTGAGCGTGATCCTGCCCATCGTCCTCGCCGGCGTCGACGAGTCGGTGAAGCGCCGCCGCACCCCGCGCGGCCCGCCGCCGGCGCCGCCCTGACCGGCCGGGGCGGTCAGGCGCGGCGCGCCAGCTCCGCCTCCCCGGCGGCGCGCATCGCCTCCACCGGCACGTCCGCGCGGCCCGTCATCAGCGTCACCTGCCGGACGGCCTGGTGCAGCAGCATCGGGAAACCGCCCACGACCGTCCCGCCGGCCCGCCGCACCGCCGCCGCGAGCGCCGTGGGCCACGGCGCGTACACCACGTCGAACAGGGCCGCGCCCGACGCGGCGACCGGTTCGGCGAACGCGTCGGCCACCCGTCCCGGCAGCGTCGACACCACCAGCTCGGCCGGAAGGTGCGCGGGCACCCGGTCCAGCGGCACGACCCGGACGGTGAGCCCGAACCGCTCCCCCACCTCGGCGGCCCCGGCGGCGCGCTCGGGTGTCCGGACCGCGAGCACCGCTTCGGCGGCGCCGAGCCGGGCGAGCGCGGCCAGCGCGGACGCCGCCGTGGCCCCGCCGCCGAGCACCAGCACCGACGGCGGCGCCTTGACGCCCGCCTCCGTCAGCGCCGTCTCGATGCCGTGCACGTCGGTGTTGTCGCCGTGCCGCCGCCCGTCCCGCAGGACGATCGTGTTCGCGCCGCCGACCCGCACTGCCAGGTCGGACACCGAGTCGACCAGACCCAGCGCGACCCGCTTGAGCGGCATGGTCAGCGACAGGCCCGCCCATTCGGGGCCGAGACCGGCGAGGAGTGCGGCGAGGCCGTCCTCGCCGCACTCGATCGCCTCGTAGGACCAGGTGTCCAGGCCCATCGCGGCGTACGCCGCGCGGTGCAGCACCGGCGACAGCGAATGCGCGATCGGCGACCCCAGCACCGCGGCGCGCCGGACGGGCGGGTCCCCCGTCACTGGCCCGGGTGCTTGCGCTGCCACTCCCGGAACTCCTTCTCGATCGCCTGCCGTTCCTGCTCCGTCGTCGCGAACTTGGTGACCTTGTTCGTCGGGTCGGTGGCGATGAAGTACAGCCACGTCCCGTCCTCGGGGGCGATCGCCGCCTCGATCGCGTCCGGTCCGGGGTTGCTGATCGGCCCCGGCGGCAGCCCCTTGTGCGTGTAGGTGTTGTACGGCGAGTCGACCTTGAGGTCCTCGTTCGTCACGGTCAGCGTGCGCCTGTTGAGCGCGTACAGGACCGTCGTGTCGAACTGCAGCGGCATGCCGCGCTCCACCCGGTTGTAGATCACCCGGGAGATCTTCGGCAGGTCGCTGGGCTTGCCGCCCTCCGCCTGGACGAGGCTGGCGAGCGTGATCACCGTCGCCGGGTTCATGTGCGCCTTGCGCGCCTTGCCGACCAGGTCGACCGAGGCGGCCTCCCGGTTGAACCGCTCGATCATCTGCTTGAGGATCTGCTCCGCCGAGCCGTTCGGGTCCAGGTCGTAGCGGCCCGGGTGGAGGTAGCCCTCCACCTTGCCCTTCGCGTACGGCGGCAGCCCGAGGTTCCGCGGCCGTTTCGCCGCCGCCTGGAACTCCTTGACCGAGATCCCGGTCTTCTTCGCCAGCAGTTCGAAGACCTCGACGGCCCGCCGGCCCTCCGGGATCGTGATCTGGTTCCCGGCCCGCGACTTCGGGTCCAGCAGCAGCGCCATCGCCGCGGCCGACGACATCCTCAGCCGCATCTGGTAGAAGCCCGGCTGGACGCTGGAGGCGCGCGTCTCCTTGTTGTAGGTCTTCACGAACGCGCGGGCGCTCTTGACCACCCGATGCCGTTCCAGCGTCGCGCCGATGACCAGGCCGCTGGCGCCCTCCTTGATCTGGATCGTGACCTTGCCGGAGCCCTGGCCCGTGTAGTCCGGAGGGTGCCACTGGTTGTCGAGCCACGCGTAGCCGAGGACGCCGCCCGTGCCGAACACCGCCACCAGGAACGCCATCGCGAACAGGGCCGCGGCCCGGCCGCTGCGTTTGCGGCGCTTCTGCCGTTTGCGGACGCGCCGCTGGTCACGCCGGCCGAGCCGCTCCTCCGGCAGCCGCCCGTCGCCGTACGGATCTGGGAAGAGGTCCAAATCGTTCATGAACTCCCCCGGACGATCTCTCCTGGGGGACGCCCAGTCAACCGTTCCGCGTCGAGGGCCGCCTGGAGCAGGACCGCCGCGGCGGCCTGATCGACGACCTTGCGCCTGGCCCGACCATGGACTCCCCCGGCCCGCAGCCCGCTCTCGGCGGTGACGGTGGTGAGCCGCTCGTCGTGCAGTCGGACCGTCTCCGGAGGAAGACGGTCCGCGAGCCTGGCCGCGAACTTGCGCGCCGCCTGCGCCGCCGGGCCCTCCCGGCCCGACAGCGACGTCGGCAGTCCGACGACGACCTCGATCGCCTCGTGCTCGGCGGCCAGTTCCACCAGCCGGTCGATGTCCCCCTTGCCGCTTTTCACGGTCTCCAGGGGGGAGGCGAGGATGCCGCCGGGGTCGCACTTGGCGACCCCCACGCGCACGCTCCCCACATCGACCCCGAGCCGGACGCCGTTCCTCATATCGCCCGCCCCGGTGCTTGCCCCCGTCCCGCCGGGCTCACGCGGCCCCTACTGCTCGTTCAACGGCGGCGAGGGCGTCGCCGATCGCCGCCGGGTTCGCGCCGCCGCCCTGCGCCAGGTCGTCCTTGCCGCCGCCGCCTCCACCGAGGGCCTTGGCGGCGAGGCCGACGAGCGCGCCCGCCTTGAGGCCGCGCTCGCGGGCGCCCGGGGTGACGGCGACGACCACGACGGGACGGTCCTTCGGCACACCGGTCACCATCACGACGGCGGGCCGGGCCTGGAGCCGGCCGCGGACGTCGACGGCGAGCTTGCGCAGGTCGTCGGCGCCGGTGCCGTCCGGGGCGCGGTGCCCGACGAACGCGATGCCGCCCACGTCCTTCGCGCCGTCGGCGAGCGATCCGGCGATCGCGAGGACCTGCTGGGAGCGGAGCTTCTCCAGTTCCTTCTCCGCGTCCCGGAGCCGGGTGACGATGCCGGAGACGCGCTCGGGCAGCTCCTCCTTGCGCGCCTTCATCTGCTCGGCGAGCTGCGCGACGAGCACGCTCTCCCGGGCCAGGAAGCGGAACGCGTCGATGCCGACGAGCGCCTCGACGCGGCGGACGCCGGCGCCGATCGACGACTCGCCCAGCACCTTGATCAGGCCGAGCTGCCCGGAGCGGGCGACATGGGTGCCGCCGCACAGCTCGCGGGAGTAGTCGCCGACCTCGACCACCCGGACCTCATCGCCGTACTTCTCACCGAACAGCGCGAGCGCGCCCATCGCGCGGGCCTCGTCGATCGAGGTGTGGAACGCCCGGACGTCCAGGTCGCCGACCAGCACCTCGTTCACCTCGTCCTCGACATCGCGCAGCACGCTCGGGGGGACGGCGCCGGAGGCGGTGAAGTCGAACCGGAACCGGCCGGGCGAGTTCTCCGAACCGGCCTGCGCGGCGGACTCGCCGAGCGCGCGGCGGAACCCGGCGTGCACCATGTGGGTCGCGGTGTGCGAGCGGGAGATCGCCCGGCGCCGCTCCACGTCGACCTCGGCGTAGGCGGTGTCGCCCGCCTGCGCCTCGCCGCTGCGGACGCGCCCGCGGTGCACGACGAGGCCGGCGAGGGGCGCCTGCACGTCCGTCACCTCGATGACGGCGCCGTTGCCGAGCCGGATCACGCCGTGGTCGGCGAGCTGGCCGCCGCCCTCGGCGTAGAACGGGGTGCGGTCGAGGACGACCTCCACATCGGTGCCCTCGCCGGCGGCGGGCACATTGGCACCGCCGACCAGCAGCCCGACGAGGCGGGCGTCACCGGCCAGGCTGCCGTAGCCGGTGAAGTCGACCTTGCCGCCGGCGCCGGTGAGCAGCTCGTCCAGGACGGAGACGTCGAGGTTGCCGGTCTTCTTGTCGCGGGCGTCCCTCTTCGCGCGGTCCCGCTGCTCCTGCATGAGCCGGCGGAAGCCGTCCTCGTCCACCCGCAGGCCCTGCTCGGACGCCATCTCCAGGGTGAGATCGATCGGGAAGCCGTAGGTGTCGTGCAGCTTGAACGCCTGCTCGCCCGGCAGTGTCGCGCCGCCGGACCGCCTGGTCTCCGCCACGGCCGTGTCGAAGATCGCGGTGCCGGTGCGGAGCGTCTGCAGGAAGGAGTCCTCCTCGGCGTCGATGACCGTGTGGATGTTCGCCGCCGTGCGCACCAGCTCGGGGTACTGCTCGCCCATCGCGCTGATCGCGACGGCGGTCAGCTCGTGCATGAGCCCGGCGTCCTGGCCACCGAGCAGGCGCAGGTTGCGGATGGAGCGGCGCAGGATGCGGCGCAGCACGTAGCCGCGGCCCTCGTTGCCGGGGCGGATGCCGTCCGCGACCATCATCGTCCCGCTGCGGACGTGGTCGGCGACGACGCGCAGCGACACGTCCGCACGGTGGTCGCGGCCGTACTTGGCGCCGGTCAGCCCGGCGGCGCGGTCGAGGACCCGCCACAGGGTGTCGGTCTCGTAGATGTTGTCGACGCCCTGCAGGATCGCCGCCATGCGCTCCAGGCCCATGCCGGTGTCGATGTTCTTGGCGGGCAGGTCGCCGAGGATCGGGAAGTCGGTCTTGCTCTCCCCCGGTCCCCGCTCGTACTGCATGAAGACGAGGTTCCACACCTCCAGGTAGCGGTCCTCGTCGGCGACCGGGCCGCCCTCGCGGCCGTACTCGGGGCCGCGGTCGTAGTAGATCTCCGAGCAGGGCCCGCACGGGCCGGGGACGCCCATCGACCAGAAGTTGTCCTCCATGCCGCGCCGCTGGATGCGGTCGAGGGGGACGCCCACCTTGTGGTGCCAGATGTTCTGGGCCTCGTCGTCGTCGTGGAAGACGGTGACCCACAGCTTGTCCTCGGGGAAGCCGAAGCCGCCGTCCGCGCGGGAGGCGGTCAGCAGCTCCCAGGCGAACGGGATCGCCTGCTCCTTGAAGTAGTCGCCGATGGAGAAGTTGCCCAGCATCTGGAAGAACGTGGCATGCCGGGTGGTCTTGCCGACCTCCTCGATGTCGGGCGTCCGCACGCACTTCTGCGCGCTGGTCATCCGCGGCGAGGGCGGCGTGCGCTGGCCGAGGAAGTACGGCTTGAACGGGACCATGCCGGCGTTGACCAGCAGCAGGGTCGGGTCCTCGGCGACCAGGCTGGCCGAGGGCACCACCGTGTGCCCGCGCTCCTCGAAGAACTTCAGGAAGCGGCGTGCGACCTCTGCCGACTCCATGATCAGTGGCCATCCTTGTCGTCGTCGATGATCGTGTATCGCGCCTTGAGCACCCGGCGGGGCGGGGAGCCCCGGTATCCGGGAACCTCGGCGTCCGGCGGGGCCTGGTCCATGCGGACGGCCTCGCGCAGTTCCTCCTCGCGGGCCCGCATCTCGGTACGGACGTCGGAGGCGAAGAGCCTCAACCGCTCCCCGGTGCCCTTCCCCGCCGCCACCGCGCGCACCGTGACCCCCTCGGGGGACAGGCTGCGGGCGACCCGCTCCACGCGCCGCTTGACACGGTGCGTGACGTAGACGCCGGCGCCGGCGCCGACGGAGAGCCAGAACAGCCGCCTCATCCGCGTCCCTTCCCCGAGGAGCGGGCCTGAAGCTGCGGCCGGCCGGACGGGGAGCGCCCGTCGCCGTCCCGGCTGCCGAGGGCCCTGCGGACGCCGTAGGAGAAGGCGGCGGCCTTCACCAGCGGGCCGCCGACCACCGACGTCATGACGGTGGTGACGGCCGAGACGTTCTGGGTGACGCCGGCGACCTGCTTGGTGATGACGTCGGTGCGGCCGAGCTGCTCGTTGGCGCGTTTCACCGTGTCGGTCATGTCGTCCAGCAGGGGGGCGGCCTGGTCGCCGATCTCGCGCACGACCCTGCCCGCCTCGGCGAGCAGCCGGGAGAGCTTCAGCAGGGTCAGCGCGATGAACGAGACGAGCACCGCCCAGAACACGGCCACGATGAGGCCTGCCAGCTGTCCACCAGTAAGCATCAGGGCTTTCCGTTCGCGAGAGTTCGGCTCGGGGCCGGGCATGGCCTGACAGACCTTACCGGTCCGCCGGGCCGTGTGCCGGTCGCACCGGCCAGGCAAGATCGATCATTACCGTTCCCGCGCCTCCCCCGGGGTGCCGCGCAGGACGGACCTGATCCGGGCGAGGACCTCGGTGAACCGCGCCTCGGCGCCATGCCTGGTCGGGCGATAGTACTCCCGTCCGTCCACGGAGTCGGGCGCGTACCGCTGCCGGACCACCCCGCCGGGATGGTCGTGGGCGTACTTGTAGCCCTGCCCGTGCCCGACCTTCGCGGCGCCCTTGTAGTGGGAGTCGCGCAGGTGCCCGGGGACGGGGCCGGCGAGGCCCTTGCGGACGTCGCCGAGCGCGCCGTCCACAGCCGTGATGACCGCGTTGGACTTGGGCGCGAGGGAGAGATGGATCACCGCCTGGGCGAGGTTGATCCTGGCCTCGGGCAGGCCGACGAACTCCACCGCCTGCGCCGCCGCGACCGCGGTCTGCAGCGCGGTCGGGTCGGCCATCCCGACGTCCTCGCTGGCGTGCACGATCAGCCGCCGGGCGATGAACCGCGGGTCCTCCCCCGCCTCGATCATGCGGGCGAGGTAGTGCAGCGCCGCGTCGACGTCGCTGCCGCGGATGCTCTTGATGAACGCGCTGACGACGTCGTAATGCTGGTCGCCCTCGCGGTCGTAGCGGACGGCGGCCCGGTCGACGGCCCTCTCCAGGACGCCGACGTCGATCACGCCGCCGCCGTCGACGACGAGGGAGGCGGCCTCCAGGTAGGTGAGGGTGCGGCGGGCGTCGCCGCCGGCGAGCCGGACGAGGTGGTCCTCGGCGGCGGGGTCGAGGGTCACCGCCCCGTTCAGGCCGCGTTCCTCGGTGAGCGCCCGGCGGATCACCTCGCGCAGGTCGTCCGCGCCGAGCGGCTCCAGCGTCAGCAGCAGGGAGCGGGACAGCAGCGGGCTGATGACGGAGAAGAACGGATTCTCGGTCGTCGCGCCGATGAACGACACCCACCGGTTCTCCACCGCGGGGAGCAGGGCGTCCTGCTGGGCCTTGTTGAAGCGGTGGACCTCGTCGACGAACAGGACGGTCTGCCGTCCGGTCATGCCCAGCTCGCGGCGGGCCAGGCCGATCTCGGCGCGGACCCGCTTGACGCCGTCGCTGACCGCGGAGATCTCCACGAACCGGCGGGACGTGACATGGCTCACGACGGTGGCGAGGGTGGTCTTGCCCGTGCCCGGCGGCCCCCACAGGACGAGCGACATCGGCACGTCCCGGTCGACGAGCTGCCGGATCGGGGTGCCGGGGCCGAGCAGATGGCCCTGCCCGACGACCTCGTCCAGCGCGCGGGGACGCATCCGGACGGCGAGCGGCTGCTCCGCGCCGCCCCTCCCGGCCGCGACGGGCGCGCCGGACGTGGCCGGGGGCGCGGGCTCCGGTACGGCACGGCCCTGCTCCGGCGCGTCGAAAAGGCCCTCCGGCTCGCCCGATTCCGCCCTGCTGGTCACGCTCCGACACTATCTCGCGGCGCGGGTGCTCCCGGACGTCCGGGAACCCTGATGGATCACCTTGCGGATATCGCTTGACATGGCGGCCGGATCGCGGGTCACTGACCACCATGGCGCACAACCTCAGCGGCTACCACCGGACCCTCGACCTCTTCGAGGGCCTGGTCGCCGGCGTCCCGCACGACGCGTGGGACGCGCCGTCGCCCTGCGAGGGGTGGACCGCACGGGACGTCGCAGGTCACGTGACCGGCGGGCAGTCCCTGATCCGGTCGCTGGCCACCGGGGAACCCCCGCCGGACGTCAACCGGGACCCGGCCCGGTTCGTCCAGGGCGACGTCCTGATGAGCTGGCGGGCGGCCCGCAAGGAGTGCGCGGCGGCCCTCACCCCGGAGGCGCTGCTACGCCCCGTCCCGTTCGGGGGGCTCGGCGAGCTCCCGCTGGGCGACTTCCTGGGCGGCTACATCCTGGAACCGCTGGTGCACGCCTGGGACCTGGCGCGCGCGACGGGCCAGCCGTCCCGCCTGGACCCCGACCTCGTCCACCACGCGTTCGCGACGGCCCAGATGGTCGCCGCTCCCCTGCGCGCCGCCGGGCACCTGGCCCCGCAGCTCACGGCGTCCCCGGGAGCCGACGAGCAGACACGCCTCCTGGCCTTCCTGGGCCGCACCGTCCCGCCGGCCTGAGCCACCGGCCGCGGGCGTGGGACGAGCCCCCGGCGGCCTACGAGAATTCGGCGAGGGTGCGCTCGGCCTCCTCCAGCCACGCGCGACGGGCGTTGAGGGCCTCCTCGGCCTCCTTGACGTCCTTCTCCCGGCCGGCCTCGCGGGCCTTGCCGAGGCGCTTCTCCAACTGCTCGATGGAGCTGCGCAACTGGCCGACCGTAGCCTCGGCGCGGGCGCGGGCCTCGGGGTTGGTGCGGCGCCACTCGTTCTCCTCCGCGGCGCGGACGGCGTCCTCGATCTTGCGGAGCCGGCCCTCCAGACGGTCACGCTGGTCGCGCGGGACCATGCCGGCGGCCTCCCAGCGCTCCTGGACCGCGCGCAGCGCCTGCCGCGCCTGCCGGACGTCCCGCACGGGCAGCAGCCGCTCCGCCTCGGCGAGGATCTTCTCCTTCTCCTCGGCGTTCCCGCGGAACTCGGCGTCACGCTCGGCGAACGCGGCACTGCGGGCCTGGAAGAAGGTGTCCTGGGCGCCCTTGAAGCGGGCCCACAGGTCGTCTTCTACGTCCCGGGAGGCGCGTCCGGCCATCTTCCAGCGGCGCATCAGGTCGCGGTAGGCGGCGGCCGTCTCGCCCCAGTCGGTGGAGCCGGACATCGCCTCGGCCTCGGCGACCAGGCGCCCCTTCTCCCGGCGGGCCTCCTCGCGCTGGTCGTCGAGCGTGGCGAAGTAGGCCTTGCGACGCTTGGTGAAGGCGTTGCGGGCGGCCGACAGCCGCTTCCACAGCGCGGTCTCGGCGGGCCGGTCGATGCGGTCGGCGGCCTTCCACTCCTCGACCAGCTGCCGCAGCCGCTCCCCGCCGTTCTTCCAGTGCGTCTCCTCGGCCGCGATGCGCTCGGCCTCGGCGACGATCCGCTCCTTGACCTCGCGGGCCTCGTGGCGGTGCTGCTCGCGCTGGGCCTTGACCTCCTCGCGGCGCCGCCCGACCTGCTCGGTGAGAACGTCCAGGCGCCGGCCGAGCGCGTCGAGGTCGCCGACGGCGTGCGCGCCGGCGACGGCCTCGCGGAGCCGCTCGATGCTGTGCTGCGCCTGGGCGGGCTGCAGATCGGTGGTGCGGATCCGCTGTTCGAGCAGGCCGATCTCGGTGACGAGCGCGTCGTACTTGCGCTTGAAGTAGGCCAGGGCCTCTTCGGGCGCGCCTGCCTGCCAGGACCCGACGACCCGCTCGCCGTCCGCCGTCCTGACATAGACGGTGCCGTCCTCGTCCACCCGGCCCCAGGGATCGGTCGCGCTGGACACCCTTGCCTCCTGAATCGCGGGTCCGGACGGCTCACGCCTTCCGGACCCTCCACACCTTAGTACCCCGTTCGCCTATTTCCCGGCGATCGTGACGTCCTGGATTTCGACCTTCTTCTTGGGCTTTCCGTCGCTCTTGGGGTCCGAACCACCCTCGGCGATTTTCTTGAGCACGTCCAGCCCCTTCGTGATCTTTCCGAACACGGTGTAGTCCGGCTGGAGCTGCGAGTCCTTGTAGACCATGAAGAACTGGCTGCCGTTGGAGTCCGGCGCCTGCGTGTGCGCCATCGCGAGCGTGCCCTCGGTGTAGGTCGCGCCGCTGGTGTTCTCGTTGGCGTACCCGTAGCCGGGCCCGCCGCTGCCGGACGCCGACGGGTCGCCGCACTGCAGGACGTTGAGGCCGCCGCTCGTCAGCCGGTGGCACTCGCTCTTGTCATAGAAGTTCTTCTGCGCCAGGAACACGAAGGAGTTGACCGTGCAGGGCGCCTTGTCGCCGTACAGCTGCATCTCCACGTCGCCTTGGTTCGTCTTGACCGTGGCCTGGACGATGCCAGGGCGGGCGGGCTTGCCCGGCGGGGTGCCGACGTCCTTGACCTCGCCGCTGTCCGTGTCCGTCTTGTAGACGCACTGCGGGCCGGCCGCCGCGGACTTGTCCTCCTTGAGCACCATGAACGCCGCGGCACCGGCGGCGATGACCGCAACCGCGGCGACCGAGCCGATGATCTTGACCCGGCGCGCCTTCGCCGCCTCCTGCGCCCGCCGCTGCTGCTGGCGCTCGTAGCGTTGCCGCGCGAGATGCTTCTTGCGGTCCTTCCCCGCCACTGCCCCGCCCCTCCGCTGTGATCAGGTGAACGTGCAGCGCATAGTAGCGGTACCCGGGTGTGAACGCGCCTTCGCGTCCGGAAGCGCTCCCCGCGGCGGTGGGACGGGCGCGACGCGACACGGCGCGGCCCATCTCGTTCGCGGTGGCCATGGCCGCGCCGGTACCCTCGGACACGCCCACCGAGTTGGTTCCAGGAAAGGACGACCGTGCTCGTCGCCGGGTTCCCCGCCGGATCATTCGCCGCGAACTGCTACGTCGTGGCGCCCGCCGCGGGTGAGGAGTGCGTGATCATCGATCCCGGCCAGGACGCCGAGGCCGGAATCGAGGAGTTGCTGCGCGAGCACCGGCTGAAGCCGGTCGCGGTGCTGCTGACGCACGGTCATATCGACCATGTCTGGTCGGTGGCCCCGGTGTGCGGCGCCAAAGACGTCCCCGCCTACATCCACCCGGACGACCGCGACCTGCTGACCGACCCGGCGAAGGGCCTGTCCCTGGGCGCCGGGCAGCAGCTGTTCGGCGGCCTGGAGCTGGCCGAGCCGGACGACGTGCGGGAGCTCGCGGACGGGGCGGCGCTGGAGCTGGCCGGGCTGACCTTCACCGTCGACCACGCGCCGGGCCATACGCCCGGGTCGGTGACGTTCCGGACACCGCGCACCCCGCAGATCCCGGACGTGATGTTCACCGGCGACCTGCTGTTCGCGGGGTCGATCGGGCGTACCGACCTGCCGGGCGGATCGTATGAGGAGATCCTCGCCAGCCTGTCCCGGGTGTGCCTGACCATGCCCGACGACACGGCCGTCCTCCCCGGCCACGGCGAGCAGACCACAATCGGCCGTGAGCGGGCGACGAACCCGTTCCTCGCGGAGTTGACTCCGGCGGACGGACCCAACAAGGGATTCTGAGCCTAAGAGACCATGAGTTCGAGTTTCCGGGCCCCCAAGGGGGTCAGTGAATACGTCCCGCCGCGCGCGGACCTCTTCTACGCGATCCGGGAGGCGTTCGCCGAGCAGGCGCGGCTGGCCGGCTACGGCTACCTGGAACTGGCCGTCTTCGAGGACACCAACCTGTTCCGGCGCGGCGTCGGCGAGTCCACCGACGTGGTGACCAAGGAGATGTACACCTTCGAGGACCGGGGCGGCAGGTCGCTGACGCTGCGTCCCGAGTTCACCGCGTCGGTGCTGCGGTCCGTCCTGGAGAACAACCTGCACAAGGGCGCGCTGCCGGTGAAGGTGTGGACGACGGGGGCCGCGTTCCGCGCCGAGCGTCCGCAGCAGGGCCGCTACCGGCAGTTCTACCAGCTCGACCTGGAGGCGATCGGCAGCGAGGACCCGCAGGTCGACGCCGAGACCATCGCGATCGCGTCGAACTGGTACCGGTCCCTGGGGCTGACGCGGGTGCGGCTGCTGCTGAACTCGCTCGGCTGCAAGGAGTGCCGTCCCGGCTACCGGGCCCTGCTGCAGGAGTTCCTGCGCGGCCTGGACCTGGACGAGGACACCCGTGCCCGCGTCGAGATCAACCCGCTGCGGGTGCTGGACGACAAGCGTCCCAAGGTGCGCGAGCAGCTCACCGGCGCGCCGCTGATGGCCGACCACCTGTGCCCGGCCTGCAAGGCCCACCACGACCGGGTCCGGGGGCTGCTCGCCGACCTCGGCATCGCCTGGGAGGACACCCCCACCCTCGTCCGCGGCCTGGACTACTACACGCGCACGACCTACGAGTTCGACCACCCGCTGCTCGGCGCCCAGTCCGGCATCGGCGGCGGCGGACGCTACGACGGCCTGTCGAAGGACATCGGCGGCCCACCGCTGCCCGGCATCGGGTTCGGGCTCGGCCTGGACCGCACGATCCTGGCGCTTGAGGCCGAGTCCCGGGAGGGCGGGGGCGCGGCGTTCGCGGCCAAGCCGCGCTGCGAGGCGTTCGGCGTCGCGCTCGGCGACACCGCCGAACGCCGCATGTTCGCGCTCGTCGACGAGCTGCGCCGCGCCGGGATCGCCGCCGACATGGCGTTCGGCGGCAAACGGCTGAAGGGCGCCATGAAGGACGCCGACCGCTCGGGCGCCCGCTACGCCGTGATCCTCGGGGAGCGAGATATCGCGGACGGCGTCGCCCAGGTCAAGGACCTGGCCGAGGGCGAGCAGACCGCCGTCCCGCTCACCGAGCTCACCACGACGTTGAAGGAAAGGCTTTCGAAATGATCCGGACCCACGAGGCGGGGACGCTCCGCAAGGAGCACGCCGGGCAGCAGGTCACGCTGGCCGGCTGGGTCGGCCGGCGCCGCGACCACGGCGGTGTCACGTTCATCGACCTGCGCGACGCGTCCGGCACCGCCCAGGTCGTCTTCCGCGAGGAGGACGCCGCGCACGACCTGCGCTCGGAGTTCTGCGTCAAGATCGTCGGCGAGGTCCGCGTCCGTCCCGCGGGCAACGAGAACCCGGACCTGCCCACCGGTGACATCGAGGTCGCCGCGTCCGACATCGAGGTGCTGTCGGACGCCGCGCCGCTGCCGTTCCCCATCGAGGGCGACGTCAACGTCCACGAGGAGATCCGGCTCAAGTACCGGTACCTCGACCTGCGCCGCGACGCCGTCGCCCGCGCCATGAAGATCCGCTCGGAGGCCGCGTTCCTGACGCACGAGGTGATGCGCGAGCACGGCTTCGTCAACGTCGAGACGCCCACCCTCACCCGGTCGACGCCCGAGGGCGCCCGCGACTTCCTCGTCCCGGTCCGGCTCAAGCCCGGCCACTGGTACGCGCTGCCGCAGTCGCCCCAGCTGTTCAAGCAGCTCCTGATGGTCGGCGGGCTGGAGCGCTACTACCAGATCGCCCGCTGCTACCGCGACGAGGACTTCCGCGCCGACCGGCAGCCCGAGTTCACCCAGATCGACATCGAGATGTCGTTCGCCGACCAGGACGACGTCCTGAAGGTCGGCGAGGACCTCGTGGCGCGCCTCTGGAGGGACATCGTCGGCCACGAGATCCCCCGCCCGATCCCCCACATCACCTACGCCGACGCGATGGCCCGGTACGGCTCCGACAAGCCCGACCTGCGCTTCGGCCTGGAACTGACCGACATGACCGAGTACTTCGCCGGCACGCCGTTCCGCGTGTTCCAGGCCCCGTACGTCGGCGCGGTCGTCATGCCGGGCGGCGCGTCCCAGACCCGCAGGGAGCTGGACGGCTGGCAGGACTGGGCGAAGGCCCGCGGTGCCCGCGGCCTCGCCTACGTGCTCGTCCAGGAGGACGGCACGCTCGGCGGCCCGGTCGCCAAGAACCTCTCCGACGCCGAGAAGGACGGCCTGGCCGCCGAGACCGGCGCGGCCCCCGGCGACGCGGTCTTCTTCGGCGCCGGCAAGCGGCACGCCACCCAGGAGCTTCTCGGCGCCGCCCGCCTGGAGATCGGCCGCCGCCGCGGCCTGATCGACGAGACCGCCTGGAAGTTCGTCTGGATCGTCGACGCCCCCATCTTCGAGCCCGTCGAGGACGACAAGGGCGAGCAGATCGGCTGGACGTCCGTCCACCACCCGTTCACCGCCCCGAAGCCGGAGTACGCCGACACCTTCCACGAGGACCCGGGCAGCGCGCTCGCGGACGCCTACGACCTCGTCCTGAACGGCAACGAGATCGGCGGCGGCTCCATCCGTATCCACCGCGCCGAGATGCAGCAGCGCGTCTTCGACGTCCTCGGCCTCTCCAAGCAGGAGGCCGAGTCGAAGTTCGGCTTCCTGCTGGAGGCGTTCAAGTTCGGCCCGCCGCCCCACGGCGGCATCGCCTTCGGCTGGGACCGCGTGGTCATGCTCCTGGCCCGCCAGGACTCGATCCGCGACGTGATCGCCTTCCCGAAGGCCGCGTCCGGCCACGACCCCCTGACCGCCGCCCCGACCCCGATCACCCCCGAACAGCGCGCGGAAGCCGGCGTGGACGTCATCCCGGAGGACGAGACCGCCGCCTCCTGACCTGGCACTTCCGACGTGCGGAGGGGGCAGCCGCCGGGTGGCGGCTGCCCCCTCCGCACGTTCGGGCTCAGGCGGTGGGCTGGGGCGTTCTCAGCGGGCGGCGCCGCTGGTCACCCGGTAGACGTCGTAGACGCCGTCGATGGAGCGGACGGCCTTCAGGACGTGGCCCAGGTGTTTCGGGTCGCCCATCTCGAAGGTGAAGCGGCTGACGGCGACACGGTCCCGGGTGGTGGTGACCGAGGCCGACAGGATGTTGACGTGCTGGTCGGACAGGACCCGGGTCACGTCCGACAGCAGGCGGGGGCGGTCGAGGGCCTCGACCTGGATGGCGACGAGGAAGACCGAGTCTTCACCCGGGGACCATTTGACGTCGATGAGCCGGTCGGGCTGCGACCTCAGGCTGGCGACGTTGGCGCAGTCGGCGCGGTGGACGGAGACGCCGTGACCGCGGGTGACGAACCCGACGATGTCGTCGCCGGGGACCGGGGTGCAGCAGCGCGACAGCCGGACCCACACGTCCGGCTCGTCGGCGACGACGACACCGGGATCGCCGGCCGGGCGGCTCCGCTTGCGGCGCGTCGGGAGGGCGATCTCGGCGAGGTCCTCCTCGGCGCTCTCCACGCCGCCGAGGGCGTCCACGAGACGCTGGACGACGTGCTGGGCGGAGACGTGGCTCTCGCCGACGGCGGCGTACAGGGACGACACGTCCGGGTAGCGCATGTCGCGGGCGAGGGCGAGCAGGGCCTCACCGGACATCATCCGCTGCAGCGGCATGTTCTGCTTGCGCATCGCGCGGGCGATGGCGTCCTTGCCGGCCTCGATCGCGGTGTCGCGGCGCTCCTTGGAGAACCAGTGCTTGATCTTGTTGCGGGCGCGGGCGCTCTTGACGAAACCGAGCCAGTCGCGGCTCGGGCCCGCGTCCGGCGACTTGGAGGTGAACACCTCGACGGTGTCGCCGTTGTCGAGGGTCGATTCGAGGGGGACGAGACGGCCGTTGACGCGGGCGCCGATACATCGGTGCCCGACCTCGGTGTGGATCGCGTACGCGAAGTCGACGGGGGTCGCGCCCTGCGGCAGCGCGATCACGTCGCCCTTCGGGGTGAACACGAACACCTCGGAGACCGACAGGTCGAAGCGGAGCGACTCCAGGAACTCGGCCGGGTCGGCGGTCTCCTTCTGCCAGTCGAGAAGCTGGCGGAGCCACTGCATGTCGCCGGCCTTGCGGCCGCCGACCGTCTCCTCCTTGTACTTCCAGTGCGCGGCGACGCCGTACTCGGCGCGGCGGTGCATGCCCCAGGTGCGGATCTGCAACTCGACGGGCTTGCCCTCCGGGCCGATCACCGTCGTGTGCAGCGACTGGTACATGTTGAACTTCGGCATCGCGATGTAGTCCTTGAACCGGCCGGGGACCGGATTCCATCGCGCGTGGATCGAACCGAGGGCGGCGTAGCAGTCGCGGACGCTGTCGACGAGGACCCGGATGCCGACCAGGTCGTAGATGTCGTCGAAGCCGACGTCCCGCGCGATCATCTTCTGGTAGATCGAGTAGTAGTGCTTCGGCCGGCCGGTGACGGTGGCCTTGATCCGGGCCTCGCGCAGGTCCGTGGAGACCTTCTCGATCACTTCCTGGAGGTAGACGTCGCGGCGCGGGGCGCGTTCGGACACCAGGCGGGCGATCTCGTCGAACCGCTTGGGGTACAGGGTGGCGAACGCGAGGTCCTCCAGCTCCCACTTCAGCGTGTTCATCCCGAGGCGGTGCGCGAGCGGCGCGAACACCTCCAGGGTCTCGCGGGCCTTCTTCTCCTGCTTGTGCCGCGGCATGTAGCGCAGCGTGCGCATGTTGTGCAGCCGGTCACCGAGCTTGATCACCAGGACGCGGATGTCGCGGGACATCGCCACGACCATCTTGCGGACGGTCTCGGCCTCCGCGGCCTCCCCGTACTTGACCTTGTCGAGCTTGGTGACGCCGTCGACGAGGGCGGCGATCTCGTCCCCGAACTCGGCGCGCAGCTGGTCGAGCGTGTACGGGGTGTCCTCGACGGTGTCGTGCAGCAGCGCCGCGCAGAGCGTCTCGGTGTTCATGCCGAGTTCGGCGAGGATGGTCGCGACCGCGAGGGGGTGCGTGATGTACGGGTCGCCGCTCTTGCGCTTCTGGTCGCGGTGGTGGTGCGCGGCGACGTCGTAGGCGCGCTCGATGAGCCGCAGGTCCGCCTTCGGGTGCGTGTTGCGGACCGTCTTGATCAGTGGTTCCAGTACCGGGTTCATAGCGGGGCCGCGCTGGGCGCCCAGTCTGGCGAGCCTACGGCGCACCCGGGCGGCAGACGGTGGAATCGTGGCCGGCATGGGCCTGGACGGGGCGTCGGTCTCGGACGCGTCATCGGCGTCCTCCGGGGGGCCGGTGCGCTCGGCGGGGGGAGTCTCGGCTCGGGGGTCGCGGGCGGCGGGGTCCTTCGGCGGCGGGTCTTCGGCGGGCGGCGCGGGCGGCGGATCGCGCCGTTCGGCGCGGTGCGGTGGCACGGTGGACGCCCCGGCCGCCTGCACGGCCCGCTCTCCCGCGGTCTCCCGCACCGGATGTTTCCCGGCCTGGGGCGCCGCGGCGTCGTTCACCGCGCCGGTCGATACCACCTCACCGGGCACCCAGCCTCCCTAGTCCGTTCGGGCCCGTCGTGCACGCCGCGCGGGTCGCGCCCGTTCCCACCGGACCCTGATGGCGCCAGTGTATCCGGCGCCCATTTCGCACTAGACCGTAACCAGTGAATGGACGTCCAGATTCCCCAGTTTGTCGCGTCCGTGCAGGAAGGACAGTTCGAGGAGGACCGACAGCCCGACGACGTCGCCGCCGCATCGCCGCACGAGTTCGGCGGCCGCCCTGGCCGTGCCCCCGGTGGCCAGGACGTCGTCGACGATCAGCACGCGCTCGCCGGCTTCGAGAGCGTCGGAATGGATCTCGATCGTCTCGTTCCCGTATTCGAGGTCATAGGTCTCCTCGCGCGTCGCCGCGGGCAGCTTCCCCTTCTTGCGCACCGGGACGAAGCCGGCGCCGAAGTGGTAGGCGACGGGCGCGGCGAGGATGAACCCGCGGGCCTCGATACCGACGATCTTGTCGATGGTGCCGCGGCCGTGGTGGTTGACGATCGAGTCGACCACGCCGGCGAACGCGACATGGTCGGCCAGCAGCGGCGTGATGTCCTTGAACATCACGCCGGGCTTGGGGTAGTCGGGGATGTCGCGGATCCGTTCCTGGATCAGCTTGCCGAGGTCCACGGTCGACGATCCCCCGCCTAATTGCCGCGCCGCTGCTGCCGCGTCCCGCGCTTGGGCTGCTGGCGCGACCCGGTCTGCACGACCTTGCGCACCGTGACGGTGCTCCTGATGTCGGCGGCGGGCTCACCGGTGGCCGGGGCGCCCTCGCCGTCATCGTCGCCGTCGTCGGCCGGGGGCTTGCCGGACGCGCCCGCGCCGGCCTTGACCTTGGGCGCCTTGGTCTGCCGCTTCGCGCTCTGCTCCCGCCGGGCGATGTTCTCCCGGATCTGCCGGTACTTCGGCTCGCGCTCCTTCAACTGGACGAGCAGCGGCGTCGCCACGCAGATCGAGGAGTACGTCCCGACGATCATGCCGACGAACAGGGCGAGCGACAGGTCCTTCAGCGTCCCGGCGCCGAACAGCGTGGTGCCGATGAACAGGATCGCGCCGACCGGCAGGATCGCGACCAGCGAGGTGTTCAGCGACCGGACCAGCGTGCTGCTGAGCGCCTGGTTCGCGGCCTCGCTGTAGGTGGTCTTGGAGGTCGGGCCGAGCGGTTTGGTGACCTCCTTGATCATGTCGAAGACGACGACCGCGTCGTACAGCGAGTATCCGAGGATGGTCAGGAAGCCGAGCAGCGTCGCCGGGGTGACCTCGAAGCCGGACCAGGCGTAGACGCCCGCCGTGATGACGAGGTCGTGGACCAGCGCGACCACCGCCGCCATGGCCATCCGCCACTCGAACGCCACCGACAGGTAGCCGATGATCAGGATCATGAAGACGGCCAGCGCCTGCCAGGCCTTCTTCTGGATCTCGCCGCCCCACGAGGCGCCGACGACCTGGGTGCTGACCTTGCCCGCCGGGACCTTCAGTTCCTGGGCGATGTTCGACTTGACCTCGGTGACGTGCGAGGACGACATGCTCTCGGTCGTCACCCGCCAGTCGCCGCCCGCCTTCTGCACGATCGCCTGGTGGGCGCCGCCGCCGGTGACGGCGGTGCGCACCTGCTCGATCGAGGCGCTGGGCGCCTTGAAGGTGAAGACGGAACCGCCCTTGAACTCCACGCCGAAGTTCAGGCCCTGGACGAGCAGGCCGGCGATCGACAGCACCAGCAGCAGCCCGGAGATCGTGTACCAGATCTTCGGGCGGCCGACGATGTCGGCGCTGATCTCGCCCCGGTAGATCCGCGAGGTGACCGTGCGCAGTCCCATGGTCAGGCCTCCTGGCTGGTCGACGGGGCGGTGGTGGCGGACGGCTTGCTCGCCGCGCGGTGCAGCCGCCTTGGATCGAGCCCGGACATCGGATGGCCGCGGCCGAAGAACTTGGTGCGCGACAGCAGCGCGACCATCGGCTTGGTGAAGAAGAACACCACCACGATGTCGATGAGCGTCGTGAGGCCCATCGCGAACGCGAACCCGGCGACGCCGCCGACCGCGAGGAAGTACAGCACGAGCGCGGCCAGGAAGGTGACGGCGTCGGCGACGAGAATGGTGCGCCGCGCCCGCTTCCAGGCGTTCTCGACCGACGAGCGCAGCTTGCGGCCGGCTCTCAGCTCGTCCCGCAGGCGCTCGAAGTAGACGATGAACGAGTCGGCGGTGATGCCGATCGAGACGATCAGGCCGATGATGTGCGGCAGCGAGAGCCGGAAGCCCATCCCCTCACCGAGGATCACCACCGCGAGGTAGGTGATGGCGGACGCCACGACCAGGCTGGACACCGCCACCAGGCCGAGGCCCCGGTAGTAGAACAGGCAGTAGAGGACCACCAGCCCGAGGCCGATCGCCCCGGCGGTCAGGCCGCCGGCCAGCTGGTCGGAGCCCAGCGTGGACGACACCTCGTCGATGGAGCTCTGCTTGAACTCCAGCGGCAGCGCCCCGTACTTGAGCACGTTGGCGAGGTCGGTGGCGTACTGCTGGGTGAAGCTCTCGGGCGGCCCGTCGATCCTGGCGGTGCCGCCGGTGATCGCGCCCTCCCGGATGCCGGGCGCCGAGACGACCTGCCCGTCCAGGACGATCGCGACCTGCGCCTGCGGGGAGTTGGGGTCCTGCTGGTAGGCGCGGGAGGCGTCGGTGGTGATCTCGCCGAACTGGCGGGCGCCCTTGCCGTCGAACTTCAGCGACACCGACCAGCTGGGCTCGCCCTGCTGCGGGTTCGGCGGCATCGCGGTGGCCGCGTCGACGTTCTCGCCGAGCACCCGGACGGGCCCGAGGATGTACTTGGAGACCTGGCCGTTCTCCTCGTTCTGGTCGCAGGCGGCGACGAACTTGCGGTTCGGGTCGTTCGCGCCGGGGGTGTGCCGGTCCCCCTTGTAGCAGTCGAGCGACTCGAACTGCTGGATGACGGCCTTGTCGGTCACGCCCGGGTAGCCCTGCGCGGGTGGCGTCGGCTGCCCGGACGGCACCGTCAGCGGCGACGACGGCGTCGGCTGCGGCTGCGGGTCCCCCGAGGCGGGCGGCTTCGGCGTCGGGGCGGTCAGCGCCCCCGACAGGGCCCGGCCGCGCGGGGTGGACGACGTGGACGGCGAGGCGCTCCCGGACGGGGACGCCGACGACCCGGACGGGGACGGCGACGGCGACGGGCTCTTGCCCTTGTCCTTCTTGCCCTTGTCCTTGATGGAGGGGATCGGGTTCGGCACGGCCCCCTTGGGCTTGCCGTCCGCCGCCGCGAACACCTGGCGGAACTGCAGCTTCGCCGTGGTCCCGATGAGGTTGACGACGCGCCCCTGCCCCTCGCCCGGGACGTTCACCACGATGTTGTTGCTGCCCTGCTTGGCGACCTCCGCGTCGGACACCCCCAGGCCGTTGACCCGCTGGGTCATGATCTTGACGGCCTGGTTCATCTGCTCGGGCGGAGGGTTCTTGCCGTTCGCGGTCTTGGCCGTGAGCGTCACGGTCGTCCCGCCGGCCAGGTCCAGGCCGAGCTTGGGCGTCGTCTGGCCCTGCCAGACCGCCAGGCCGGCGAGGACGACCAGCGTCGCGAACAGTGCGAGGAGCGTGCGCCCGGGTTTGGGAGCGTAGTTGGGCGAAGCCACTGTCGTCTTAACTTCCCGTCTTTGGTCAGCGCCGTGGGAGTGTCAGAAGGTCATGCGGACGGCTTGTCCGCCGCCTTGACCTTCGTCTTCTCCTCCGGCTTGGACGCGGGCCCCCCGTCCTCGTCCACCGCGGTGTCCTTCGTCTCCGTGCCGTCCTCGGTGTCGCCGTCCTTGGACAGGTCGACCTCGGAGCCGTCCTTGGTGAGGTCGACGGTGCCGTCCTCGTCTCCCTCACCGGGGTCCTCGTCGAGGTCCTCGGAGTCGGAGTCCTTGAGGATCTGCATGACGGCCTGCTTGACGAAGCGCACCTCGACACCGTCGGCGATCTCCAGGAGAACGCCGTCGTCGTCGACCTCCACGACGGTGGCGCGGATACCGCTGGTCGTCACCACGCGGACACCGGGCTGGAGGTCGTTCTGCATCTGCATCTGCTCTTTGCGGCGCTTGCTCTGCGGCCGGATGAGCAGGAAGTAGAAGACCAGAGGAACGGCGAGCAGCAGGAGCAGGTTGAACGGCCCGCTACCGCCTGAACTCGCCGCAAGAATCATGTCGCTGCCCATTACCGGGGCATCCTTCCGATGTCGATTACCAGCCTGTGACCGGATCGGTCACGTCCACGGGGACCGCCGGCTGGAGACGGTGAACCAAGTCCCGGAGTCTAGAGAGTACGCGAGACCCCGGCAACGACGCGACGATCGGCGACGCCGGGAAGTTCCCAACCCGTTATCAGATGATCACTATTCGGGCGGGGCGGCGTCCTCGTCCACGTCGAACAGGGTGCCCGCCATCGGCGCCGTGGGCGGCTGAGGCAGCCCCAGGTGCGCCCACGCGGCGGCGGTGGCGACGCGTCCGCGCGGCGTCCGCGCCAGCAGTCCCTGCCGGACGAGGAACGGCTCGGCGACGACCTCCACGGTCTCCGGCTCCTCCCCCACCGACACGGCGAGGGTGGACAGGCCCACGGGCCCGCCGCCGAACTTGCGCATCAGCGACTCCAGGACGGATCGGTCGAGCCGGTCCAGTCCCCGTTCGTCCACCTCGTACAACGCGAGGGCCGCCCGCGCCGATTCCTGCGTGATGATCCCGTCGGCGCGGACCTCGGCGTAGTCGCGGACGCGGCGCAGCAGCCGGTTGGCGATGCGGGGCGTGCCGCGGGAGCGCCGGGCGACCTCGGCGGCGGCGTCGTCGGCGATCTCCACGTCCAGCAGCCGCGCCGACCGCCGGACGATGACCTCCAGTTCGGCGGGCTCGTAGAAGTCCATGTGCGCGACGAAACCGAACCGGTCGCGCAGCGGGCCGGGCAGCATGCCCGCCCGGGTGGTCGCCCCGACCAGGGTGAACGGCGCGATGTCCAGCGGGATCGCGGTCGCGCCCGGCCCCTTGCCCACCACGACGTCGACGCGGAAGTCCTCCATCGCCATGTAGAGCATCTCCTCGGCGGGACGCGCGAGGCGGTGGATCTCGTCCAGGAACAGCACCTCGCCCTCGGCGAGCGTCGACAGCACCGCCGCGAGGTCGCCCGCCCGCTCGA
Organism: Actinomadura formosensis NBRC 14204; assembly: GCF_001552155.1. Classification (GTDB taxonomy): domain Bacteria; phylum Actinomycetota; class Actinomycetes; order Streptosporangiales; family Streptosporangiaceae; genus Spirillospora; species Spirillospora formosensis. Next base: position 43,767 of record NZ_BCQQ01000012.1, on the reverse strand, counting down.
TCGCGGGCCCGGAGGAGATCCGCAGCGGCTGCCCCAGCTCCGCCGCGATGATCATCGCGAGGGTGGTCTTGCCGAGGCCCGGCCCGCCCGACAGCAGCACGTGGTCGGGCGTCCGGCCGCGCCGCAGCGCGCTGTGCAGCACCAGCGAGAGCTGCTCGCGCACGCGTTCCTGGCCGACGAAGTCGTCCAGCTTCTTCGGCCGCAGCGCGGCCTCGATCCGCTGCTCCTCGACCCCGTCGGCAGCCGCCGAGACGAGCCGCTCGAATTCATCGCCGCCGTTGCCGCCGCTCATTATTTGCTGAGTTTCTTGAGCGCGGACTTCAGCAGGACGGCGACCGGGGGCGTCTCGGCGCCGTCGAGGTCGGCGGCGACGGCGTCCACGGCGGCGTCGGCGTCCTTGGCCGACCAGCCGAGGTTGATCAGGCCCATCTGCACCTGTTCCCGCCACGCCTCGGCGCGGGCGGGCGTGCGCACCTCGCCGGCGCCGTCGCCGATCGGGCCGCCGAGGCGGTCCCTGAGCTCCAGGACGATGCGCTGGGCGCCCTTCTTGCCGATGCCGGGGACCCTGGTGAGCGCGGTGACGTCCTCGGCGGCCACCGCGCGGCGCAGTGCATCGGGCGTGTGGACCGCCAGCATCGCCAGTGCGAGCCGGGGCCCGATGCCGCTCGCGGTCTGCAGCAGCTCGAACACCGTGCGCTCGTCGTCGTCGGCGAACCCGAACAGGGTGAGGGAGTCCTCGCGGACGATGAGGGAGGTCGGCACGTGCGCCTGCTCGCCGACCCGCAGCCCGGCGAGGGTGGCGGGCGTGCACTGCACCGCGAGGCCGACACCGTGCACGTCGATCACCGCCCCGTCCGGCCCGGCGGCGGCCACCCAGCCGCTGACGAAGGCGATCATTGGCTGCTTCCTCCTCTGTTGCGGGCGGCGAGCCGCGCGCGTTCGGCGCGGGCCGCCTCCTCGATGCGCGACCGCTGCGCCTGTGCGAGCCGCTGCTGCGCTCCCCCGCGCCACACGTGGCAGATGGCCAGCGCGAGCGCGTCGGCCGCGTCCGCCGGGCTGGGGGCCGTCTCCAGGGACAGCAGCCGGGTCACCATCCGGGTCACCTGCGCCTTGTCGGCGCGTCCGTTCCCGGTGACGGCCGCCTTGGCCTCGCTCGGGGTGTGCAGCGCAACGGGCAACCCGCGGCGGGCCGCCGCCAGCATCGCGATGCCGGCGGCCTGCGCGGTCCCCATCACGGTGCGGACGTTGTGCTGGGAGAACACGCGCTCGACGGCGACGGCGTCCGGGCGGAACTCGTCCATCAGCGCCTCGACGCCCGCCTCGATGCCCATCAGGCGCAGGGCGTGGTCCTCGTCGGCGCCGGTCCGCACGACCGACACGTGCACCAGGTGGAGCCGCTTGCCGGGGGCGCCCTCGACGACTCCCACCCCGCACCGGGTGAGCCCGGGGTCCACCCCCATCACCCGCACGGCCACTCCTTCGATCATCTGTTCGGCCGTCAACGCTACCAATCCGGGGCCGCCGCGTGGAGGGCGCGGCCCCGTGTCTCTGGAAGTAATCGGGGCCTCTAGAAGTAATCCAGCGAAAACGGTGTCGCCGCGAAGGCGGCCGGCAGGGCGCCGGCGTCCCCGCCCTGGAGGAGGCCGGAGCGGCGCAGCGTGGGCACGGGGACGCCCGCGTAGAGGGCGGCCAGGCCGTGCGGCCCGAGGCGGACGGCGTCCGGGGTCCCGGCGGACGGCTCCAGCCGCCCCTCGCCGTTCTCGATCTCCAGCCGCCAGTGGCCCGAGTTCGAGGGACGCTGCGGATCGTCGATCGTCAGCGTCACCCCGGCGGACACGCCCTCGGGGTAGCCGCGCGCCGCGATCGCCGCGGGCGCGTCCACCACCCGCAGCATCCACTGGCGCCGCTCGACATTCTCGTGTTCGCGCTCGCGGAGCATCCACAGCACCGGGTCCATGGGCGACACGCACGCCCGGACGGTCTCGGCGACCGAGGACCCGGACCCGACGATGGCCCACAGCGCCCTCAGCGTGGCCTCCGAGGACGCGACGAGCCGGGTGACCTCCAGGGCGTTGTTGCCGTCCGCCCACCGGTAGGAGAGGAATCCGTCCTCCGCCAGGTGAACGTAGTAGTCGCGGTCGGCGAGGACCGCGCGCCACCTCGGCTCCGTCCAGCCGACCGGCCCGCAGTCGAGGCCGGAGGCGTGCGCGCGGCCGATGACGGCGGCGACCTCGGCGGCGTCCTGCGGCCCGGCCCTGCGGACGGGGACCCGCTCGGCCGCGACGGTGCGCAGCGCCTCGGCGGAGATCTCGACGTGGTGCTGTGCGCCCGCGTGCTCCCAGCCGAGCGAACGGTAGAGCCGCGTCGTGGCGGGATAGAGCATGGCGAGCGGGTGCCCGAACGCGGCGCACCGCTCCAGCAGGTCGGTCATCAGCCGGCGGCCGAGCCCCCGGCCGCGCTCCTCCGGCGCTACCGTGATCGCGCTGACGCCCGCGAGGGACACGGCCCGCCCGTGCCACCACTGCGTCATCTCGTGCAGCGCCCCCGTGGCGACGATCTCCCCGTCCTCGAATCCGGCGAACTGCCGCCCGGCGTCGAACGACGACCCGGCGATCTGGATGCGCCGCCGCCACTGCTCGTCCGGCAGCGGGCCGAACGCACGGCTCCGGATGTCGCGGACGGTGTCGGCCTCTTCGGGTGCCAGCGCGCGGATCTCCATGGTCAGGACCGTATTCCATGCCGGTGACACGAACACCGCCGCGCCCCGGAGGGACACGGCGGTGACAACGCGACGGCGGCGGCTCAGGCGTCGATGGCGGCCATGACCTCGTCAGGCACATCGAAGTTCGCGTAGACCTCCTGGACGTCGTCGGAGTCCTCCAGGGCGTCCAGGAGGCGGAAGACCTTTTTGGCGTTCTCCTCGTCCAGGGGGACGGTGACGCTCGGCAGGAACTTGCTCTCGGCCGACTCGTAGTCGATTCCGGCGTCCACCAGGGCGGTGCGGACCGCGACCAGGTCGCCAGCCTCACTGACGACCTCGAAGTTGTCGCCGTCGAGGTCGTTGACCTCCTCGGCGCCGGCGTCCAGGACGGCCATCATCAGGTCGTCCTCGCTGGTGCCCGCCTTGGGGACGATCACGACGCCCTTGCGGTTGAACATGTAGGAGACCGAGCCCGGGTCGGCGAGAGAGCCGCCGTTGCGGGTGAGGGCGACACGGACCTCCGAGGCGGCCCGGTTGCGGTTGTCGGTGAGGCACTCGATGAGGACGGCGACACCACCGGGGGCGTAGCCCTCGTAGGTGATGGTCTGCCAGTCGGCGCCCCCGGCCTCCTCACCGGCGCCGCGCTTGCGGGCGCGCTCGATGTTGTCGTTGGGGACGGAGTTCTTCTTCGCCTTGTAGATGGCGTCGTAGAGGGTGGGGTTGGCTTCGGGGTCGCCGCCGCCGGTGCGGGCCGCCACCTCGATGTTCTTGATCAGCTTCGCGAAGAGCTTGCCCCGCTTGGCGTCGAGGGCCGCCTTCTTGTGCTTGGTCGTCGCCCACTTGGAATGGCCGGACATCTGTCACTCCTCCTCTGTCGTCCGGCGCACCAGATCGGCGAAGTAGTGGTGCACGCGGAAATCGCCTGTCAACTCCGGATGGAACGAGGTCGCCATGAGACGTCCCTGACGAACGGCGACGATCCTACCGGCGTTCGGGCCGCTCTCGGCGCGCCCGAGGATCTCGACGGCGTCGCCGACGGACTCCACCCAGGGGGCGCGGATGAAAACGGCGTGATACGGGGTGTCGCCCATATCGGTCAGCGAGATCGCGGCCTCGAAGGAGTCGACCTGCCGGCCGAACGCGTTGCGCCGCACGGTCATGTCGATCCCGCCGACGGTCTCCTGGCCCGCGACGCCGCCCCGGATCCGGTCCGCCAGCATGATCATGCCCGCGCAGGAGCCGTAGGCGGGCAGGCCGGCCTCGATCCGCTTGCGCAGCGGATCGAGAAGCTCGAAGGAGCGCGCCAGCCGCCACATCGTGGTGGACTCCCCGCCGGGCAGGACGAGCCCGTCGACGCGTTCCAGCTCGTCGGGACGGCGCACGGCCAGGGTGCGCGCGCCCGCGGCCTCCAAGGCGCGGACGTGCTCACGCACGTCGCCCTGCAGAGCAAGGACACCGATCGTCGGCACAGTGGTCACGTGGGAACCTTCCAGGGATGCGCCTTCCGGGGATCCGGGGAGCCGTCTCCACCCTAGACGGTCCTTACAACGCCGCACGACGTGGCCGACCTTCCCGGGCCGCCCCGTGCCGTCCCCGGGCGGGTCAGGCGTGTTTGAAGCGGCGGAGGGGAAGCTCCAGCGGCAGGAAGCCGTCCTCGCCGCGGTCGGCGATACCGCGGCCGAACATGTGCGCCTCGGCGAGCGCGAGCCCGAACTCCTCCGGGTCGAACGGCAGCGGGACGTCCGGCGCGCCCGCGTCGATGGCGCGCCAGAACGGCCGCTCGGCGGGCAGCCGCTCGCCCTGGTCGACGACGACGCCGTCCTCGGCCGTGACGAACACGTCGCGGAGCAGCCTGCCCGACTCGTACCAGCGGAACCAGCAGCCGCGGATCACGGTGTGCAGGACGAGCACGCCGCAGTGCGAGTCCGGCAGCGCGGCCGCGGCGGTGTCGGCGATCCGGCGCGCGTCGTCGTCCAGGCAGAACAGCCGCCGGTCGCACAGCAGCAGCGCCCGCTCGAACGCCCCGACGAACAACTCGTCCTCGTACGGCCAGAGCGCGAAGTCCAGGACCGTGTCCCCGGTCTCGGTCAGGGTGTCGGCGGGGTAGAGGCCGCGCGCGATCGCCGCGGCGGCGTCCGGATCGGGCACCAGGCCCGGCCGGAACACCTCGGTGGGTTCACCCGCGCTCGCGCACGCCAGCGCGACCGACCAAGCCATGCTCTCCCCTCCCGCGGCCGGGCACAGCCCAAGGGGACCGCCCACGGGTATCGCCTCATTCTGGGGGGATGCCCCCAGCCCCTCGGGAACCGCCTTGTTCACCGGCCGCGCCGCCAGGTTAACCCTGCCAGGGCGCCATGTGGAGCCCGGGGCCCGGATCGGCTCACCAGCCGCGGCCCGCGAACTTCTGGTCCTCGCCGAGGGAGGCGGCGTTGATGCCGACCATGGCCTCGCCGAGCCCGCGGGACACCTTGGCGATCACGTCGGGGTCGTCGTGGAAGGTGGTGGCCTTCACGATGGCCTCGGCGCGCTGGGCCGGGTTGCCGGACTTGAAGATGCCGGAGCCGACGAAGACGCCCTCGGCGCCGAGCTGCATCATCATGGCGGCGTCGGCGGGGGTGGCGATGCCGCCGGCGGTGAACAGCACGACGGGCAGCCTGCCGGCCTGCGCGACCTCCTTGACCAGCTCGTAGGGGGCCTGCAGGTCCTTGGCCGCGACGTACAGCTCGTCCTCGGGCAGCGACTGGAGCCGGCGGATCTCCTGCCGGATCTTGCGCATGTGGGTGGTGGCGTTGGACACGTCCCCGGTGCCGGCCTCGCCCTTGGAGCGGATCATCGCCGCGCCCTCGGTGATGCGGCGCAGCGCCTCGCCGAGGCTGGTGGCGCCGCACACGAACGGGACGGTGAACGCCCACTTGTCGATGTGGTTCTCGTAGTCGGCCGGGGTGAGCACCTCGGACTCGTCGATGTAGTCGACGCCGAGGGCCTGCAGCACCTGCGCCTCGACGAAGTGGCCGATGCGGGCCTTGGCCATGACCGGGATGGAGACCGCGTTGATGATCCCGTCGATCATGTCGGGGTCGCTCATCCGGGAGATGCCGCCCTCGACGCGGATGTCGGCGGGCACCCGCTCCAGTGCCATGACGGCGACCGCGCCCGCGTCTTCGGCGATCTTCGCCTGCTCGGGCGTGACGACGTCCATGATCACGCCGCCCTTGAGCATCTCCGCCATGCCGCGCTTGACACGGGCGGTCCCGGTCTCCGGCGCAGGGTTGTCGGTGGCGGGAGTGGAAGTGGACACGGGCATTCCTCACGTGGACGGACGACAGAGTCGTTTCCATGATATTGCCTGTTCGGGCGCCCTCTGGACCCGGCAGAGTGTCAACGCGCGGCCTCCGCCGCTTACGGAGTGACCGCCGGTCCGCCGAAGTGGCCGCCTGCGGCTCGTCCGGCACGCGCCGCTCAGGGCGTGTAGGGCTTGCCGTCGTTGACGAGCAGGACCCAGACCTGCCCCGGCGCGAAGGTCATCGGCTTGCCGTCGGCGGTGGTGAAGGCGGTCCCCTTGTCCTCGGACGGCCGCGACCACCTGGCCTTGTAGGACTTCCCGTCGCGCAGGACGAGCGCCCGCCCGGTTCCGGTGGTGTGGATCAGCGGCGTGTAACTGCCGAGGAAGTCGTGGAACTTCGAGCGGGTGGTCTTGGCGTACTGGACGACGACCGTCCGCCCGCCGAGCCGCCCGCCCTCGGCGGCGAGGTCGGGACGCCCGCCCCAGCTGGCGAGCCACCGCTTCTCCTTCGCCGACCAGGTAAAGCCCATGGTCGCGGCCGGCCATCGGGCGGTGAAGGACCTGGTGGGCGTGCCGCCGTCCGGGGCGTCCCCGAAGCGGAAGCCGATGTCGCGCGGCTTCGCGGCCTTCGGCGCCCGCTTGAGCAGGTTCTTCGGGTCGGCGTACAGGTTGTAGGGAATGTGCCTGGCGCCGGACCTGACGTAGGCACCGCCCGCGTTCTCCTGGGAGATGTCGTACAGCGGCGCCTTGCGGATGTACTTCTTCATCTTGCTCTGGACGCCGGAGAACGCGAAGGCGGGGCGGCCGAACTGCGGCAGGATGTGCAGGTCGGAGATGCGGGCGCTGCGGACCGGCCCGACCCGCTTCGGCAGCCGGGACGAGTAGATCGCCATCAGCCGGGTCTCGCCGCCCTCGACCTGCTCGACATAGACGATGTCGGCGGACTTCACCCCGCTCTGCGGCAGCGCCGGCCGGGTGTTCTCGATCTTGACCGCGAGGACGGGATTGTCCAGCCCCTTCGTCCCGCCGTTGAACGGGTGCGTCGCCGGCCCGGGGGTCTCACTGGGCTGCGGCGTCCCCGTGCCGCTCGGCGGCGGCGCGCTCTTCGCGCCGGAGTCCGAGCAGGCGGGCAGGACGGCGGACCCGACGACGAGGACGCCGAGCCACGCGGCCGCCCGGCCCCGGACGGTGGTGTCCCATGCGGACCGCACGATGTACCTCCCTTGGACGGTCTGCCAGAGGGTAGCGAACGTGATCGGACGTGCCCGCCGGTCCGGCGATACAGAGCCGCGTCCTAAATGTGATCAATCTCGCGGCGGGCGGGCGGGTCGTCGTCGATCTCGAAGAAGTCCGGCAGCGGGGCGCGCCCGGCGAGCGGCAGGACACGGATGAGCAGCTTGCGGCGCGCGATCCGGGCCTGGGAGACGGCGTCGTTGTAGAAGCGGCGGGCGTAGGCGACCTTCGCGGCGGCGGAGGCCATCTCGTCCAGCACCTCGGAGCCGTCGCCCGCGCCCTTGGCGGCGAGGGTGCCGACGAACCCGGGCTGGTCGACGACGGCGCGCAGCGCCCGGGACAGGTCGCTCTCGGCGAACTCGCGGCGCTCGGCGTCGGCGGTGCGCGCCTCGTGCGCGGCGGTCGCCAGCACCAGGCTGGCCGCCGGGTCCAGCAGCCGGGACGCGGCCAGCTCCAGCGCGGCGGCGGCCCGCCGGACGAGCGCGGCGTCCAGCGCCGCGCGGGCCGTCTCGACGCGGACGTGCAGCCGGTCCAGCCGGGTCGCGCGCCACGACACGTACACGCCGATCAGGAAGACGACGGCGATCCAGAACAGGACGTCGATGATCCAGTCGTAGGACATCCGGTGCGCTCCTAGACCCCGGCGCCGGACTCGACGACGCCGGCGCCGCCGCCCGTGACGGTCTCGTAGACCCGCAGCACGTCGCGGGCCACCGACGCCCAGTCGTAGGCGCGGACCGCGGCGCGGGCCTCCACCGACAGCTGCTTGCGCCGCGCCGGGTCGTCCAGCAGTTCGCCGGCCGCCCTCGCGAGCGCCTCATGGTCGCCGGTGGGGAACAGCGCCCCGGCCCGACCGCCGAACAGGACCCGGTCGAACGCCTCGATGTCGCTGGCCAGAATGGGTGCGCCCGCCGACATCGCCTCGGCGAGAACGATGCCGAAGCTCTCGCCGCCGAGGTTGGGCGCGACGAACACGTCCACCGAGTGGTAGGCGCGGATCTTGTCCTCCTCGCTGACCAGGCCGAGGACGACGACGCGGTCGCGCAGCTCCGGCGGGACCCGGGCGAGTACGTCGTCGGCGTCGCCGGGCCCGGCGATCAGCAGCCGCAGCGCGGGCCGGCCGCGGCCGAGGATCTCGAACGCGCGCAGCAGCACCTGCAGGCCCTTGCGGGGCTCGTCCATCCGGCCGAGGAAGCCGAGCGTTCCCCCGTCGCCGCACGCCGACTCGCCGCGCCCGCGCCAGCCGGGCAGCGGCTCGGCCATCGCGTACCGCTCGGTCGCGACGCCGTTGGGGATCAGCACGGCATCGCCGCCGAGGTGCTCGACGAGCGTGGTGCGGGCGGCCTCCGACACCGCGATCCGGCCGGTGATCTTCTCCAGCGCGCTCTGCAGGATCGGCGCGGTCACCGACAGCGCCCGCGACTTCTCATAGGACGCGTGGAAGGTGCCGACGATGGGCCCGTCCGCCGCCCAGCACGCGAGCAGGCCGAGCGAGGGCGCGGCGGGCTCGTGGACGTGCAGGACGTCGAACCCGCCCTCGCGGATCCAGCGGCGCACCCGCCCGGCCGACAGGAACCCGAACGCCAGCCGGGCCACCGAGCCGTTGTAGGGGACGGGGACGGCGCGGCCGGCCGACACCACGTAGGGCGGCAGCTCGGCGTCGTCGTCCGCGGGGGTGATCACCGACACGTCGTGGCCGAGCCCGATCAGCGCCTCGGCGAGGTCGCCGATGTGCTGCTGGACGCCCCCTGGGACGTTCCAGGTGTACGGGCAGACGATTCCTATCCGCATCGGCCGGCTCTCATTCCCGGCCGCCGGCCAGGTCGTCCACCCAGACCTTCTGCAGCATGTGCCAGTCCTCCGGGTGCGCGGCGATGCCCGCCTCGAAGACGCGCGCGAGCTCCTGGGTCATGGCCTGGATCTTCTCCTGTCTGCCGCCCTCGTCCGGGACCGGGATCTCCTCGTGGACGCGCGCCGCCCAGTATTCCCCCTCGTACCAGAGTGTCACGGGGATGAGGGCGGCGCCGGTCTGGATCGCGAGCGCGGCGGACACCGCGGGCATCCGGGCGGTGGAACCGAAGAACTCGACGTCGATACCGTTCTCGGTCAGGTCGCGGTCGACGACCAGGCACACCGGCCGTCCCGCGCGGAGCCGCTGGGCCAGCCGCCCGTACGCGGCGGCGCCGCGGTGCGGGAGGACCTCCATGCCGAGGCTCTCGCGGAACTCGACGAACCGGTCGAACAGCGACTCGGGCTTGAGCCGCTCGGCGACGGTGGTGAACGGGTAGCCGCAGTGCACGAGCCATGCGCCGGCGTGCTCATAGTTGCCCATGTGCGGCAGCGCGAGGATGACGCCGCGCCCGGAGTCGAGGTTGGTGAAGATCTTCTTCTCGCCGGTGATCCGCATCCGGCCGAGGATCCGCGCCCGGTCGTACTCGGGCAGCCGGAACACCTCCAGCCAGTAGCGCAGGTAGGAGCGCAGCACCTTCTTGCTGAGGATGCGGACCTCGTCGTCGACCGCGTCCTTGCCGAGGACGCGGCACAGGTTCTTCTCCAGCTGCCGCACACCGGGGCCGTGCTGGTGCCAGGTGCGGTCGGCGAGCGCGGCGAAGACCAGCCGCGCCATGCTCTCCGGCATCTTGCGGACGACCGTCCAGCCCAGGGCGTAGACGGCGCCGGTCACCTCATCGCGGAGGGACGCGCCGTCGTCTCCGCGGCGCGGCGTGGTCACGATCGCGGCTCCGGTGTCCTCTGGGCCCCGTTCCCGGCGTTGCTCCGCGTTCCGTGCCCGGTCGCGGGGTCCGCGCCGTCCTTGGCCTGGACGTAGACCGCGGCGAACCGCTGCCCGACGGTGACCGTGCTGAGCGCGGCGAGCGCCCACAGGGCGACGGTCAGGATGTAGGGGACGCCGAGGCCGTCGAGCCCGGCGGCGACCAGGGCGACGATGAGGCGCTCCGCGCGCTCGGCGATGCCCACGTTGCAGGTATAGCCGAGCCCTTCGGCGCGGGCCTTGGCGTAGGACACCACGACGCCGGAGACGAGGCAGTACAGCGCGACCGCGGCGAGCGGCTCCTGCCCGTCCCGGTAAAGACCGATCATCAGCCCGGCGAAGATCGCGGCGTCGGCGACCCGGTCCATGGTGGAGTCCAGGAACGCGCCGAACTTGGAGATCTTCCCGGTGACCCGGGCGACCGCGCCGTCCAGCATGTCGAACAGCACGAACGCGGTGATGACCACCGTCCCCCAGAAGAACTCCCCGCGCGGGAACAGGGCGAGCGCGCCCGCGGCGACGCCCACCGTGCCGATGACGGTGATGGCGTTGGGCGAGATCCCGGTCCGCGCGACCGCCTGTCCGACGGGGGTGAGGACGCGCCCCAGCGCGGGCCTGATTCTGTTGAGCATCGCCGTCCGTTCTCGTGGTCTACGGGTGCGGGGCCCCTTTCGCCGGTGACCGGGCGGGCCGCCGCGGCGCGCCCATCGTAGTGCGGACCCGGCGGAGACGTGCCCCGGGCGGGGTTTGGGAGTCCCACGGCCCGGACAGACCACGGTTGATTGCCGTTCACCCCTTGTGATCCCGGCCATCACGGGAAAGGGTGGTGATACGGGTGTGACGTCGGTCACGCACGCATGGACGAGGTCGGACGCCGCACTCGGACGTCAGGGCCGGGCCCGCCGGGCCGGGCCTCAGCCGCACGCGGGCCTCCGCGCGGAGACCCGTCCGAGGAGGTAGGCATGGCGGACAAGGGAGGCCACCCGGGAGGCCCCGGCAGGGCACCGGAGGCCGGCGGGTGCGACAAGGTGCGCAATGTCGCGCTGGTCGGCCATTCGGGCGCCGGCAAGACCACGCTCGTCGAGGCGCTGCTCACCGCGACCGGCACGCTGCAGCGGCCGGGCAGGGTCGAGGACGGCACCACGGTCAGCGACTTCGACGAGGTCGAGGTGCGCCAGCAGCGCTCGGTGAACCTCGCGCTCGCACCGTTCACGCACGGGGACGTCAAGGTCAATCTCATCGACACTCCCGGCTACGCCGACTTCGTCGGCGACCTGCGGGCCGGGCTCCGCGCCGCCGACGCGGCGCTGTTCGTGATCTCGGCGGTGGACGGCATCGACGGCCTCACCCGCATGCTGTGGGAGGAGTGCGCGGCGGTGCGGATGCCCCGCGCGGTCGTCATCACCAAGATCGACCAGCAGCGCGGCGACTACGACGACGTGGTCATGGCCTGCCAGGAGGTCTTCGGCGAGGGCGTCGCCCCGCTGTACTTCCCGGCCGCCGGCGAGGACGGGCTGAAGGGCCTGATCGGGCTGCTGTCGCAGCGCTGCATCGACTACTCCTCCGGCCGGCGCGCCGAATGCGACCCCGACCCCCGGTACCTGGAGCAGATCGCCGAGCAGCGCGCGTCGCTGATCGAGGGGATCATCCAGGAGAGCGAGGACGAGACCCTCATGGACAGGTACCTGTCCGGTGAGGACATCGACGTCAAGGCGCTCATCGAGGACCTGGAGACCGCGGTCGCGCGCGGCAGCTTCCACCCTGTCCTCGCGACATCGGTACCGCACGGCGACCACCCCGGCCCGGTCATCGGCATGCCGGAGCTGCTGGAGGTCATCACCCAGGCGTTCCCGTCCCCCCTCGAACACGGCATTCCCCCGGTCACGCCGGTGAAGGGCGGTCCCCCGAAGGAGCTGACCTGCGACCCCGAGGGCCCGCTGGTGGCCGAGGTCGTCAAGACCACGTCCGACCCCTATGTCGGGCGGATCTCGCTGGTCCGGGTGTTCTCCGGGACGCTGCGCCCGGACACCACGGTGCACGTGTCCGGGCACGGCATGGCCGAGCGCGGGCACGAGGACCACGACGTCGACGAGCGGGTCGGCGCGCTCACCTCCCCCCTGGGCAAGACGCAGCGGGTCGTGTCGTCCTGCATGGCGGGCGACATCTGCGCGGTGGCGAGGCTCGGCCGCGCCGAGACGGGCGACACGCTGTCCGACCCCGGCTCGCCGATGGTGATGGCGCCCTGGTCGATGCCGGACCCGCTGCTGCCGGTGGCGATCCGGGCGAGGTCCAAGGCCGACGAGGACAAGCTCAGCCAGTCGCTGGCCCGGCTCGTCGCCGAGGACCCGACGCTGCGGCTGGAGAACAACGCCGAGACGCGCCAGCTGGTGCTGTGGTGCATGGGCGAGGCCCACGCCGACGTGCTGATCGACCGGCTGAAGACCCGCTACGGCGTCGAGGTCGAACGGGTCGACCTGCGCGTCCCGCTGCGCGAGACGTTCGGCGGGAAGGCCGGCGGCCTCGGCCGGCACGTCAAGCAGAGCGGCGGGCACGGCCAGTACGGCATCTGCCACATCGAGGTGGAGCCGCTCCCCTCGGGTGAGGGCTTCGAGTTCGTGGACAAGATCGTCGGCGGGGTGGTGCCACGGCAGTTCATCCCGTCGGTCGAGAAGGGCGTCCGGCAGCAGATGGCGCGCGGAGTGTCCGCCGGATATCCGCTGGTCGACATCAAGGTCACCCTGTACGACGGCAAGGCGCACTCGGTCGACTCGTCCGACATGGCGTTCCAGGCCGCCGGCGCGCTCGCGCTGAAGGACGCGGCGGGCCAGGTGCCGGTCCTGCTGCTGGAACCGGTCGACGAGGTGGCCGTGCTGATCGCCGACGAGTACGTGGGGCCGATCATGTCCGACCTCACCTCGCGGCGCGGCCGGGTGCTCGGCTCCCAGGCGGTGCCCGGCGGCCGTACCATGATCAAGGCGGAGGTGCCGCAGTTGGAGATCGTCCGGTACGCGACGGATCTGCGGTCGATGTCGCAGGGCACCGGCACGTTCAGCCGCACGTTCCTGCGCTACGAGCCGCTGCCGGCGCACCTGGCCGACAAGGTCGCCGCCGAGTCCAGGGATGCCTGACCGCACCGGAGGGCGGGCGGTGCCGGCGCCGGGCCCGCCCGCCCTCGCCCTCCGGGATCCCCGGCTCATCCCACAGGGTGATCTGTGATTCGGCCGCGCGGCCGATGATCACACGGCGGCGCAGGTGACATCGTGGTCCCATAATGAACAACGCGGAGGACCACGAGAACCCGGCGCACCCCGGCCGCCGAGCCTTCCTGAAGGGGTTCGGCGCCGCGGGCGCCGGAGCGGTGGCACTGGTGGCCGGGGCCGAGGCGGTCGACGGCCTCCTCGGGCCGGAGGGCACGCCTGCGTCGCCATCGGCGATGGCGGTGCCCGTCGCGGGCCCGTGGCGGCCCGGCAACGGTCACGTGGACGTGCTCTGGGGCGTCGACACCGCCCAGAAGCTCGTCGCCCTCACCTTCGACGACGGGCCGATGCCCAACTGGACGCCGATGGTGCACGACGTCCTGGACGCCGAACGGGTCAAGGCCACGTTCTTCCTCGTCGGCGAGCGGCTCGCCGAGCACGCCCGCCTCGTCCACGGGCGGATGGACCGGCACGAGGCCGGCAACCACACCTGGCAGCACCGGGACCTCTCCCGCCTCTCCCACGACAAGGCCGTCGAGCAACTGCGGCGGGCGCACGCCGCCATCGACCGGATCGTCGGCAAGGAACCCCGCTACCTGCGTCCCCCGTTCGGCCACCTGGGCGGGACCACGCTGAGCGCCGCGGGCGCGTTCGGGTACGACATCGCGCTCTGGTCGATCAAGATGCTGGAGAAGACCTACGAGGACGACCCGCCACGGCTGGTCGACTACATCGTCGGCAACACCGGCCCCGGCGCGATCGTCCTCGCCCACGACACCGGCAACCGCGACCGGCTGGTCGCGCTCCGCAACTTAGTCCCGATGATCCGCGGCCTGCGCGCCAAGGGCTTCGAGTTCGTCACGCTGTCGGAGCTGATGAACGCCTCGCAGGCGCCGCCCAGGCCGCCCGGAGCCCGCGCCCGCCCCGCCCTGCGCCGCGGGTAGCCGGCCGGGTCAGCCGGCGTGCGGCCAGGCGTCGGCGAGCAGCCGGCGGGTGTCGCGCAGCAGCTGCGGCAGCACCCGGGTGCGCCCGACGACCGGCATGAAGTTGGTGTCGCCGCCCCAGCGCGGGACGACGTGCTGGTGCAGATGCGCCGCGATGCCCGCCCCGGCGACGAGGCCGAGGTTCATCCCGACGTTGAAGCCCTGCGCGCCGCTGGCCTTGCGCAGCGCGGTGAGGGACCGCTGGGTGAAGGTGGCCAGCTCCACGTACTCCGGCTCCTCCAGGTCGGTGTAGTCGGCGACGTGCCGGTACGGGACGACCATCAGGTGCCCGGAGTTGTACGGGTAGAGGTTCAGCACCGTGAACACCGACTCACCGCGGGCCACCACGAGGCCCTCCTCGTCGGTCATCTTCGGTATCTCGCAGAACGGGCAGCCGTCGCCGGCGCCGCCGCCCGTCGGCTTGTTCTCCCCCTTGATGTAGGCCATCCGGTGCGGGGTCCAGAGCCGCTGGAAGTTGTCGGGCGCGCCCGCGCCGCCTCTTTCCTCCTCGAAGCGGGGCGTGTGCGCGTCCCCCGCCCCGGGCGCGTCCTCGCGCCCCTGCTGCATCACGGACTCCTCCGGTTCTGCGGTCAAGGCGGCGGTCTCCTTTGTTCACGGCCTGACCAGCAGCATAGAGAGACGCGCGGCCGGGGCCGTAGCCGGGCTGCCCCCCCGGACGCGCCCGCGGGCCGTTCTTGCGTGACGTGCGCGGGGTCGCTCCGCCACCATGGTCATCCAACCGAACCGTGGGGAGCGATCATGACCGGGCTCGACAGGCGGCAGACCGGAGGCGGCGAGCCGGGGCCGGAGGCCAGATCCATGCCGTTCTTCCCGGGGGCGGTCCCCCAACCGGGAACGCCGCTTCCCGCGCCGCCCGCGCCGGGCCCGGACGTGCAGTCGCCGGGGGCGAACGCGGTCCCGATGACGCTGCACGGCTCGCCCGGCGACGTCACCGTGGTGGTGGAGGGCCGCGTCACGATCGAGGACGCGGTGATCGAGAAGATCGCCGCGCTGGCCGCGCAGGAGGTGACCGGGGTCGCCGCCCTGGCCCCGGCGGGCGCGCGCGTCGTCGTGGGCGAGGACGAGGTCACGGTCGACGTCGCCATCGCGGTCGAGTACGGCAGCGTCATCAGGGACGTCGCCCAGGTGGTGAAGGGGAACGTCGCGCGGGTCGCGGGACTGATGCTGGGGATGCGGGTCGCGGCGGTCAACGTGTCCGTCGAGGACGTCCGCATGGCCGCCGCGCCGCCCCGGCCCCGCGGCGGGGCGGATCAGACGGCGCGCGCATAGCAGCTCTGCATGCCGCCGCCGACGGACACCGTGGTGACCTTGACGCGTTCGACCAGGTTCGGCGCGATGCCGGTGAAGTGGAAGGTGTGCGGCCTGCCCGCCTTCGCGGACGCCTGCTGCGAGCGCGGGGCCCGCCCCTGCAGGACGAGTTCCGCCCGGATCAGGCCGCTGCCGGAGACGGTGACGAGGACGTCCACGCCGGTGGCCGTGGCGCGGTAGAGCGCCGAGCCGTCCGGGCACCGGCCGAGGGACCCGCCGCCGTTCTGCTGCGGGATGTCGGGCCCGCCGCCCTGCCCGCCGGACCCGCCGCCGTCCTGCCCGCCCGGATACGGCCGGCCGCTCTCGTTCTGCCGCGGCACCGGGTTGGTCGACGTCGCCGGCGGGCCGGCCCCTTCCCGCCCGGGCGACGGCGCGGCCGGGTCAGCCGACCCGGCCGCGCCGTCCTTGCCGTCGTCCATCAGCGGCATCAGGAGCACGATCACGGCGGCCGTCACGAGCAGCAGGGTGCCGCCGTAGCCGGCGATCCGGCCCCAGAGCCCGGCGCGCCGGGTCCGCCGCGCCGGCCTCCTGGGCTTCATCCCGCTGGCTCCCCGTCGTGGCCCCACCGTCAGATCTGGATGCGCGCCTCGATCGCCTTGACGATCTCGTCGACCGCCTCGGCGATCGGGACCGCGTTCTTCTGCTCACCGCTGCGGTACCGGAACGACACGGCGTCCTTGGCCACGTCGTCGTCGCCCGCCAGCAGCATGTAGGGGATCTTCTGCTTCTGCGCGTTGCGGATCTTCTTCTGCATCCGGTCGGAGGAGGTGTCGACCTCGACGCGGACACCGCGTTCGCGCAGCCGCGCCGCGACCTTCTCCAGGTGCGGGACGTGGGCGTCGCCGATCGGGATGCCGACCGCCTGCACCGGCGACAGCCACGGCGGCATGGCGCCCGCGTAGTGCTCGACCAGCACGCCGAGGAACCGCTCGACCGACCCGAACAGCGCGCGGTGGATCATCGCGGGGGTCTGCCGGGTGCCGTCGGCGGCCTGGTACTCCAGGCCGAACCGCTTGGGCTGGTTGAAGTCGAGCTGGATGGTGGACAGCTGCCAGGTGCGGCCGATCGCGTCCCGGGCCTGGACGGAGATCTTCGGGCCGTAGAACGCGGCGCCGCCCGGGTCGTCCACGAGCTCCAGCCCGGACTCCTGCGCCGCCTGGCGCAGCGCCTCGGTCGCCTCCGCCCAGTCGGCCGGGTCGCCGATGAACTTGCCGGAGTCGTCGCGGGTGGACAGCTCCAGGTAGAACTCCGAGAGCCCGAAGTCGCGCAGCACGCTGAGCACGAAGTTCAGCAGCGACTTGATCTCCTCGCCCATCTGCTCCTTGGTGGTGTAGATGTGCGAGTCGTCCTGGGTCATGCCGCGCACGCGGGTGAGCCCGTGCACCACGCCCGACTTCTCGTACCGGTAGACCGAGCCGAACTCGCAGAGCCGCAGCGGCAGCTCGCGGTAGGACCGGCCGCGCGCCCGGAAGATCAGGTTGTGCATCGGGCAGTTCATCGGCTTGACCCGGTACTCGACGTCGTCCACCTCGAACGCCGGGAACATGTCGTCGCCGTAGTAGGGCAGGTGACCGGAGGTCTCGAACAGCGACGACTTGGTGATGTGCGGGGTGTTGACGAACTCGTAGCCCGCCTCCTGCTGGCGGCGGCGCATGTAGTCCTCCATCTCCTTGCGGATGATTCCGCCCTTGGGATGGAAGATCGGCAGGCCGGAGCCCAGTTCCGGCGGGAAGGAGAACAGGTCGAGTTCGGCGCCGAGCTTGCGGTGGTCGCGCTTCTCGGCCTCCTCCAGGAACTTCAGGTACTCGTCCTGCTTGTCGCGGGACTCCCACGCGGTGCCGTAGATCCGCTGGAGCTGCGGGTTCTTCTCGCTGCCGCGCCAGTAGGCGCCGCCGGAGCGCATCAGCTTGAACGCGGGGATGACGCGGGTGGACGGCAGGTGCGGGCCGCGGCACAGGTCCTTCCAGCGCAGCTCGCCGGACTTGGCGTCGAGGTTGTCGTAGATGGTCAGCTCGCCGCCGCCCACCTCGACGTTCGCGCCGTCGGCGGCGTCCTCGACCGGGCCGGAGCCCTTCAGGCCGATCAGCTCCAGCTTGTACGGCTCGGCGGCCAGCTCGGTGCGCGCGCCGTCGTCGGACACCGGACGCCGGGAGAACCGCTGGCCCTGCTTGACGATCTCGCGCATCCGCTTCTCGATGCGCTTGAGGTCGTCGGGGGTGAACGGCTCGGCGACGTCGAAGTCGTAGTAGAAGCCGTTCTCGACCGGCGGCCCGATGCCGAGCTTGGCCTCGGGGAACAGTTCCTGGACGGCCTGCGCCATGACGTGCGCGGCGGAGTGCCGCATGATCGCCCGGCCGTCGTCGGAGCCGATCTCGACCGGCTCGACGGCGTCGCCGTCGCCCAGCTCGGCGGCGAGGTCGCGCAGCTCGCCGTTGACGCGGGCGGCGATGACGGTGCGGCCGTCGGCGCCCAGCGCCTCGCCCGCGGTGGTGCCCGCCGGCAGCGCCCGCTCGCCGCCGTCGAGGGTGATGCGCAGTTCGGGCACGGTGGACACGGGTACTCCTCGCGATGGTGGACTGGGATCAGTGGGTTCCGATGCTATCGAGTCGGGGTGGCCCCCGGAGGCTGCCGGCGCCATGGGCGCTCCTCTCGTCCTGGAGGCCCCAGGGCGATCCCCGGAAAAGCGGAAGGGCCCCGGGGATCGCTCCCGGGGCCCTTCCGCGTACATGTCAGGGCATGCCGCCGCCGCGCCGGGAGTGTCCCGGCGTCGTCGTCTCGACGAAAACGTACGGCATGACACCACTGTAACCGACGGCCGCGGCGCGGGGCACGCTCATACGCGGCGGGGCACGGTCATGCGCGAGACGGACCTTTATGCGGGATCTTGCCGTTGCTCAGTCGCGGATGGCGATTCCGAGGACGTGCGGTGAGGCGGGATTGCCCGGGCCGGAGTCCGGGAAGTCGAAGCGCCGCTCGTCCCGGACGGTGAAGCCCGAGCCGGCGATCAGCTCGCTCGTCGGACGGGACACGTGGCAGCCGGCGGCGAAGTACGGCCACAGCACGTCGGCGTACCGCTGCAGCCGCCGCTTCCCCGGTGTCGTCCCCCTGACGTGCTCGTAGTAGCGCAGCTCGCCGCCCGGTTTGAGGACGCGCCTCAGCTCGGCCAGGGCCCGCGCGGGGTCGCGCACCGAGCACAGCACGAGCGAGGCCACCGCCACGTCGAACGAGGCGTCGTCCGCATCGAGGTCCTCGGCGACGCCGGGACGCACGGTGACCGGGACGGGCGCGCGGCCGGCGGCGTGCCCGGCCTTCGCGCGCAGCCGCGGCTCGGGTTCGAGCGCGACGACCTCGGTGACTTCGGCCGGGTAGTGCGGGAAGTTGGCCCCGTATCCGGCTCCCACCTCCAGCACCCGGCCGGACGCCCCGGCGAGCAGCTCGGCGCGGTGCGCGTCCCCGCCCGCCCTGGCGCAGGCCGCGTCCAGCCGCGGATAGAGCCGGGCGAAGATCGGATGGCTGAAATCGGTCATTCTTGCAGTCTCCGCCGCAACCCCGGCCGCACGCAAGATCGTCCGCACGTCAGCCGGCCGGCGGGAACGCGCTGCTCAGCGGGTGATACCCGAGAGGCGGGTCGGATCTCCCTCCGCGGGGTCAGGCCACCGGGGGCCGCGGGTTCTAGGCTCCGAGTCAATGAACGAACCAGACCCCTCCGCGTCCGCGGGCCGCGCCCGGCTGCTCGCCGGCGTCCGCTCCGCGCTCCTGTCCGGCCGGGACGGCCCGGCCGTCACGCTGCTCCCCCGGCGCCTGGCGCTGCGGCTGCCGCTCCTGCTGCTGCTCGCCGGGATGACGATCGGCTTCACCGGGGGGTCGATCGCGATCGCGATCGAGGTGTACCACGTCAAGCCGGGGCTGGCCGCGCCGCTCGGCGTGCTGCAGGCGGCACCGCTGATCTTCGCGGTCCGGTGGCCGCTCGCCGCCTGGCGGTTCGCGACGGCCGGCCTGCTGCTGACGGTCTTCGTCCGGCACGGCGCGGGCTTCATGCCGTGGCCGGTCACCGCGATCCTGGCCCTGGTCGTGATCCTGTTCTTCACCGGGGTCGGCGCGGACCGGCAGACCACCGTCGGGGTGGGCGCGGTCACGGTCGCCGGGGTGCTGGCGCCCGCGGTGCTGTTCGGCATGCCCAGCTGGTTCGCGATGATCCTCACGGGGATCGCCGGGGTCGCGCTGACGTTCGGCGACGCGGTGGGCGGGCGGCACTCGGCGGTGGAGGAGCTGCGCCGGCGCGAGGAGCAGCACCGGCGGGACCTGGCCCGGCAGGCGGTGCTGGAGGAGCGGGCCCGCATCGCCCGCGAGCTGCACGACGTGGTCGCGCACCACATGTCGGTGATCGCGATGCAGGCGGAGGCCGCCCCCTACAAGATCCCCGACCTGCCGGACGCCGCGAAGCAGACGTTCGGGGTGGTGCGGGACGCGGCGCGCGAGGCGCTCACCGAGACGCGCCGCGTCGTGGGGCTGCTGCGGTCCGACGACGAGGGCGCCGAGCGGGCCCCGCAGCCCGGCCTGGACCGGCTGGACGACCTGATCGCCGCGGCCCGCCGTGCCGGGCTGTCGGTCGCGGCCGCCGTGGTCGGCATGCCGCGTCCGCTGAACGCCGGGGTGGACCTGTCGGCCTACCGGATCGTGCAGGAGTCGCTGAGCAACGCGGCCCGGTACGCGCCGGGCTCGCAGGTGCACGTCGAGGTGAAGTACGGTGCCGACGCCCTCGCCGTGTCGGTCACCGACGACGGCGCCCGCGGCGCGCCGCAGGAGTCGCGGGGCGGCGGGCACGGCCTGGTCGGGATGCGCGAGCGGGTCACGATGCTGGGCGGGCGCCTGGACGCCGGCCCGCGGGACGGCGCCGGCTGGTCGGTGGCGGCCGAGCTGCCCTACGGGGACCCGGACTGATCTTCGGGCCCGTAGGGTTGGCGTCGTGACGATTCGGGTGCTGATCGCCGACGACCAGGTGATGATCCGCGACGGGCTCGCGGCGCTGCTGTCCTCCGATCCGGACATCGAGGTCATCGGGCAGGCGGGCAACGGCCGCGAGGCGGTGGAGATGGCCCGCCGGCTCGACCCCGACGTGATCGTGATGGACATCCGGATGCCGGAGATGGACGGGCTCGCCGCCACCGCCGAGCTGGCCGGCGAGCCCGATCCGGACGCCGACCCGGCCGGGGCGCGGCCGAAGGTGCTCATGCTCACCACGTTCGACCTGGACGAGTACGTCTACGAGGCGCTCGGCGCGGGCGCCAGCGGGTTCCTGCTGAAGGACGCCTCGGCGGCGGACCTGGTGACCGGCGTCCGGGTGGTGGCGGCGGGCGACGCGCTGCTCGCCCCGTCCATCACCCGCCGGCTGATCGGCGACTTCGCGCGGCGGCGCCGGCACCAGCGGCCGAGCCCGAAGGCGACCGCCGGGCTGACGCCGCGCGAGCTGGACGTGCTGCGGCTCATCGCGCGCGGCCTGTCCAACGCCGAGATCGCCGCCGAGCTGGTCCTGGCCGAGCAGACGATCAAGACGCATGTCGGGCACGTGCTGACCAAGCTGGCGCTTCGTGACCGCACGCAGGCCGTCGTCTACGCCTACGAGAACGGGCTCGTGGGTTAGCGGGACGGGTCGAGGACGAGCTTGCCCGCCGTCCGGCGGGCCCGCAGGTCCTCATGGGCGCGCCTGACTTCGGTGAGGCCGTACTCGCCGCCGGCGACGACGCGGAGCCGCCCGTCCGCGGCGAGGCCGAACAGCTCGTCCAGCGCCGTGCGCATCACGTCGCCGGGAAGCTGGAAGACGTGCGCCAGCCACATGCCCGCGATCGTGGTGGAGTGCGCCATCAGCGTGGCGGGCCGGATGGGCGACGGCTCCTTGCGCGACGCCATCCCATAGAAGGCGAGCCGCCCGAACGGGGCGAGGGCGCGCAGGCTCTGGTCGGTGACCGTCCCGCCGGTCATCTCCAGCACGACGTCGACGCGCTTGCCGCCGTTGGCCTCGATCAGCGCGCCGGTGAGGTCGGGCTCGTTCGCGTCGATCGCGACGTCGGCGCCGAGTTCGAGGGCGAGGGCGCGCTTGCCCGCCGACGAGGCGGTGGCGATGACCCGCCCGGCGCCCCACGCCTTGGCGAGCTGGACGGCGAGCGTCCCGACCCCGCCCGCGGCGGCGTGCACGACGACGGACTCGCCCGGCTCCAGGTGGACGCTGCGGCGCAGCAGCACCCACGCGGACGCGCCCTGGACGATCATGCCGAGCGCGGTGACGTCGTCGATGGCGTCCGGGACGTCCCAGGCCAGCGCCTCGGGCGCGACGGCCTTCTCGGCGTAGCCGCCGGTGCCGACGAGCGCGACGACGCGGCGGCCGTCCGCGGTGGTGCCGACGACCTCGCCGCCCGGCACCATCGGCAGCGTGGACGCCGCCAGGTAGCTGTTCTCGGCCTGGTGGGTGTCGGCGTAGTTGATCCCGGCCCGCGAGACGTCGATGAGCAGGTGCCCCGGCCCCGCGGACGGCTCGGGCAGCTCGGTGACGTTCAGGACCTCGGGCCCGCCGAATTCGGTGATCTGGATCGCGCGCATGTTTCTCCTGTCGGTCTCGGGCGGACGTTCAGCGGGGCCCTGGGACGCCACGGAACGTGAACGGCTCGGCGGGGCGGCCCGGCACCACGTACCACGCCTCGCCCACGCCGTCGGCGCCCAGAATCCGCATGAACGCCTCGACGACGTCGTCCAGGTTCAGGATCGGGAAGCCGGTCTCCTGAAGATGCCCCTTCAACGGGATGAGGATGTCGGTGTCGGCGAATGAGGGGCACAGGGCGTTCACCCGGATGCCCTCCCCCGCGAAGGCGGGGCCGAGGGCGCGGACGAGTGCGACGACGGCCGCCTTGTTGGCGCCGTAGATGGGGTCGAACGGCGTGGCGGTGAGCCCCGCCATGCTGGCGGTGGCGATGATGTCGCCGCCGCCGCGGGCGCGCAGCGCGGGCAGCGCGGCGTGTGCGCCGAACACGACGCCGTCGAAGTTGATGCCCATGGCACGCCGGTATGCGGCGAGGTCGAAGTCGTCCCCCACTCCCCCGCCGCCGGCGACGCCGGCGTTGAGGAACACGACGTCCAGGCCGCCGAAGTGCTCGACGGCGGCGGCGACGGCGGCCTCGCTGTCGGCGGGCTCGCGGACGTCGCAGCGGACGAACACCCCGTCCAGCCGCTTCGCGAGTTCGGTGCCGGCGTCCACGTCGACGTCGGCGAGGACGACCCGGGTGCCCGCGCGGGCCAGCCGGCGCGCCACCGCGGCCCCGATGCCGTTGGATCCGCCCGTGATCAGCGCGACCTTGCCGGTGCCGTCGAAGGCCGTCATGGGGGCTCCCTCCCGAAGTAACTGACTCGTCAGTTACTCTAGCGGAATGGACTTCGGTTTGAGCGAGCGGGCCCGGGAGTACCTCGGCCGCCTCCAGGAATTCATGGACACCCACGTCTACCCCGCCGAGCCGGTCTACGCGGCCCAGCGGGCGGAGCTGCGCGCGGCGGGCCGCGAGCACCACGTCCCCCAGGTCGTCGAGGACCTCAAGGTGGAGGCGCGCAAGCGCGGCCTCTGGAACCTGTTCCTCCCCGACGCCGAGGACCCGGCGCACGGCCTCACCGTCACCGACTACGCGTCCCTCGCCGAGCTGACGGGACGCTCCCCCCACCTGGCGCCCGAGGCCACCAACTGCGCGGCGCCCGACACCGGCAACATGGAGGTGCTGCACCTGTTCGGCACGCCCGAGCAGAAGGAGCGGTGGCTCAAGCCGCTGCTGAACGGCGAGATGCGCAGCGGGTTCGCGATGACGGAGCCGGCCGTCGCCAGCTCGGACGCCACCAACATCTCCACCCGCATCGAGCGGGACGGCGACCACTACGTCATCAACGGCCGCAAGTGGTGGACGAGCGGCGCGGCCGACCCCCGCTGCAAGATCATGATCGTGATGGGGAGGCTGGGGGCGGGCCCCCGTCAGGGGGTCGGAGAAAACACGACCGACCCGGACGGGCACCCGTACCGGCAGCAGTCGATGGTGCTGGTGCCGATCGACACGCCCGGCGTGGAGGTCCTCCGGTCGCTGCCCGTGTTCGGCTACCAGGACCAGCACGGCCACTGCGAGATCACGTTCACCGACGTCCGCGTCCCGGTGGAGAACCTCATCGGCGAGGAGGGCGGCGGCTTCGCGATCGCTCAGGCCCGGCTCGGGCCCGGCCGCATCCACCACTGCATGCGCGCGCTCGGGATGGCGGAGCGGGCGCTGGAGCTGATGTGCGAGCGCGCGGTGTCCCGGGTGGCGTTCGGCGGGCCGCTGGCCAAGCAGGGCGTCGTCCGGCAGCAGATCGCCGAGTCGCGGATGGCGATCGAGCAGGCCCGGCTGCTCACCCTCAAGGCGGCCTGGATGATCGACGAGCACGGCGTGCGGGCGGCCAGGACCGAGGTCGCGGCGATCAAGGTGATCGCGCCGCGCGTCGCGCTGGAGGTCGTGGACCGCGCGATCCAGGTGCACGGCGGCGCCGGGGTCAGCGACGACACCCCGCTGGCCGAGATGTGGGCGGGCCTGCGCACGCTGCGCCTCGCGGACGGCCCGGACGAGGTGCACGTGCGCTCCGTCGCCCGCGCCGAGCTGGGCCGGTACCTCGGCAAATGACCGGCGGCACGGGGGAGGCCGCGCCGGGCGCGCGGCGGCGGATGCCCCACGCCCGGCGCCGCGAGCAGTTGCTCCAGGTGGCGCTGGAGGAGTTCGGCCGGCGCGGCTACCACCTGACGCAGATGGAGCATGTGGCGGCGGCGGCGCGGGTGTCCAAGGCGCTGCTGTACCAGCACTTCGCGTCCAAGGAGGAGCTGTTCGCCGAGATCACCGAGACGATCGTCGGTGAGCTCACGGCCCGGCTGAACACGGCGGTGCTCGCCGCGCACGGCTCGGCGGACGGCATCCGGGCGATGATCCGGGTGCTGTTCGACTACGCCACCGAGGAGCCGGACGCGTGGGCGCTGGTCGTCCGGCATCTCGACAAGCCGGAGGTCGGGTTGGAACTGCGGGAGCTGCGCGACCGGCTCGGCACCGCGTTCGCCGACCTGCTGCTGCACCGCCGCCGGGCCGACCCGGCGCTGTCGGCCGCCGCGCTGGAGGTCAACGAGCGGCGCGCGCGGCTGCTCGTCCCGCTGATGTACGGGTCGATGCTGTCGATGGTGTCGTGGTGGCTGGAGCATCCCGACACGCCGCGCGAGCGCGCCGAGCAGATGGCCGTGGAGTTCATCTGGCTCGGCCTGGACCGGCTCCGCTCGGGCGAACGCCTGCCGAAGGCCCCGGCCGGGTGAACTGCGGGGACGCGTAAGGCCGGGGACGACGGGCGTCCCCGGCCTTCGCTGCGCTTCAGGTGAGACCTAGAGCGGGCTTCAGGTGAGACCTAGAGCGGGTAGACGCCCTCGGCCTGCGGGCCCTTCTGGCCCTGCGTGATCTCGAAGCCGACGCGCTGGTTCTCGTCCAGGCTGCGGTACCCGTTGGTGGTGATCGCCGAGTAGTGGACGAACACGTCGGGGCCACCACCGTCGGGCGCGATGAACCCGAAGCCCTTTTCGGCGTTGAACCACTTCACGGTGCCTTCGGCCATGATGTTCCCCTTTCGGGTGGACGTCACCGGCCGCCGGGCGGCGGACCGGGCTGCAAGCGGACTCATCTCACGCCCGCCGGTCACCCGGGGAAAACGCTTCGAGACTGCCTGGCGACCGGCCGGCCGGGCCGACGCCATCGTGCAACATGTCCGAACCTACCCGATGCGGGCCCGGCTCGCCCACCGACACACCTAAACAAGATCGGCGAGAGCCTCGGCGGCGCGGTGGCAGTCGTGGAACGTGCAGTACAGCGGGGCGGGCGCGAGCCGCACAATGTCGGGTTCACGGGCGTCGGCGATCACTCCGCGCGTGTCGGCGAGCCGGCGGACGAGCCCGCCCGCGTCCGCGACCCGCAGCGACAGCTGGGTGCCGCGCGCCGCCGGATCGGCCGGGGTGATGATCTCCAGCCGGGCGCGGGGGGCGAGCCGGGACGCCAGGTAGCCGGTGAGGCGCAGGCTCTTGGCGCGCAGCGCGTCCATCCCGACCCGGTCGAAGATCTCCAGGGACGCCAGGACGGGCGCCAGCGCGAGGATCGGCGGGTTGGACAGCTGCCAGGCGTCGGCGGACGCGGGCGGCGCGATGTCAGGGTCCATCCGGAACCGGACCGACGGCTCGGTCCCCCACCAGCCCGACAGCCTCGGCACGGAGGCGTCCCGGACGTGCCGCTCGTGCACGAAGCAGCCGGCGACCGCGCCCGGCCCGGAGTTCAGGTACTTGTAGGTGCACCAGGCGGCGAAGTCCACGTCCCAGTCGTGCAGGCGGAGCGGGACGTTCCCGGCGGCGTGCGCGAGGTCCCAGCCGACGACGGCCCCGGCGGCGCGGCCCGCCTTGGTGATCGCGGGCATGTCCATGAGCTGCCCGGTCAGGTAGTTGACGCCGCCCAGCATGACGAGCGCGACCGTGTCGCCCTCGCGTTCGAGGTGGCCGAGGACGTCCTCGGTGCGCAGGATGTTCTCGCCGGGGCGGGGCTTCAGCCGCACGACCGTCGCGGCGGGGTCGAGCCCGTGGTGCACGGCCTGGCTCGCGACCGCGTACGCGTCGGACGGGAACGCCGTGTCCTCGATGAGGATGCGGGTGCGCGTCCCGGCGGGCCGGTAGAAGCTCGCCATCATCAGGTGCAGGTCGACCGTGAGCGAGTTCATGGCGACGACCTCGTGCGGGCGCGCGCCGACGAGCCGCGCCGCGGGCTCGCGGAGCAGCTCGTGGTAGCCGAACCACGGGCGGCGGCCCCGCGTGTGCGCCTCGACGGCGAGCCGCGCCCAGTCGTCCAGTTCCTCGCGGAGCCGTCCGGCGACGCTCCGCGGCTGGAGCCCGAGGGAGTTGCCGGCGAAGTACGCCGCCTCCGGGTGGGCTCCGCCGGGCGCGGGCGGGATGAGGAACTCGCCGCGCAGGGTGGGCAGCGGGTCGGTCTCATCGAGCCGCCGCGCCTCCTCTTCCAGGCCCGCCGGGTCTTTCACGTTCACTGAGTCATCCTTCGGTGGTCACCAGATCGTGCACGGGCGCGGGTTCCCGGGCGGGCGCGAAGAACGCCTCCGCGTTGCCGCCGAGCAGCCGGGCGCGGTCGGCGTCGTCCAGCCCAGGGCACGCCCGGATCGTCGCGCCCGGCTCCTTCTCACCGAGCGGGAACGGGTAGTCGGTGCCGAGCATGACGCGTCCGGAACCCATCACGTCTACGAGCAGCCGGAGCGCGCGCGGGTCGAACACGGCGGAGTCGACGTGGAACCGGTCGAGGTACTCCGAGGGCGGGCGCGGCGAGTCGGCGCGGACGATGTCGCGGCGGTGCCAGGCGTTGTCGGCCCGTCCGAGCAGGAACGCGAAGCTGCCGCCGCCGTGGCAGAAGCACAGCCGCAGCGACTCGGGGATGCGTTCGAACGCGCCGGACAGCATCAGCCCGAGGATGCTCAGCTGGGTCTCGGCGGGCATCCCGGCCAGCCACGGCAGCATGTGGCCGCGCATCCGGTCGGCGCCGAGCATGTCCCACGGGTGCACCAGGACCGGCAGGCCGATCGTGGCGCAGTGCGCGAGGAACGCGGTGATCCCCTCGTCGTCGAGGTTGCGGTCGCCGACGTGGTTGCCGATGTGGACACCGCGGTGCCCGGCCGCAGCCGCCCGCGTCGCGACCTCGCGGGCGAGCGCCGGGTCCTGCAGCGGGACCTGGCAGAGCGGCAGCAGCCGGCCGGGGGCGGCGGCGCAGAAGGCGAGGATGCGCTCGTTCACCAGTTCGCACCAGTCGGCGGCGCGGGACGGCTCGGCGGCGTACCCGAACATCAGCGGGGTGGAGGAGACGGCCTGGACGTCCACGCCCGCGGCGTCCATGTCGGCGAGCCGGCGCGCCGGGTCCCACAATGCCTCGCCGACCGGCCGGTACTCCTCGTCCCCGCGCATCATCATGCCGGTGCCGCCGCCGTCGACGCGCAGCCACGGCTGCCCCCCGCCGGCGAGCACGCGGGCCTCCGCGCGGGTGAGCCGCGGGAAGACGTGGGCGTGGACGTCGATGACGGTCACGGCGCCCCCGTCAGGCACGGGGAGCCGTGGTCGGCGTCATGGCCCGCGGCCACGTCCTGCCCGGGTGGACGGCGCCGCAGTTCGGGCACTTGCGGTCGCCGCCGTAGAAGCCCTCGAAGGCGGGCGGCAGGTCGTCCACGATCGAGCGCACCTGGAGTTCGGCGCGGTGGACGAGGTGGTGGCACTCGGGGCAGTACCACTCGAACGCCTCCGTGCGCCCCTCCGGCCGCGGGATCTCCACGACCAGGCCGATCGAGCCGGCCTCGGGCCGTTGCGGCGAGTGCCGGACGTGCGGCGGCAGCAGGAAGACGTCGCCCTCGTTGATCTGCACGTCGACCGGCGGGCGGCCCTCCTCCTCCATGACGCGCAGCACCATGTTGCCCTTGAGCTGGTAGAAGAACTCCTCGGTCGGGTCGTCGTGGAAGTCGGTGCGCTGGTTGGGGCCGCCGACCACCATGATGATCAGCCCGGCCTCGTCGAACACCTGGACGTTGCCGACCGGCGGCTTCAGCAGGTCGCGGTGCTCGTCGATCCAGGACTCGAAGTTGAACGGCCGTCCGTAGGACAGTTGCGGCAGGGTCATGCTCCGGCCTCCTCACCGGTCCGGGGGATGTGGGCGACGCACGAGATCTCGATGAGCAGATGCGGGTGCGGAAGCTGGTGGACGGCGACGGTCGTGCGGGCCGGGCCGGTCTCGTCGAAGTACTCCCCGTAGACCTCGTTGTAGCCGCCGAAGTCGTTCATGCTCACCAGGTAGGCGGTGACGTTGACGATGTCGGACAGGTCTCCGCCGGCGGCGGCGAGAAGATCGCGGATGTTCTCGATGACGGCGCGGGTCTGCGCGCGGATGTCGAGGTCGGTGACGCCCATCGGGTCGGCGCTCGCCCCGGCGAACGTCCCGTCCGGGCGGCGTGAACTCGTCCCGGACACGAACACCAGGTCACCGGCCCGCTTGAGGTGCGGGAACCGTCCTCTCGGCCTGGCCTTGCCCGCGACCAGGAACGCCTCGCCCGTCACGTCGTCACCTCGACGCCGCCGAGGCCGGCGCCGGTGACGCGGACGTGCGCGCCCTCCGGCAGGGGGACGGCCGCCGTCGCCGCGCCCGCGAGGACGATCCAGCCGGGTTCGAGTGCCATCCCGGCGCCGAGCGCGAGCCGCGCCGCCGCCCGCAGCGAGCGCGCCGGGTCACCGAGGATCGCGGCGGACGAGCCCGTCTGGACGGGCCGCCCGTCGATCTCCAGCAGCAGCCCGATGTTCGACACGTCCCGGGGCCGGTGCCAGGCGCCGAATCCGAACCGGGCCGCCGAGGCGTTGTCGGCGATCACGTCGGGAAGGGTGAACCTGAAGTCCCGGTAGCGGGAGTCGAGCACCTCGAACCCGACCGCGACACCGGTCACGGCCGACTCGACCTCGGTGGCCGACCGGACCTCCCGCCCGATCAGGTAGGCGATCTCGGGTTCGATGCGCGGATGGATGAGGCGCGACACGTCCACCGACGGCCCGGCCGGCATCCCGTCGGTGAGCAGGCCCCAGATGACGTCGCCGACGCCCATCTGAGCCATCTTGGCGCGGCTGGTGAAGCCCATCTTCACCCCGGCGAGGCGTTCGCCCCGGCGGCGCCGCAGTTCGATCCCGGCGCGCTGCACCGCGTAGGCGGCGGCCAGGTCCAGCGGCATCGCGCCGGTGAGCGGGGGGATGGCCCGGACGTCCCGGGCGGCCTCGTCCAGCGTCGCCGCGAGAGCGTGCACGTCCACCATCAGGAGTCCTCCTTGCCGAACGCGACGCGGACATCGCCGAGCCCGTCGATGCGGGCCTCGAACACCTCGCCGGGCGCGGCCGGGACGACCGGGCCGAGGGCGCCGGTCAGCACGGTGTCGCCGGCGCGCAGCGGGCGGCCGACGCGGACCATCGTGTCGGCGAGCCACAGCGCCGCGTTCAGCGGATGGCCGAGGCAGGCGGCGCCGTTGCCGGTGGAGACCTGCTCGCCGCGCCGCTCCATGACCATCCCGCACAGGCGCAGGTCCACGTCCTTCAGCGGGACGGGCCGGTTGCCCAGCGCGTACATGCCGGAGGAGGCGTTGTCGGCGACGGTGTCGGCGAGCGTGATGTCCCAGTCGCGGACGCGGCTGCCGACCACCTCGATGGCGGGCAGCGCGAACGCGGTGGCGCGGATGACGTCGGCGACCGTGTGCCGCTCGTGGGTCAGGTCGTGCTCCAGCACGAGCGCGACCTCGGCCTCGGCGCGCGGCTGCAGGACGGCGCCGGCGGGGATCTCCTCCCCGTCCGGGACGGCCATGTCGGCGAACAGCATGCCGAAGTCGGGGCTGTCCACGCCGATCTGCCGCTGAACGGCCCGCGATGTCAGCCCGATCTTGCGTCCGGCGAGGCGGCGGCCCTCCCCCAGCCGGCGCTCGGTGATCGTGTCCTGGACGGCGTAGGCGTCGTCCACGGTGGTGATCAGGTCGCGGACGGGCGCGCACGGCGTGCCGGTCGCGTAGGCGCCGAGCAGTCTTTCGGCGGCGGCATCGATGTGGGTGGTCACTGGGCTCGCTTTCAGATGCGGATGCAGACGTTGACGGGTTCGGAGAAGAAATCCAGGGAGTACTCTCCCCCCTCCCTTCCGATCCCGGACGCCTTGACACCGCCGAACGGGGTGCGCAGATCGCGCAGGTTCCAGCAGTTCACCCAGACGATTCCCGTTTCGATCCGCGGCGCAACCCGGTGGGCCCTCGACAGGTCCCCCGTCCAGAGGGTGGCGGCCAGGCCGTAGGGACTGTCGTTGGCGAGTTCCAGTGCCTCGTCCTCGGTGTCGAACGGGGCGACGTGGCAGACGGGCCCGAAGATCTCCTCCCGCACCGTGCGGGCCGTCTCGGGCAGGCCGGTGAGGACGGTGGGCTCGACGTAGAAGCCGTTGTCGCGCTCGTCGCCGAACGCCGGCGTGCCGCCGCCCGCGACGACCGTGGCGCCCTCCCGCCTGGCGAGCCGGTAGTAGGACAGGACCTTGTCGCGGTGCTCGGCCGAGATCATCGGACCGTAGCCGCCGAGCGCCTTCGCGCGGGCCGCCAGTTCCCGGACGAACTCCTCGAAGACGGGCCGCTCGACGTAGACGCGTTCGGTGCACAGGCAGATCTGGCCGGAATGGGTGAAGGACGAGCGGACCGTCCCGTCCACTGCGGCGCCGAGGTCGGCGTCGGCGAAGACCAGCGCGGGGTTCTTGCCGCCCAGCTCGAACGAGACCGGCGTGACGTGGCCGGCGGCGTTGCGCATGATCGCGGCGCCGGTGGCGGACTCGCCGGTGAACGCGATCGCGTCCACGTCCCCGTGCCCGGTGAGGAACTCGCCCGCCGCGCCCGCGCCGTGCCCGTGCACCAGGTTGAACACGCCGCCGGGCAGGCCCGCCTCGTCGATGACCCGGGCGAGCAGCGTCGCGGTGGACGGCGTCTCCTCCGACGG
Source organism: Actinomadura formosensis NBRC 14204 (assembly GCF_001552155.1). GTDB lineage: Bacteria > Actinomycetota > Actinomycetes > Streptosporangiales > Streptosporangiaceae > Spirillospora > Spirillospora formosensis. Next base: position 12,670 of record NZ_BCQQ01000012.1, on the reverse strand, counting down.
CTTGAGGACGACCGTGTTGCCGCACGCGAGCGCGGGGGCGATCTTCCAGGTCGACAGCAGCAGCGGAAGGTTCCACGGCGAGATGACCGCCACCACGCCGAGCGGCCGGCGCACCGTGTAGTTGAGCGCCTCCCCGGTCCCCGAACTCCACCCCGGGACCCGCGTCGTGTAGGCGCGTTCGGGCCGGCCGTACAGCAGGTCGGCGTAGGCGCGGAAGTTCCCGGCCGCACGCGGGACGTCGACGGTCTCGGCGAACTCCCGGGGCCTGCCGGTGTCGGCGACCTCGGCGTCGACGAACTCCTCGAAGCGGGCCTCGATCCCGTCCGCGACGCGCCGCAGCGCGGCGGCCCGCTCCTCGGCGCCCATCGCGCCCCAGCCGCCCTTCAGCGCGGCCCGTGCCGCCGCCACGGCATCGTCCACGACCTCCCGCGTGGCCTCGGGAACGGTGCCCAGCTCGGTACCGTCCACGGGCGCGACGAGCGGGAAGGCCGGACCGTCCGAACGGAAGACCCCGGCGACGTAGTGCTCGGCCTTCATCTGTTCCTCCCGCGCGGCTCGACGTCTTCGATCCTCTGCCCCGCGAGCTATGCCTGGCAAATACCAATCATCCAGTGAGCTATCACGAAATCGTGATAGTAAGGCGGCATGCGCGCGATCGACCTCCTCAACGGGCGGCTGAAGCTCCGGCACCTGGTGCTCGTCGTCGCCATCGCCGACCACGGCAGCGTCCTGCGCGCCGCCGAGCACCTGCACCTGGCACAGCCCGCCGTCACCCGCAGCCTGCGCGAAGTGGAGGCCATCCTCGGCGTCGACCTGTTCACGCGCGGCCCGCGCGGCGTGACGCCCACCATGTTCGGGGACGCGTTCATCGAGCACGCCCGCGCCGCCCTGGCCGAGCTCCGCCGCGCCGGGGAACGCATCACCGGCCTGGCGGACGGCGAGGTCGGCACCGTCACGATCGGCACGCTCCTCGCGGGCTCGAACGTGCTGCTGCCCCGCGCGATCGCCGCGCTGAAGAGGGACCGTCCGGGCATCACGGTGATCGTCCAGGAGGCCACGTTCGACGCGCAGGTGCCCCGGTTGCTGGACGGCGAGATCGACCTGATCCTCGGCCGCCTCAACCCGATCGACGACCTGCGCGGCCTCCGCCAGATCACCCTGTACGGCGAACCCGTCCGGCTGGTGGCCCGCAACGGCCACCCGGCCCGCGCCCTCCCCGACCTCGGCCTGGCCGACCTGCTCGCCTACCCGTGGGTGCTCCCCCTGGAGCGGACCGCACTGCGCACCGAACTGGTGCAGCTCTTCCGCGCCGAGGGCCTCGCCCTCCCCGGGAACCTGGTGGAGTGCACCTCGGTGCTGACCGTCCGCACCCTCGTCCGCGACACCGACATGATCGCCGCGCTCCCCGAACTCGTCGCCCGCACCGACGCCGGCATAGCGCCCCTGCCGGTCCCGCTGGAGGCCGTCCGCCGCCAGGTGGGCGTGACGCTCCCCGCGCACCGCGCCCCGACCCCGTCCGCCCGGCTGATGCTCGACCACCTGCGCCGCGAGGCCGCCGAACTCACCGGCTGATCAGATCCATCAGCGCCGCGCTCACCCGCGACCCCGGATCGGCCAGGTCGAGCACGACAGCGAAGTGGTCCCGCCCCGGCACGATCATCAGCTCGCCACCCCACCGCGGCTGGAACATGCGCGACTGCGCCAGGAACCCGTCCCCGTCGCTCTCCCCGGCCACGAAGACGGCCGGGCACCGATACCCGGCCGGCAGCAACGCCGGGCTCAGCGCCGCGGCCCGCTCCAGGTCCAGCCGCACGTACTCGTTGACGTAGATGCGGGTGACGGGCCGGATGTCGAAGAGCCCGCTGAACGGCATCGCGGCCTTGACGACGTCCTCCGGAAGCCCGAGCGGCTCCTGCCACCCGCCGACCATGGTCATGCCGGCCAGATGCCCGCCCGCCGAACTGCCGCCCACCACGATCCGCTCCGGGTCGAGCCCGAACTCGCGCCCCCGCCGGTACACCCACGCCACGGCCGCCCGGACCTGCCGGACGATCTCCTCCAGCGACGCCTTGGGCGCCAGCGTGTAGTCGGGGACGACGGTCGCGACACCCCGCTCATGCAGGGCCCGCGCCATGAACGAGGAGACGTCCCGCGAGAGCGCCATCCAGTACCCGCCGTGCAGGAAGACGAACACCGGCCGCGGCCCGTCCCCCACCCCCCACACGTCGAGCCGCTCCCCGCCGGCCTCGTCGTAGACGATCCCCGGATGCCCGGGCAGCCCCTCCACGGCCCGCTCCGACATCTCCCGGTACCGCGCCATGTGCCGCGCGAAGAGCTCCTCTCCGGCCTTCCGCCGCACGTTGTAGGCGGTGTCCAGTTCCTCGTCGCTCAGCTCGCTGCCCGGCCAGTCGCCCAGATCGCTCACTCCCCCCACCCTTCCCCGCCCCCGGCCCCCGATCAAATACCGATCCGCCCCCCACCTATCACCACCCCGCTATGCGTCCCGCCTACGGGCGCGCCCCCGGGACGAGGGCGGCGAGGTCGGCGGCGTGGTCCGCCAGGTAGGCGGCGAGGAGTCCGGGGATCAGGTTGATCGACGCCAGGTCGGCGGGCGCGCAGGGGACGAGGTCGACGTCGTAGCGTCCGTTGGCGGGGTCGTCGAACTCCGGGCCGTGGCGGCGGGACAGGTCCATGGTGAGCAGGCGGCACACGTAGAAGGTGTTGAGACGGCACAGTTCGGGTGACTGCTCCGCGCACGCGAAAACCTGGCGGACGGGGCCCGCGGTCGCGCCGAGCTCCTCGTCCAGTTCGCGGCGCAGTGCGGCTTCGGGGGACGCGTCGGCGGGTTCGATCTTGCCGCCCGGTGTCGTCCAGTAGACGGGCCGGTCAGGGCGGGTGCGGCGGAACAGGACCAGGGCGTCACCGTCCAGGAGGAGGGCACGGACGGCGCGGCGGACCCTCACGCGTTCAGGCGGGCCGCCGCCGCGGGGACACGCCGGCGTCCAGCGGCGTGGCGGGCCCTTCGATCATGAGCCGCACGGCAGGGTCCGTTCCGGGCATCGTTTCTCCCCTCCGGCCGCCCTCGTCCCGCACCTGATGGTCAGGGCGGGTCGCGTCGGACCGTACCCCATCCGGGCCGCCCGGGACGGCCGAACCGCACGAGGCCGTCCCCCTGGCGGCCTCACCGCCGTTACGATCGCCACTGGCATGCTCTGTATCGGAACGGCGTGAAATGGATGATGTGGAGGTCCGGCACCTGCCGGGCGACCTGCCGCAGCTGTTCGACGACGGCGTCGGGGGCGACGACGCCGGGCGGACGCTGTCGGTGCCGCTGCCCGACGGGGATCTCGTCTGGCCCGACCCCGGCTACCCGCAGCGGCGCCCGCTGCTGCGGCCCGCGTTCTGGCTCAGCGACGACCCCGTCCGCGGAGACCTGTGGGCCGCGCTCCGCGCCGACCACCCCCGGTCGGGACTCTGGCCGCTGCTGATGGACGAGACCGACCAGCCCTGGGCGGCCGGCCAGATCGCGCCCGAGCCGGTGGGCGAGGTCGCCAACTACCATCCCCACGCGTTCATGTACGAGGTGTGGGCCGACTTCGCCGAGCAGGCGGCCGACGACGACCTCGACGACCTCGCCCCCTACGGCCGGCACTGCCCCGGCCCCGCGCCCGCCGGCCTCCCGCTGGACGATCCCGGCACGATGGCCGACCGCTACGCCCGCGTCCTCGCCGCGCGCGGCCTGCCGCTGGCTCTCGCCGCGGTGGACCGGGGCGCCGACGCGCTCGCCGCCGTCGGCTGGCAGGGCGCCCTCAACCACAACGAGTGGACGGCGCCGCTGTCGGCCGTCCTGCGCTCCTGGGAGGACCGGTTCGGCGCCCGCGTCGTCGCGCTCGGCTTCAACACGCTGGAGCTGAGCGTCGCCGCCCCGCCGGTCACGACCCGGCACGCCGTCCACGTCGCGGCCGAGCACTGGACGTTCTGCCCCGACATCCTGTTCCAGGGGCCCGGCACCCTCGCCGGGTACGCCGAGGAGATCCGCGGGAAGACCTACTGGTCGTTCTGGTGGGACTGACGCACGGCTGACGCTCGGCCGGCGCACCGGGCGTCTTGCGCCGCGCGAGGCGGACCCTGATTCCAGGTCGCGGCGCGCTCCCCTACGATGCGGCGGAGAACGGCGAGGGATCGGAGACGCATGCGGCGCAGCGGACGGGCGCTCTCCGGGGGCATCGCGGCGGCGATCGGCCTCACGCTGGCCGCCGACATCACCGCGATCGTCTCCGGCCGGGTGGGCGGAAGGCCGTCCAGGGCGGGGAACCTCGTGTCGGTGGACCGGGCCGCCGCGCCGGGGGCACCGGCCGTCGCGCCGCTGACCCGCCGCTACACGCCGCACCTGCTGGTCGCCGGGACGTCCCCGCTGCCGCCCGCCGCGGTCGAGCGGACGCGGCGGCTGAAGGGCGTCGCCGGTCTCACGGTCGTGGACGCCGCGCAGGCCAGGGTCGGCGGACGCCGCATGGGCCTGCTCGGCGTCGACCCGTCCACGTTCCGGGCGTTCGCCCCCGCGGCGACCGCCGAGTCCGACCGGCTGTGGCAGACGGTCGCGTCCGGCGGGCTGGCCGTCTCGTTCGAGCAGGGCCGGGGCGGGGCGCTGCCGCTCGGCGCGGTCGTCCCGGCGGGACGCAGCACCGGCCCCGGCAAGGTCCGCGTCGGCGCCTACGCCTCGATGGGCATCGGCGAGGTCGACGCGGTCGTGTCCCGCGCCCAGGCCCGCACGCTGGGCCTGCCGGCCGGGAACGGGCTCCTCATCAGCGCCCCGAAGGCCGACCACGGGAAGCTGGCGAAACGGCTGAAGAAGATCCTCCCGCGCGGGACGAAGGTGGCGGCGCTGACGCCGTCCCGGACCTCCGGCACGCCGGCGAAGGGCACGGGCCGCCCGCGGGTGACCGGGCGGCCGGACGGGGCGGCGGGCGACCGGTCCCCCATCACCGGCAACATGATGACGCCCACGATGCGGACCGTCCTGCTGGAGATCGCCGGCGTGTTCGGCCCGTTCCCCGTGATCGGCTGCCACCGCTCCACCGGCGACCCGCAGGACCACGGCGAAGGCCGCGCCTGCGACTTCATGGAGAGCACCGGCGGGCGGATGCCGAGCGCCGGCGCCCAGCGGCACGGCGACCAGGTCGCCCGGTACGCGGTCGCGAACGCGCGGCGGCTCGGGATCTCCTACGTCATCTGGAAGCAGCACATCTGGAACGTGCGGGGCGGCGGCTGGCGGCCGATGGAGGACCGCGGCGGCCTCACCCAGAACCACTACGACCACGTGCACATCTCGGTGCTGCGCTAGGCCGCCCGCCGGGACGCGGTCAGGGCAGCTCCTGCTCGCACCAGACGACCTTGCCGCCGGTGGCGCGGCGCACGCCCCAGCGTCGCGCGAGACGTCCCACGACGTGCAGGCCGCGTCCCGAGATGAGCGCCTCGTCCTCATCGTCGTGCATGCGGATGCGGGGACGCCCGTCCGAGGAGTCGAAGACCTCGCAGACCAGGCCGCCCTCCCGCACCAGCCGCAGCGTGACGCGCCCGCCCGCGTGCCGGATCGCGTTGGTGACCAGCTCGGACACCAGCAGCATCGTGGAGTGGGTCAGCTCGTCCAGGTCCCAGCGGGCGAGCCGGTCCCGGACGAGGCCGCGCGCCCGGCGGACGGCGGCGGGGTCGGCGGGCAGCTCCCAGGCGGCGTGATGGTCGGCCGGGATGCGCGCCAGCCGCGCCACCAGCATCGCGATGTCGTCGCGGTGCTGGTCGTCGTAGACGCCGTCGAGCGCCGCCTGGCACAGCTCCTCCAGCGGACGGGCGGCGGCGCCGGGGCCGAACGTGGCGAGCAGCCGGGCCAGCCCGTCGTCGATGTCGCGGGCCCGGTTCTCCACCAGCCCGTCGGTGTAGAGGAACAGCAGCGTCCCGTCCTCGACGGTGAACTCGCGGGTCACGATCGGGCCGTCGCCGCCGACGCCGAGCGGCGGCGCGGGCGGCACCGGCAGGTACTGCGGCTCCGCGCCGGGCGGGGCCAGCAGCGGCGGCAGGTGCCCGGCGCTCGCGACCTCGCACCGGCCGCTGACCGCGTCGTAGACGACGTAGGCGCAGGTGGCGAAGTGCGGTTCGCGTTCGCCGAGGGTCCGCATCAGCGAGTCGAGCCGTTCGAGGGCCTCGGCGGGCGGCAGCTCCAGCCCGGCGAGGGTGTGGATGGCGGTGCGGAGCCGCCCCATCGTGACGGCGGCCTTCACCCCGTGCCCGGCGACGTCCCCGACCACCAGCGCGACCCGGGCGCCCGGCAGCGCGATCGACTCGTACCAGTCGCCGCCGACCTCGATGCGGCGGCTGCCCGGCAGGTAGCGGTGGTGCACCTCGACCGGCGACGGCGCCGACAGGCCCGTCGGCAGCAGGCTGCGCTGCAGGGTGAGCGCGGTGGCGCGTTCCCTGGAGTACTGGCGGGCGCTCTCCACCAGGATCGACGCCCGGTTGGCGAACTCCATCCCGATCTCGACGTCGTAGGCGTCGAACGGCCGGTGCGCCGCGTTGCGGGTGCAGACGAAGAACCCGAGCACGCCCGCCGAGGACACGATCGGGAGTAACAGCATCGACGCGCCCTTGAGCAGCTCGGCGACCGGCGGGCGGCGCCAGGCGTCCGCGAGCTCGGCCGCGCCGCCGCCGCCGAGCGCGCGCAGCACCGGCTCGCCGGTCTCCAGGCACTGCATGTACGGCGTCTCCGGCGGGTAGACGAGCGACTCACCGGTGGGGAACGTCGCGTCCCAGGCCGGGTCCTCGTCGTCGAACCCGATCGCCATCCGGCGCAGCTGCGGCCCGTCCGGGCGCTCCGGCGGCTCGTCGGCGTCGATGTGGGCCTCCGCCAGCAGCAGCGCGCCCGAGTTGCAGAAGTGCGGGACGAGCACGTCCATCAGGCCGCGCGCCAGCAGTTCCAGGTCGAGGGTCGCGCCGATGCGCGGGAGGACGTCGTCCAGCAGTGCCCGGCGGATGACGGCCGGGTCGACGAACCGGTCGGCGAGCGGCACCGGCACCCGGATGACGGCGAGCGCCGCGAGGTCGGGCACGCCGCCGTTCATCGGGTGGACGGTCACGACCGCGTCGAGCGTCCCGCTCACCGGGCTCTCCACGGCGAGCATGGCGGTGCGCTCACGCCCGGCCTTCAGCGCCTCCAGCAGCGGGTCCCGCGCGCCGGGGATCACCTCGTCCAGGTAGGCGCCCAGCAGGTCGTCCGCATCCGAGGAGAGAACGGCGGCGGCATTGCGGTCGAACTGCAGAATTCTCCCCGACGAATCCATGCCGAGAATAAGAATCCGTGTGGACGACTCCATCGCTCGATTATGGGTCATCGCGCGGCACGATGCGGCCGATACGGGGGGCGAGTCCGGACCTCAGCGGTGCCCGTGGGCCTCGTCCAGGAACTGCCGCCAGGTCCGCTCCCCCACGGCGTGCTCCGGCGTCAGGTGGTGGCCTTCCCGGAACCCGCGGCCGGCCCGTCCGGGAAGCGGCAGCGGCACCCGGACGGGCCGCCGCAGGCCACGCGCCTTGAGGTAGTCGCGCAGCATCTCCTCCGCGGTGAGCACCTCCGGGCCGCCCATGTCGTCGACGCGCCGCGCGGGCCCGGCGGCGAGCGCCAGCCCGGCGAGCCGCTGCGCGACCTCGGCGACGTCGATCGGCTGGTCTCGCAGCCCCTTCGGCAGCAGCGCCACGCCGGGGATCTTGGTGAGGACGTTGAAGACCATGTCCGGCAGCGTGTGGAACTGGGTGGTCCGCAGGATCGTGTACGGCAGCCCGGACTCCTCGATGAGCCTTTCCACCGCGTGCTTCGTCCGGTAGTAGCCGAAGGGGATCTTGTCGACGCCCACGATCGAGATGTAGATCAGGTGCGGGGCGCCCTGCCGGCGCGCGGCCTCGATGAGGCGCCGGGCGGCGGGCAGGTCCCGCCGGGAGTGGAGCGGGTCGCTGGCGCAGTGCACGATCGTCTCCGCGCCCTCGACCGCCGCGTCGACGCCCTCACCGGTCCACAGGTCGCCCTTGTGCCAGGTGAGGCCGGGCTCCGGCTCCCTGGCGCGGCGGCTCAGCCCGTGCACGTCCGCGCCGGCCTCCGCCAGCAGCCGCGCTACGGGCCGCCCGAGCGTGCCGCCGGCCCCGGTCACGAGAATCATGTGTCCCTCTCCTTCGCCGATTTTCTCCTGCGTCAGGGGTTCCCGAAGACCTGCGGGGGCGGGACGGGGGCGACGATCTCCTCGCCGTCGTGCAGGGGCGCGGCGCCGGCGCAGAACGCGGCGAGGTCGCCGCCGTCCATGACGCGGGCCCGCACGATGCCGCCCGCGGCGCGGCGGGTCAGCTCGGCGACCGGCAGCGGCTCCTGCGACGCGGCCACGATCAGGTTGCCGAACCGGCGGCCCCGCAGCACGCCCGGGTCGCCCATCAGCAGGGTGTGCCGGAACACCGACCGGACGGTGGCGGCCATCCGGCGCGCGAACGGCAGCCGGAACCCGTCGGCGACGTTCACCAGGTAGACGCCGCGCGGCCGCAGCACCCGGGCGGCGTCCAGGACGAACTCGCGGGTCGCCAGCTCGGGCGGCATCGACGCCTCGGCGAACGCGTCCATCACGACGAGGTCGTCGGCGTCGTCGGGGAGCGCCGCGATGCCCGTGCGCCCGTCGGTGATGCGGATCCGCAGGCCCGCGACGCCCTTGACCGGCAGTTCCTCGCGGACGAGCCGCACCAGTTCCGCGTCCGGCTCCAGGACGATCTGCCGCGAGCCGGGCCGGGTCGCGGCGATGTAGCGGGCCAGCGTGCATCCGGCACCGCCGATGTGGACCGCGTCGAGCGCCGCACCGTCCGGGCCGATGGAGTCGACCACGTCGCCCATCAGCCGCATGTACTCGAAGTCGAGGTAGGTGGGGTCGGACAGGTCCACGTAGGACTGCGGCACGCCGCCGACGAGCAGCATCCAACCGCCGTCGCGGTCGGCGTCGCGCAGCAGCTCGGCCTCCCCGCCGGCGATCTCGTAGGTTCGCGGCCGGGGACCGTGCCTGCCCTTGCGTGCCATGCCACCACCCTACGGACTCCGCCGCCGGGGCTCCGCGCAACCGCCGGGTTCGCCGGTGGGCGCGGGCCCGGCCGCACAGCGGGCGGGCCGGGCCCGCCGGGCCTCCTAGCGGTCACTGGGTCTTCTGGTAGCTCCTGAGGGAGTACGTCGCCAGGGTCACCGTGGCCGCGGTCAGGACCAGGAGCCAGGAGCCGTGCAGGGCGGCCGGACTCCAGTCGGGGTCGCCGGACAGCACGGCCCGGGAGGCGTCCAGGGCCCAGCTCACCGGGTTGACGGCCGCGACGTGCCGGATCCAGGACGGCATCAGGTCTTTGGCCATGAACGCCGACGACAGGAACGTGAGCGGCAGCAGCAGCATCACGTTCAGGCCGATGATCGTGTTGCGGTCCCGGACGAGCAGCGCGAGCGTGTTCGACAGTGCGGCGAGGACGATGCCGATCAGCACCGAGGCCGCCACGAGCACCGCGAGCCCGGGGGCGCCGCCGGGGTAGTGCGCGCCAGCCGCCCAGCCCAGCACGATGATGACGAGGGACTGGAACGCCGTGCTGAGCGCCTGCTCGATGACGCCGGCGTTCGCGATCGCGCCGCGGCGCACCGGGGTGACGAGGAAGCGGTCGAGGGTGCCGCGTTCGATCTCGTCCATGGTCGCCATCCCGGCGAACGAGTTCAGCGACACCGCGTTCATGATCACGACGCCGGGGACGATGTAGTCCAGGTAGGACCGCACGCCGAACCCGGGAAGCTCGACGACCTTCTCGAACAGCTCGCCGAACAGGAACAGCCAGACCATCGGCTGCGCCAGCGTCAGGACGAGGACGACGGGGTTGCGCAGCAGCGCGGACAGCCGGCGGTGGGTCATCCACCAGGTTCCGGTCACCAGCGCGGTCATCGGGGCGGTCATCGGGCGCCTCCGGCGGTGGACGGCTCGTGCCGGGTGAAACGGCGTCCGGCGTAGCGGAGGTAGACATCGTCGAGGGACGGCCGCGCGACGGTCGCCGCGGCGGCCGGGACGCCCGCCTGGTCGAGCGCGGCGAGGACGGCGGGCACGGCGGAGGCGCCGTCGTCGGCGCGGGCGCTGAGGCGCGGCCCGTCCAGGACGATCTCGCGGACGCCGGGCAGCCGGCCCAGCGCATCGCGCACCGGCGGCTCCGGGGGCGGCTCCCGCCATTCGACGTGGACGGCGTCGCCGCGCAGTTCGCCCTTGAGCGCGTCGGGCGTGCCCTCCGCGACGACGCGCCCCCGGTCGACGATCGCCAGCCGCCGCGCGAGCCGGTCGGCCTCCTCCAGGTAGTGGGTGGTCAGCAGGATCGCGAGGGCCTCGTCCCCGGCGAGCCGGGCGATCTCCGCCCACAGGGCGGCGCGGGCCTCCGGGGCGAGCCCGGTGGTCGGCTCGTCCAGGAAGAGCACCTGCGGGCGGTGGACGAGGCCGAGGGCGACGTCGAGCCGCCGCCGCATCCCGCCGGAGTAGGTCTTCACCGGGCGCGAGGCCGCATCGTCCAGGTCGAACCGGGCGAGCAGTTCGGCCGTCCTGCGCCGCGTCCGCGTCCCGGACAGCCCGTACAGGCGGCCCTGCAGGATCAGGTTGTCCCGGCCGCTCGCCTCGGGGTCGGCGCCGGACTTCTGCGACACGACGCCGATGATGCGGCGGACCCGGTCGGGTCGGCGCAGCACGTCGTGCCCCGCCACCGCCGCGGTTCCGGCGTCCGGCCGGATCAGCGTGGTCAAGATCTTGACGGTGGTGGACTTGCCCGCCCCGTTGGGGCCGAGCACCCCGAGGATCTCGCCCTGGCCGACCGTGATGGACAGGCCGTCCAAGGCCCGGACGTCGCCGGGATAGGTCTTCACGAGGCCGTCGGCCTCGATGGCGTGCGCCATGGTCTCCTCCATTGCAGCGCAACACGCTCGACGGAGGGGTCCCGGATAGGCTGGGAGTGCGTGCTCGCCGCCAGGGCCCGGCTCCGTGCGAGGTCTGGGTGGTGGGTTCTCCGGCCCGGCGGCGGTGTTGCCGCACCGCCGCCGGGCCTCGCTTCGGCTACTCCTTCGAGGCTCCCCTCTCCGCCAGTTCGGCGATCTCGGGCGGGATCTCCCCGGTCTCGTGGAACGCCCGCCACAGGCCGAGGCCCGGCAGTGAGCCGTCCTCGATCTCGGCGAGGAATCCGCGGACCCACTCGGCCTCCGCGCGCCTGATCGCCAGGTCGTATTCGGCCTCGATCAGGAAGATGCGCGGCACCTCGGTCTCCGCCGCGAGAGCGGCCCGGTCCTCGGCGATCCGCCGCTCCATCGTGTCGAGGCGCCGGCGCAGCAGCTCGGCCGCCTCGTCCGGCCCCAGTGCGCCGAGGACGGACAGCCCGGCCTCGAACCGGGGAAACTCGCGCTCGGGCACCGCGATCAGTTCCCGGACCCAGTCGGCGAGTTCCGCCAGGCCGGCGTCCGTGATGCGGTAGACGGTGCGCTCGGGCCGCGCCCCTTCCCGGACGCTTCCCTCGACGGCCAGGAACCCGTGTTTCTCCAGGTTGCGCACCACGGTGTAGAGGGAGCCCCACTTGATGTCCATGTCGCGGTCCTTGCCGCGCGCGCGCATCAGCGCGGCCATCTCGTACGGGTGCATCGGCCTGGCGGAGACCGTGGACAGCACGGCGAGCCCGAGCAGATTGCTCACCTTGCGCCGCTTGGCCATCCCGCCCTCCTCGTACACGAGTACTCGTAAGCGAGTATAGGCGGGTGCGCTCCGGTCCGTCCAGCCCGGTCCAGGAGACGCGGGCGCGGGTAGGGACCGGGCGTGGACTTCTCCAGTGCGGCCGACGAGCTCTACGGCGTCCCGCCCGCACGATTCGTGGCGGCGCGGAACCGGCTGGCACGGGAGGCGAAGCGGGACGGCGACGCGCCCCTCGCCCGGCGGATCGGCGCGCTGCGGCGTCCGACACTGTCGGCGTGGGCGGTGAACCTCCTCAGCCGCTCCGCCGCCGGCGAACTGGAGCGGCTGCTGGAGGTGGGGGCCGGGATGCGCGCGGCGTGGGGTTCCGGCGGCGGCCTCCACGACCTGGAGCAGCGGCGCGCCCGGCTGGTCGCCTCGCTCGTGCGGACGGCCGGAGACCTCGCGGCCGACGCGGGCGCCCCCCTGCGCGAGCAGGCCGTCCGGGAGGTCGAGGACACCCTTCAGGCCGCCACGGTGGACGGGGGGATCGCCGAGGAGGTCCGCGAGGGACGGCTGGCGCAGCCCCGCAGCCACACGGGCTTCGTCCCGGCCGGGTTCCCCATGGCGCCCCCGGCCGGCAGGGAACGCGCCGAGCCGGAACCCGGGCCGAAGAGGCCGCCGGCCGAGGAGAAGAAGCCCGCACGGCCGAAGCCGCACACCGCGCGGACGAACGCGGCGCGGGCAAGGCGGGCGGAGACGCTGCGCAAGCGCGCGGAGGAGGCCGAGCGGAGGCTGGCCGAGCGGGCGGACCAGGCCGGCGCGGCGAAACGCGCGGCCGATGAGGCGTCCGCCGAGGTGGGCCGGCTCCGCCGCGAGCTGGACCGGGCCGTCGCCGAGCGGGACGCGGCGTCCCGGCGGGCGGCGCGCGCCGAGCAGCACCGGAACCG
>NZ_BCQQ01000011.1 GCF_001552155.1 Actinomadura formosensis NBRC 14204 | reverse complement strand
GGCTCGCCGACCATGAGGGCGCCCGCGTCGACTGGCTGCCGGTGGACGAGGTGGGCCGCGTCCACCCGGAGGTCCTGCGCGAGGCGCTGGGGGCCGGCGACGATGTGGCGCTCACCACGGTGATGTGGGCCAACAACGAGGTCGGGACCGTCCAGCCCGTCGCGGAACTCGCCGCCGTCGCCCGCGAGCACGGCGTCCCGCTGCACACCGACGCCGTCCAGGCCGCCGGCCAGTTGCCCGTCGGGTTCGCCGCGAGCGGCGCGCAGGCCCTGACCATTACCGGCCACAAGCTCGGCGGCCCGATCGGCGTGGGCGCGCTGCTGCTCGCCAAGCCCAAGGAGCCGGTGTTCCTCGACCCGGTGCCGCTGCTGCACGGCGGCGGGCAGGAGCGCGACGTCCGGTCCGGGACGCTCGACGCCCCCGCCATCGCCGGATTCGCCGCCGCCGTCCAGACCGCCGTCGCCCGCCGCGAGGCCGAGACGCGCCGCCTCGCCGACCTGCGCGACCAGCTGATCGGGGCGGTGTGCGCCGCCGTGCCCGGCGCGATCCTCAACGGCGACCCGCTGGACCGGCTCCCCGGCAACGCGCACTTCTCCTTTCCCGGCTGCGAGGGCGACGCCCTGCTCATGCTGCTGGACGCGCGCGGCATCGCGTGCTCCACCGGGTCCGCGTGCTCGGCGGGCGTGTCGCAGCCCAGCCACGTCCTGCTCGCGATGAACGCGAGCCCCGAACGCGCCCGCGGCTCGCTGCGCTTCACCCTCGGCCACACCTCCACGGAGGCCGACGTGAAGGCCCTCGCCGACGCCATCGGCCCGGTCGTCGAACGCGCCCGCCGCGCCGGTCTCAGCTGACCGCCCCGGGTTTGACCGTTTCCTGAACGGGGACAGCGTTGCCGTTCAAGGAAGGCGGCACGATGACCACCGACGTCGAAGGCGGCGCAGTACGGCAGGCGGGCCGCAAGGCCGCCGGGCATCCCTGGTTCCACCGCATGTCCCGCGTGGGACTGGCCGCGCGCGGCCTCCTCTACCTGCTCATCGGATGGCTCGCCCTGCAGGTCGCCTTCGGCGACGGCGGCCGGGAGGCCGACCGGAAGGGCGCGCTGCAGTCCGTCGCGGACAAGCCCGGCGGCCCGGTCGTCCTCGGGCTGATGGCGGCCGGTTTCGCCGCGCTCGCCCTCTGGCAGTGCGCCGAGGCCCTGTACGGACGACCGGTACCGGACGGCGACAAGCCGACCAAGCGCCTGTCCTCGGCGGCGCGCGGCGTCGTGTACACGTTCGGCTGCGGGGCGACGCTGGCGTTCCTGCTCGGCTACCAGGGCAAGTCGAGCGACCAGCAGTCCAAGACCCTCACCGCGCGGCTGATGGCCGAGCCGGGCGGCCGCTGGCTCGTCCTCGCGATCGCCGCGGGCTTTGTGATCTGGGGCGTCGTCGTGATGGCCGGCGCCGCCCGCCGCGGCTTCATGAAGGAGTTGAAGACCGCCGAGATGAGCGAGGCGGCGCGCCGCCTCGTCCAGCCGTTCGGCATCATCGGCAACGGCGCCCGCGGCCTGGTCGGCCTCGCCGTCGGCGGCTTCCTCGGCTACGCGGCCATCAGCTTCGAGCCGGACAAGGCCCGCGGTCTGGACGGCACCCTGCGCGAGTTCGCCGGCACCCCCGCCGGCGCCTGGGGCCTCGCGGCCGTCGCCCTCGGCGTGCTGACGTTCGGCCTCTACTCCTTCTGCGAAGCCCGCTACCGCAAAGTCGACGCCACCCGCTAGGGCTGGTAGGGGGCCAGGGCCTTCCAGCCGGGATCGCTGGTCGAGGCGACCTTGGCCTTGCCCTCCGGCCAGCCCGCGGCGAGCTGGTCGAGTTCGGAGACGACCCCCGATTCGGGGTCGGCGTACAGGTGGAAGACACGGATGCCGTCGCCGGTCTCGCGGACGGCGAGGACGGCGCGGGCGCCGAGCCTGGTGAGCTTCTTCTCGAAGGCGCGCAGCGCGCCCGCCGACGGCTCGACCGGCAGCCGGTCGGGGTTGCTGTTGGCGTACGGGACGGTGATCGCCACGTGCAGGTCGCAGAGCGGGTAGTCCTGGCGGTGCAGCGGGAACCGGGCGCCGAGCCGGGCGGGGTGCCCGCGCGGGGTGCGGCCCTCGCCGGTCAGCCAGGCGGGCTCGGCGAACGGCTCGGCGACCTGCTCGACGACCACGGGCAGCATCGACGGCGGCAGCGCGTCGATCGGCGCCTCCGTCGCGATCGTGACCTCGCCGATCCAGCGCGCCACGTCGTCCTCGCCGAGCGCCCAGTGCAGGACGTTCAGCGCCACCTGGAGCTGCTGCTCCGCGGCGACGAACAGGAAGTCGGGGTGGTAGGCGGTGATGTGCACGCGGGCACGGGCCGAGTCGGCGCGCATGCCGAACCGGACGTACTCAAGGTCGAACTCGTGGTCGCCGAGGATGAGGTCCTGGGACAGCATCTCGGGGTCGGCCTGCCGTGCCGGGTGGAAGCTCCAGCCGCCGGCCGCGGCGCCCGCCGGCGCGGCCCGCAGCCAGCGCTCGGTCAGGCCGCGCAGCTCGGGGTCGCCGCCGCCGGTCACGGTCAGCGACGGCGTCCGGTCGTCGGCGCCGCCGATCTCCCACTGCAGCCCGGAGTGGATCCGGTGGACGCGGCGCGACAGCTCCTCGATCGTCTCCGCCGACAGTCCCTCGCCGGGCACGGCGGCCCCGGCCGCGTCGGCCCCGGCCGCGTCGGGCTCGGGCACGGCGGCGAGAGACGCCTCGATCGTCGGGCGGGCCTGCGCCCACCACTCCCAGAACTCGCTGATGGCGGGCGGCACGACGGCGGACGCCTCGCGCGGGCGGCGGAAGATTCCCATAGCGGCCCCAATCGTACGCGGAAATGCAGGCGGGGGACCGGGCCACGCCGCGTACGCTCGAAGGACTATGACTCTGCGTGTACTCGCCGCCATGTCGGGCGGCGTCGACTCCGCCGTGGCCGCCGCCCGCGCCGCCGAGGCCGGGCACGACGTCACCGGCGTCCACATGGCCCTGTCCAGCAACCCGCAGTCCTACCGCACGGGCGCCCGCGGCTGCTGCACCCTGGAGGACTCCCGGGACGCGCGCCGCGCCGCCGACGTGATCGGCATCCCGTTCTACGTGTGGGATCTCGCCGAACGGTTCCACAAAGACGTGGTGGAGGACTTCGTCAGCGAGTACGCCGCGGGCCGCACCCCGAACCCGTGCCTGCGCTGCAACGAGAAGATCAAGTTCGCGGCGCTGCTGGACCGCGCGATGGCGCTCGGCTTCGACGCGGTCTGCACCGGCCACTACGCGCGGCTGGACGGCGGCGTCCTGCGCCGCGGCGTCGACACGGGCAAGGACCAGTCGTACGTGCTGGCCGTCTGCACGCCCGGGCAGCTCGCGCACGCGATGTTCCCGCTCGGCGACACCACCAAGGCCGACATCCGGCGGGAGGCGGAGCGGCGCGGCCTCCAGGTGGCCGACAAGCCGGACAGCCACGACATCTGCTTCATCGCGGACGGCGACACGCGCGCCTTCCTCGCCGAGCGGCTCGGCACGGCACCCGGCCCGATCGTCGACACCGACGGCACCGAGGTCGGCGAGCACGACGGCGCCTACGCCTACACGATCGGGCAGCGCAAGGGCCTGCGGCTCGGCACCCCCGCGCCGGACGGGCGCCCCCGCTACGTCCTGGACATCTCCCCGGTGACGAACACGGTGACGGTGGGGCCGCGCGACGAACTGGAGGTCCGCGAGATCCGCGGTGAGCGCCCGGTGTGGCTGAGCGACCGCCCGGACGGCCCGTTCGGCTGCCAGGTCCAGCTCCGCGCGCACGGCGAGGTCTACGACTGCACGGCCGAGCAGATCGGTGCCGAGCTGCGCATCGCCCTCGCCGCCCCGGCGCGCGGGGTCGCCCCCGGCCAGGCCGCCGTCCTGTACGCCGGCGACCGCGTCCTCGCGTCGGCCACGATCGTCGCCACGGCCCGCGTCCACGCCTGACCCGGCACGCCCGAGCGCCGTGGGGCCTTCGGACCGGGCCCGCAGGCGACACGCTCCGCGCCTCGGACCGGCTCGCGGAGCCGGTCCGATCTTCGCGCCGCTAGGGTTTCCGGTGTGACGAGTGACCTCCCGGGGCCGGGCTCCAGGCCCCCGACAGAGCCGGGTTGTCCCTGGCGGGCGGGGACGGCGACCGGCGTCGGATCGTATCCGGGGAACGACCCGGCCGAGGCGCTGCGGATCGTCCTCGGTGAGCTGCCCGAGCTGCCGCACCTGCCGGAGCTGCCCGCGCGCGGTCCCGGCGCCGACCTGACCGGGCGGACGGCCGGGCTGCTGATCGACATGCCGGTGCGGGTGGAGCCGTCCGGGTGGCGGTTCGCCGACCGCCCGGGACGCGACACGCAGCGCGCCCGCGACCACCTCGCCCGCGACCTGGACGTCCTGGAGGAGGTCGCGGGCGGCCACGACGGGCCGTTCAAGATCCAGGTGTGCGGCCCGTGGACCCTGGCGGCCACGATCGAGCTGCGCGGCGGCGACCGGGCGCTGAAGGACCCGGGCGCCGTCCGCGACCTGGCCGCCTCGCTCGCCGAGGGCGTCGCCGGGCATGTCGCGGACGTCCGCCGCCGGCTGCCCGCCGCGCGGATCCTGCTGCAGCTGGACGAGCCGGGCCTGCCCGCCGCGCTCGCCGGGACGGTCCCGACCGCCAGCGGGTTCGACCGGCTGCGCGCGATCGAGGAGCCCGTCGCCGAGGACACGCTCCGCACGGTGATCGAGACGGTCTGCGCGGACGACGCCGCGTACCCGCTCGTCCACTGCTGTGCCCGGAACGTCCCGTACGGTCTGCTGCGCCGCGCCGGCGCGAAGGCGATCTCGGTCGACCTGCGGCTGGTGCCGGAGCGCGACGACGACGCGGTGGGGGAGACGATCGACGCGGGGACCGGCCTGTTCCTCGGCGCGGTGCCCGCCACCGGCACCGTCCTGCCGTCCCTGCGGGCGACGGGCGAGCCGGTGCGGGGGCTGTGGCGGCGGCTCGGCTTCCCGCCCGCTCGGCTCGCCCGGCAGGTCGTGATCACCCCCGCCTGCGGGATGGCGGGCGCGTCGCCCCGCTACGTCCGCGACGTGCTCGAACGCTGCCGTGACACGGCCCGGATGCTTTACGAAGCGGCCGAATGAGCCGCCGCGAAATGTCGGACCCGACGGCGACAATAGGGGCATGACCATGAGCGACGGGGTTCCCGCAGAGGCGCGGCAGCGGCATCTTCGGCTGAGCGAGGAGCTCGAAGAGGCCAACTACCGGTACTACGTCCTCGACCGGCCGACGCTCTCGGACGCGGAGTACGACCGGCGGATGCGGGAGATCCGCGCGCTGGAGGAGCGGTATCCGGAGCTGGTCACGCCGGACTCGCCGACGCAGAAGGTCGGCGCGCCGATCATCACCGACTTCGCGACCGTCCGGCACCTGGAGCGGATGCAGAGCCTCGACAACGCGATGAACGCCGACGAGCTGCTCGCGTGGGACGAGCGGGTCGTCAAGGAGGTCGGCGAGGTCGCCGGCTACCTGTGCGAGCCGAAGATCGACGGGCTGGCGATCGCGCTCACCTACGAGAACGGGCGGCTGACCCGCGGGGTGACCCGCGGCGACGGGCGCACCGGCGAGGACGTCACCAACAACATCCGCACCATCGCCGACATCCCCGACCGCCTGTCCGGCGCGGGCTGGCCGGACGTGCTGGAGGTCCGCGGCGAGGTCTTCCTCCCGGTCACGGGGTTCGAGCAGGTCAACGCGGCGCAGGTCGAGGCGGGCAGGGAACCGTTCGCCAACCCGCGCAACGCGGCGGCGGGGTCGCTGCGGCAGAAGGACCCGCGGGTCACCGCGCAGCGACCGCTCGGCATGCTCGTCCACGGGTTCGGCGCCTGGCGGGGCGGGACGCAGCCGCAGAGCCAGTCCGGGGCGTACGAGCTGATGCGCGGCTGGGGACTGCCGGTCAGCGACCGGTACAAGGTCGTCGGCGGGCTCGACGCCGTCCGCGAGTACATCACCGGGTACGGCGAGAACCGGCACGGCCCCGCGTACGAGATCGACGGCGTCGTCGTCAAGGTCGACCAGTTCGCGCTGCAGCGGCGGCTCGGGTCGACGAGCCGGGCGCCGCGCTGGGCGATCGCGTGGAAGTACCCGCCGGAAGAGGTCAACACCAGGCTCCTCGACATCAAGGTCGGTGTGGGACGGACCGGGCGCATCACCCCGTACGGCGTGATGGAGCCGGTGAAGGTCGCCGGATCGACCGTCGACCGCGCCACGCTGCACAACGCGGGCGAGGTCAAGCGCAAGGGCGTGCTGATCGGCGACACCGTCGTGCTGCGCAAGGCCGGCGACGTGATCCCCGAGATCGTCGCGCCGGTGACCGGGCTGCGGGACGGCTCGGAGCGCGAGTTCGAGATGCCCTCGCACTGCCCCGAGTGCGGGACGGAGCTGGCGTACGAGAAGGAGGGCGACGCCGACATCCGCTGCCCGAACGCCCGGTACTGCCCCGGTCAGCTCCGCGAGCGGGTGTACTTCGTGGCGAGCCGCAACGCGCTCGACATCGAGGCGCTCGGCTACGTCGGGGCGACCGCGCTCACGCAGCCGCTGGAGCCGGCCGATCCGCCGGTGAAGAACGAGGGAGACCTGTTCCACCTGACCGTCGAGCAGCTTCTGCCCATCAGGAGCCTGGTGCTCGACCCGAAGACGGGGACGTCCAAGACCGATCCGAAGACCGGCGAGCCCAAGGTGGTGTCGTTCTTCGCGAACAAGGAGGGCGAGCCCAAGAAGACCGTCGAGATCCTCTTCCAGGAGCTGGAGAAGGCCAAGCGGCAGCCCCTGTGGCGGGTGCTGGTGGCGCTGTCGATCCGGCATGTGGGGCCGTCGGCCGCGCGCGACCTCGCCCGCGAGATGCGCTCGATGGACGCGATCGCGAACGCGACGGAGGAGGAGCTCGCGGCGGTCGACGGCGTCGGCCCGACGATCGCGGCGTCGATCAAGAGGTGGTTCGCGGTCGGCTGGCACCGGGAGATCGTCGAGAAGTGGCGGGCCGCCGGCGTCCGGATGGAGGACGAGGGCGCGGCGGGCCCGCGCCCGCTGGAGGGCGTCACCGTGGTGATCACCGGCTCGCTGGAGGGCTACAGCCGGGACTCGGCGACCGAGGCGGTGCAGCGGCTCGGGGGCAAGGTGTCCGGTTCGGTGTCGAAGAAGACCGGCTTCGTGGTCGCGGGCGACAATCCCGGGTCGAAATATGACAAAGCCGTCAAGCTGGGCGTACCGCTCCTGGCGGAGGACGGCTTCCGGGTGCTGCTCGCCGAGGGGCCGGATGCGGCCAAAGACGTGACTTTGCGCGTCGACGCATGACACCGCGTGTTCCTGGGCGGTTTCACCAGTATCGCGTTACTCAGGGGTACACTTCAACTACCCTAGGGTGAGTGGTGAGTGTGATACGGCATAACGGAACGTGCGCAATCGGTTTCGCGAAGTTGAGCAGAGGCCGTACCCTCCCACTCATCGCGACCTACACCTGAATCTCCGGACGTAACGCCCGGGGGGCGTCCCCCGAGGTCGGGGAACGCCCGGTGCCGGGGGACGGCCCCCCGAACCCCCCGAGGATGTGATGAGGGACCCGAACAACACCCGGAACACGGCACCGCGCCGTGGCTCCCCGTTGTGGATCTACTTCGTCGTGGTCATCCTGCTCGGCGTCGCCGCCGGCGGGGCCGCGTTCTCCGGGCTGAGCGGCGCCGACGTGGACGCCCTCGTCAGCACGCCGGTGTTCTGGATCCTCGGCTGCTTCATCATCTTCGGCGAGCTGCGCCCGATCATCACGCCCGGCTCCACAGAGAACAACGGTGCCACGACCTCCACCACGTTCTCGTTCGCCGCGCTGCTGTACGCCGGGCTGCCGATCGCCGCGGCCCTCCAGGCCATCGCCGTCATCACCTGCGGGATCTTCAGCGGCCGGGCCCCGCACCGGATCGCCTTCAACGCCGCCCAGTACACCCTCAGCCTCGCCGCCGCCCAGCTCGTCCTCGCCCTGTTCGGCAACCTCGCCACCCCGTCCGACCTGTGGGTGCCGCACGGCTCCGACCTGCCCGCGATCGCGCTCGCCGGCGCCGTCTACTTCGCCTGCAACGACACCCTCGTCGGCGCCGCCGTCGCCCTGCACTCGCGGGTCTCCCTCGCCAAGGCGCTCCGCCTGGACCTCGGCTACCAGGTCCTCGTGCACCTGGCGCTGCTCGGTCTCGCCCCGCTGATGGTGGTGGCGATGGATCGCTCCGCCCTCTTCGTGCCCCTCATCCTCCTGCCGTTCATCGCCGTCTACATGAACGCCTCGGTGTCGGTGCGGCGCGAGCACCAGGCCCTGCACGACGGGCTGACCGGGCTGCCCAACCGCAAGCTGCTGATCGTCCGCACCGAGGAGGCGCTGGCCGAGGCGCGCGGCGCCGACCGGCGCCGTCCCCGCACCGCCGGGCTCGGGTCCCGCCGCCGCAGGCCGGCCGCCCCGCCGAACCACCGCGCCGGGCTGTTCCTGCTCGACCTCGACCGCTTCAAGGAGGTCAACGACACCCTCGGGCACCCCACCGGCGACCGGCTGCTGCAGCTCGTCGCGCACCGGCTCACCCACAGCGTCCGCCCCGGCGACCTCGTGGCGCGGCTCGGCGGCGACGAGTTCGCGGTGCTGCTGCCGTCCGTCCGGGACGAGGCCGCCGCCCGCGAGGTCGCCGCCCGGCTGCGCGCCGCGCTCAGCGAACCCGTCCGGCTGGACGGCATGTCGTTCGACCTGGAGGGCAGTGTCGGCATCGCGCTGTTCCCCGACCACGCGCCCGACTTCGAACTGCTCCTGCAGCGCGCCGACGTCGCCATGTACAACGCCAAGGAGGCCCGCAGCGGCGTCGAGATCTACTCCTCCGACAAGGACCGCAACTCCCCGGCCCGGCTCGGCATGCTCGGCGACCTGCGCCGCGCCATCGACCGCTCCGAGCTGGAGCTGTTCTACCAGCCGAAGATCTCACTGCGGGACGGCCACCTCGTCGGCATGGAGGCCCTGCTGCGCTGGCGCCACCCCGACCAGGGCGTTCTCGAACCCGAGGCGTTCCTGCCGATCGCCGAGCAGACGTACCTGATGCGCTCGATCACCCACCATGTCGTCACGGCCGCGCTCGCGCAGACCGCCGCCTGGTGGCGCGAGGACCTCGCCGTCCAGGTCGCCGTCAACGCCTCCGGCCGCGACCTGCTCGACACCGGCCTCACCGAGACCATCGAGGAGGGCCTGCTCGCCCGCGGCCTGCCCGCCGCCGCGCTCCAGCTGGAGATCACCGAGCGCATCCTGATGAACGAGCCCGCCTACGCCTCCGACACCGTCGCCGCCCTCGCCGACCTCGGCATCCCGCTCAGCCTGGACGACTTCGGCACCGGCTACTCCTCCCTCGTCCGGCTCAAGCGCCTCCCGGTCGAGGAGATCAAGATCGATTCCTCCTTCGTCCAGCGCCTCGCCGACTCCCCGGACGACGCCGTCATCGTCCGCTCCATCGTCGACCTCGTCCGCACCCTGGGTCTTCGCTCGGTGGCCGAGGGCGTCGAAGATCCCGCCACCGCCGAAGCCCTCCGCGACATGGGCTGCGACGCCGCGCAGGGCTGGCACTTCGGCCGCCCCATGGACGCCGAGACCGCCACCGACTGGCTCCGCCGGCACGCCCGCTCGTTCGCCCGGCCCGCCGCCCAGGCCCCCGGCGGCGCCTGACCCGCCCGGGGGCCGGGGGATTTGACAGACGCTCTCACGGGGTGTCGGGCGGGACGCTACGATCACGGGCCATGAACAATGCCGCGCGTGGAGTGATCCTCGCCCTGGCCCTGCTGGGCATGGGGTTCATGTTCTTCGGGATGCTGTCGTCCGCGACGGAGGAGGACTTCAAGGCCGAGGATCTGGCCGGGGTGCTGCTGGGCGGCTTCGGCATGCTCTCGTGCGCCGTGATGGGGGCCGCCGCCCTGGCCGGAATGAAGCCGACCCCGCCCACGCCGGTGACCTTCCCCCATCAGCAGCAGGGCGCCGTCCCGCCGTATGCGCAGCCGTATCCGCAACCGGGTGCCATGCCGCAGCCGGGGGCGGTGCCGCAGCAGTACGCGCCGCAGCAGCCGCCCCCGCCGCAGTGAGGATCAGTACCCGCGCCGGCGGGCCTCGTAGCCGTCCTCGTAGTACTCCTCGCGGACCACGGGCGCCGGACGGCGCTCGACCGAACGGCGCGCGGACACGATACGGACGATGCCGATGACGAGGCCGATCAGGCCGCCGATCATCAAGATCACGCCGACCAGCCGGATGTCGATGCCGCTGAACTCGTAGTTGACCGCGTAGGCCAGGATCGCGCCGATGATGATCAGCGCGATGCTGCCGCCGATGGTCACGGCGGTCTCCTCTCGTCGTCCCGGGGTGGACGAGACAAGCGTTCCCCGTATGCGGAGATGAAACGGCGTGCGGAGATCATGCCTGCGTAAACCGGTCGGGCGGCGAGGGCCCGGCCCATAGGATGGCCGGTGAACCCACTTCATCGCAGGAACGGTTTCGATCATGTCCGCCATCACCCGTGACGAGGTGTCGCACCTCGCCCGGCTGTCCCGGCTGGCGCTCGGCGACGATGAGCTCGACCATCTCGCCGCCCAGCTCGACCAGATCATCTCCGCCGTCGCGCGGGTGCAGGAGGTCGCCGCGCAGGACATCCCGCCCACCTCGCACGCGCTGCCGCTGACCAATGTCTACCGGGCGGACGAGGTGCGGCAGTGCCTCACGCCCGAGCAGGCCCTCGCCGCCGCGCCGGCCGCCGAGGAGCAGCGCTTCCGCGTCCCCCGGATCCTGGATGAGGAGGCTTGATGGAGCTGTTCAGGAAGGGCGCCGCGGAGCTCGGCGAGCTGCTGGCCGCCGGCGAGGTGTCGGCCGTCGAGGTGGCCGAGGCGCATCTGGACCGCATCGCGGCCGTGGACGGGCAGGTGAACGCGTTCCTGCACGTCGACCGCGAGACGACGCTGGCGCAGGCGCGGAAGGTGGACGAGCGGCGCGCGGCGGGGGAGGAGCTCGGCCCGCTGGCCGGGGTCCCCATCGCGCACAAGGACGTGTTCACCACCGTGGACATGCCCACGACCGCCGGGTCCAGGATTCTTGAGGGCTGGCGGCCGCCGTACGACGCGACCGTGACGGCGCGGCTGCGGCAGGCCGGGCTGGTGATCCTCGGCAAGACGAACATGGACGAGTTCGCGATGGGCTCGTCCACGGAGAACAGCGCCTACGGCACCTCGCGCAACCCGTGGGACCTGGAGCGCATCCCGGGCGGCTCGTCCGGCGGGTCGTCGGCGGCCGTCGCCGCCTATGAGGCGCCGCTGTCGACGGGCACCGACACGGGCGGCTCCATCCGGCAGCCCGCCGCCGTCACCGGCATCGTCGGGATGAAGCCGACCTACGGCGGCTCGTCCCGCTACGGCATCATCGCGTTCGCCTCGTCGCTCGACACGCCGGGCCCGTTCGCCCGCAACGTGCTGGACGCGGCGCTGCTGCACGCGGCGTTCAGCGGCCACGACCCGATGGACTCCACGTCCGTGGACGAGGCCGTCCCGCCGGTCGTGGAGGCCGCGCGGCACGCCGACGTTGACGGGCTGCGGATCGGCGTGGTGAAGGAGTTCGCCGGCGACGGCTACGAGCCCGGCGTGTCCGCCCGGTTCGCCGAGGCGGTCGAGCTGCTGGAGGCCCTCGGCGCGAAGGTCGTCGAGGTGTCCTGCCCGCACTTCACCTACGCGCTGCCGGCCTACTACCTGATCGCGCCGTCGGAGTGCTCGTCCAACCTGGCCCGCTTCGACGCGATGCGGTACGGCCTGCGCGTCGGCGACGACGGCGCCCGCAGTGCCGAGGAGGTCATGGCGCTCACCCGCGCCGAGGGCTTCGGGCCCGAGGTCAAGCGGCGCATCATGCTCGGCACCTACGCGCTGTCGTCCGGCTACTACGACGCCTACTACGGCAAGGCGCAGCAGGTGCGGACACTGATCAAGCGCGACTTCGAGGCCGCGTTCGAGCAGGTGGACGTGCTGGTCTCGCCGACCACGCCGACCACCGCGTTCCCGGTCGGCGAGCGTGCCGACGACCCGATCGCGATGTATCTGGCCGACCTGTGCACGATCCCGGCGAACCTCACCGGCAACGCCGCGATCTCGGTGCCGTGCGGACTGTCGGACGGCCTGCCGGTCGGCCTGCAGATCATGGCTCCGGTCCTCGGCGACGACCGCGTCTACCGCGTCGGCGCCGCCGTCGAGCGGGCCCTCGAAGACCGCTGGGGCGGCCCCCTGCTGGCCAAGGCCCCGGAACTGGTGGAGGCGAAGTGACCACCCCGACGCTGATGAACTACGACGAGGCGCTGGCGAAGTTCGAGCCGGTCCTCGGGGTCGAGACGCACATCGAGCTGGACACCGCGTCCAAGATGTTCTGCGGCTGCCCGACGACGTTCGGGGCGGAGCCGAACACGCAGGTGTGCCCGGTCTGCCTGGGGCTGCCGGGGGCGCTGCCGGTGACCAACCACGCGGCGATCGAGGGCATCATCAAGATCGGCCTCGCGCTGAACTGCGAGATCGTGGAGTGGTGCAGGTTCGCCCGGAAGAATTACTTCTATCCGGACATGCCGAAGAACTTCCAGATCTCGCAGTACGACGAGCCGCTCTGCGTGGACGGTCACCTGGACGTCGAGGTCGACGGCGAGACGTACCGCATCGAGATCGAGCGCGTCCACATGGAGGAGGACACCGGCAAGTCGCTGCACGTCGGCGGCGCGACCGGACGCATCCACGGCGCCGAGTACTCGCTCGTCGACTACAACCGGGCCGGCATTCCGCTGGTGGAGATCGTCACCAAGCCGATCGCGGCGACCGGTGACAGGGCGCCGCTCGTGGCCCGGGCCTACGCCACGGAGCTGCGGGAACTCGTCCGTTCGCTCGGTGTGTCGGACGTCCGCATGGAGCAGGGCTCGATGCGCTGCGACGTGAACGTGTCGCTCATGCCGCGCGGCGCGCAGGAGTGGGGCACCCGGACGGAGACGAAGAACGTCAACTCGTTGCGGTCGGTGGAGCGGGCCGTCCGGTCGGAGATCGAGCGGCAGGCGGGCGTGCTGGACTCCGGCGGGCGCGTGATCCAGGAGACCCGCCACTTCCACGAGGACACCGGCCGCACCACCAGCGGGCGCAGCAAGGAGGAGGCGCAGGACTACCGGTACTTCCCCGAGCCCGACCTGGTGCCGATGGCGCCGTCGAGGGAGTGGGTCGAGGAACTGCGCGCGTCGCTGCCCGAGCTTCCGGCCGCGCGCCGCCGCCGCATCCAGCGGGAATGGAACCTGTCCGATCTGGAACTGCGGGACGTCGTCAACGCCGGTGCCGTCGACCTCATCGAGGCGACGGTCGCGCAGGGCGCGGACGCCGCGGCGGCCCGCAAGTGGTGGATGAACGAGCTGTCGCGGCGCGCGACCGAGCAGGGCGTCGAGCTGGCGGACCTGCCGATCACGCCCGCGCAGGTCGCCCGCGTGCAGGCGATGATCACCGCCGGGGAGCTGAACGACAAGCTGGCCCGCAAGGTGTTCGAGGGCGTCCTCGCGGGGGAGGGCACGCCGGACGAGGTCGTCGCCGCGCGCGGCCTGAAGGTCGTGAGCGACGAGGGCGAGCTGGCGTCCGTGATCGACCAGGTGATCGCCGGCAACGCGGACGTGGCCGACAAGATCCGGGCCGGGAAGGTCGCCGCCGCCGGCGCCCTCGTCGGCGCCGTGATGAAGGCCACCCGCGGGCAGGCCGACGCAGGCCGCGCCCGCGAGCTGATCCTGGAGAAGCTCGGCGCGTCCTGACCGCGTGCCGCCGTCCCGTGACCGCCGGCCCGTGGCCGCGCCGCGGGACGGCGGTCAGCCGAGCGGGACGCCGAGGATGCGGTCGTCGGCGGGCACGGGCTCACCGCGGCCGTCGCGGTTGCTGGTGGTGACCCAGAGCGAGCCGTCCGGCGCCCGGACGACGGCGCGCAGCCGGCCGTAGCCGTTCTCGAAGTGCGGGACGGGACGGCCCGCCTTGCCGTGGTCGAGGGGGACCTGCCAGAGGCGCCGCCCGCGCAGCGCGGCCGCCCACAGGGACCCGCCGGCGTAGGCGAGGCCGGACGGAGACGCCTCGTCGGTCGTCCAGGTCAGCAGCGGATCGGTGAACCCCTTGCGGTGCCCGAAGCCCTCGACCTCGGGCCAGCCGTAGTTGTGGCCCTTCTCGATCAGGTTGATCTCGTCGAAGCGGTTCTGCCCGAACTCGGTGGCGTAGAGGCGGCCCTCGTCGTCCCAGGCGAGGCCCTGGACGTTGCGGTGCCCGTACGTCCAGACGCGGGTGCCGAACGGGTTGCCGGGCGCCGGCCTCCCGTCCGGGGTGACGCGGAGGATCTTGCCGCCGAGGGAGTTCTTGTCCTGGGCCACGCCGCCCTCACCGGTCTCGCCCGTGGTGATGTAGAGCATCCTGTCGGGCCCGAACGCGAGGCGCCCGCCGTTGTGGACGGCGCCCTTCGGGATGCCGGTGACGATCGGCTCCGGCGTGCCGAGCCGTCCGTCGTAGGTGGCGCGGACGACACGGTTGTCGGACGCGGTCGTGCAGTACAGGTAGATCGAACGGTCGGTCGGATACGACGGGGACACCGCCACGCCCAGGAGCCCGCCCTCGCCCTCGGGCTTCACGCCGGGCACCGTCCCGGCGACCGTCTTCCGCCCGGACGGGGTGACCCGCACGAGCCGGGCCGAGTCGCGTTCGGTCACCAGGGCGTCGCCTCCCGGCAGGAACGCCGCCCCCCACGGGACCTCCAGCCTCGTTGTGATCGTGCGCGGGGTGCCCGGCCGGGCGCCGGCCGGGGCGCTCGACGGCAGCGGCGGCGGCGTGTGCGCGGTGCCGCCCCCGCCGGACGATGAGGACGAGCAGCCCGCGAGGAGCACCGCGGACGAGATCAGGACGATTGTGCGCAGTCGCATGGACGCCTCCCGCAGTGAGTACGGATCCGGCGGACAGGTCGTTCCCCGTCACCGAACGTCATGCCGGGCACATCGCCGATTCGGTGACGGACGGCCCCTGGACATCCCGAACGGGGCGGCGACGAGGTCGTTTGTCGCCGGGAGGACGCTCAGCCTCAATCGCTCCGTGACCTACCGAACGTACAGTGAGCGACACGGTGATCCCGTAGTGCAGCAACGTCGCTGATCTCCGGCAGGCGGCTCCGGCAGGCACAGCTCCCCCAGGCACGCCGGCGCGCCCGCCACCGGCCCGCGCCGACCATGCGCGGGGCACGTTTCATGACCTTCCGGCCGTTGTACGAGCGGCGAGGGTCGTGGACCCGCTCCCCCCGGCGTGCGGCGTCACCGTTTCGCGGGGGCCGATCAGCTCCACCAGGGGGCAGGAAGGGACACGGCGTGATGAGCGGCGATTACGCCAGGCGGGTACCGCCGCGTACGCTGCCGGTCGCCATGGCCGCGGTCGTCGGCCTGCTGTACGCCACCGGCTCGCTGCTGGGCTGGGGCGGCCGGGCCTTCATCGCGTGGACGGAGGCGGGCGCCGCGGGCGCCGCCGCGATCTCCCTGCTGCTGTCGTCCCGGCTGCCGGACGGTGTCCCGGCGGAGCCGGGCGTCCCGCGCGGGCTCTGGCGCGCGTCGTGGCGCTGGTACGGCATCGCCGCGGCGTCCTGGTTCGCGGGCGCCGTCGGCAGCGCGCTGTCGGACGGCCCGGGCCGCAGCGCCCTGTCGCTCTCGGTGCCCGACCTCTTCTACCTGTTCGCACTGGTAGCGCTCGTCACGGGCCTCATCGTCCCGATAAGACCGCCCCGCGACGCGGGAACGTGGCTGCGTTACGCCGCGGACACCTATGTCTGCGCCTGCGCGCTGTTCGTGCTCGGCTGGGTCGCGCTGTTCGGCACCCTCTACCACCGGTCAGGGGAGTCGCCGCCGGAGTTCCTGCTGGAACTGCTGTACCCGGTGATCGACATCGTGTTCGTCTGCGGTGCGCTGCCGTTCGTCCTCGGCGCCGCGCACGGGCACCGCCGCCTCGCCTGGATGGGGTACGGCGCGCTGACGGCGATCGCGGTCGCCGACATCGTGACCACGTTCGTCCGGCTGGAGGGCGGCGGTCCGGTGGACGACCCGTCCGACATCCTGCGGCTCGCCGGGCTGCTGCTCCTGCTGCTGGTGCCGTGGACGGGCCCGGCCGCGGGCCCGGACCTGCCCGTCGACGACATCCCCGCGGACGTCGAGCCCGCCGCCGAGGAGCGCGGCCGCATGATCGGCCCCGGCATCGCGCCCGCCGCCGTCGCGGCCGCGGCGGCGCTGTTCATCGCGGGCCACTCCCTCACCGGGCGGAACGGCCTGGAGCCCGCGGTGTCGATCGCCGCGGGCTCGGCGGCGCTGGTGCTGATCGCGCGCCTCGCCGGGCTGCTGCGCGAGAACGAGGCGCTGCGCCGCGCCGTGGACACCGGTGAGGAGCACTTCCGGGCGCTGTCGGAGAGCATCAACGACGCGGTGCTCATCTGCGACCTCGACGCGACCGTCCAGTACGCGAGCGCGGGCGCCCTCCGGACGTACCGCTACACGTCCGACGAACTGCTCGGACGCCCGCTGAACGAGATCATCCACCCGGAGGACCTGCCGCGCGTCCAGGCCGTGTTCACCGAGTTCCTGGACGAGGAGGCCGGCCCCGGCGGGCCGGACGACGCGCTGCGGGTGTCGTGCCGGGTACGCGCCGCGGACGGCACGTGGCTGCCGACCGAGTCGACGATCTCCCGGTACAGCGGCTCGGACGGGACCCCGGCCCGGCTGCTGGTCACCACCCGCGACCTCAGCGAGCGGGCCGCGCTGCAGCGGCAGGTCGCGCACCTGACGTTCCACGACGGGCTGACGGGCCTGCCGAACCGCGCCTATTTCGAGGAGCGGACGCGGGAGGTGCTGTCGCGGCAGCCGTCCGGCGGCACGGTCGCGGTCGTGTTCGTCGACCTGGACGGTTTCACCGCGGTGAACGACTCCGAGGGGCACGCCGCCGGTGACCAGGTGCTCGCGCAGGCGGCGCGGCGGCTGCGCGCGAACGTCCAGTCCGACGACACGGTGGCGCGGTGGGGCGGCGACGAGTTCGCCGTCCTGGTCCAGTTGCCGCCGGACGCCCGGGAGACCCGCGCCACGGTCGAACTCGCGGGACGGCTGCTGCGCGTGCTCTCGGTCGACCCGTATCAGGTCGGTGACAAGCACATCGTGCTGACCGCCAGTGTCGGCATCGCGTTCGCCGGGGACGAGGAGGAGCCCGCCGGCACCGACACGGACGCGGGCCGCAGGCTCCGCCGCAGCGCCGCCGACCTGCTGCGCAACGGCGACCTCGCGATGGCCCGCGCGAAGGAGCTGGGCGGCGGGCGCGTCGAGGTGTACGCGCCGCACATGCACGCCGACGTCGTCCGGCGGCTGGAGCTGGGCAGCGACCTGCAGGCGGCGCTCGCCGAGGAGCAGTTCGCGGTCGAGTTCCAGCCGGTGGTGGACCTCGCGACGTCCCGGGTGACCGGGGTGGAGGCGCTGCTGCGCTGGTGGCGCGGGAACGAGGCGGTGTCGCCCGAGGAGTTCATCGGCCCGGCCGAGGAGACCGGCCTGATGATCCCGCTCGGCGGCTGGGTGCTGCGGGAGGCGTGCCGGGAGGTCGCCCGGTGGCGCGGCGACTCGTGGGACGTGGGCCTGTCGGTGAACTTCACCGCCCGGCAGATCGCCGCGCCCCGGTTCGTGGAGTCGGTCGCGGCGGCGCTGGAGGAGACCGGGCTGCCGCCGAGCGCGCTCACGCTGGAGGTCCGCGAGGAGGTCCTCGTCGAGGACGCCGGCCAGAACGTGGAACGGCTGTCGGAGCTGCGCGACCTCGGCGTCCGGCTCGCGATCGACGACTTCGGCACCGGGTACGCCTCGCTCGCCTATCTCGGGCAGCTCCCGGTCGACGTCATCAAGATCGACCCGTCGTTCGTGGCGGGTCTCGGCTCGGACGAGACCCGGACGCTGCTCACCCGGACGATCGTGCGGCTCGGCAGCGACCTCGGGCTGACCGTGGTCGCGGAGGGCATCGAGCGGCCCGAGCAGCTGGAACTGCTGCGGGAGATGGGCTGCCCGCGCGGCCAGGGTTTCCTCGTCGCGCGTCCGATGGCGGCCGGGCGGGTCGAGTCGCTGGTGCGGACGAACCTGGCCGGGCGGAACCGTCCCGGCGATGTCGCCCTGCCCCTGCCGGGGTGACCTCCGACACATCTGTCTCAGATGGTGGGACAAAGTGTCCACGAATTTGACCGGCGGCCGGACATCGGCGAAAGTGGGCTCGTGCAGAGCACTTCCACCATCCTCGTAGTACTTGGTCGGCGCGCAGGCTGATCAAGCTTCTCGTCCTGCGCGCCTCCCCTCGACCGCTTCACGGCGGCGGGGGTTTTTTGTTGCCCGGAGAGCCAAGACTCACATTCCCCAAGGAACCGCAGAATCATGACGACCGAACAGATGACGGGAGCCCAGGCGCTGGTCCGCGCCCTGGAGAACGTCGGCGTCGACACCGTGTTCGGCATTCCGGGTGGCGCGATCCTCCCGGCGTACGATCCGCTGTTCGACTCCAAGAAGCTGCGCCACATCCTCGTCCGGCACGAGCAGGGCGCGGGGCACGCCGCCCAGGGCTACGCGATGGTGACCGGCAAGGTGGGCGTGTGCATGGCCACCAGCGGGCCGGGCGCGACCAACCTCGTCACGGCGATCTCCGACGCCTACATGGACTCGGTGCCCATCGTCGCGATCACCGGCCAGGTCGCGTCCTCCCTCATCGGGACGGACGGCTTCCAGGAGGCCGACATCGCCGGCATCACGATGCCGATCACCAAGCACAACTTCCTGGTCACCGACGCCGCCGACATCGCCCGGACGATCGCCGAGGCGTTCCACATCGCGAGCACCGGCCGGCCCGGCCCGGTCCTCGTCGACATCGCCAAGGACGCCCTGCAGGCCACCGTTGGCTTCGACTGGCCTGTCACGCTCCAGCTCCCCGGGTACCGGCCCGTCACCCGGCCGCACTCCAAGCAGGTCCGCGAGGCGGCACGGCTGATCGTCCAGTCCGAGCGCCCGGTGCTGTACGTCGGCGGCGGTGTGCTGAAGGCCGGCGCGTCCGCCGAGCTGAAGGTGCTCGCCGAGCTGACCGGCGTGCCCGTCGTCACCACGCTGATGGCCAAGGGCGCGCTGCCCGACAGCCACCCGCTGCACATGGGCATGCCCGGCATGCACGGCGCGGTCGGCGCGGTCGGCGCGCTGCAGCGTGCCGACCTGCTGGTCGCGCTCGGCGCCCGGTTCGACGACCGGGTCACCGGCAAGCTGGACGGGTTCGCGCCGCACGCCAAGGTCGTGCACGCCGACATCGACCCGGCGGAGATCTCCAAGAACCGGCACGCCGACGTCCCGATCGTCGGGGACGCCCGTGAGGTCATCGCCGACCTGATCGTCGCCGTGCAGAACGAGCACGAGGCGGGCCGCAAGGGCGACTACACCGACTGGTGGCGGCAGCTCAACGCCTGGCGCGAGACATATCCGCTGGGCTACGACACACCGGACGACGGCTCGCTGTCCCCGCAGTACGTCATGGAGCGGATCGGGCGGATCGCCGGACCGGACGCCTACTACGTCGCGGGTGTCGGCCAGCACCAGATGTGGGCCGCGCAGTTCATCAAGTACGAGCGCCCCGGCGCGTTCCTGAACTCCGGCGGGGCGGGGACGATGGGCTACGCCGTCCCGGCGGCGATGGGCGCCAAGGTGGGCGCGCCCGATACGACGGTCTGGGCGATCGACGGCGACGGCTGCTTCCAGATGACCAACCAGGAGCTCGCGACCTGCGCGATCGAGGGTATCCCGGTCAAGGTCGCCGTGATCAACAACGGCAACCTCGGCATGGTCCGGCAGTGGCAGACGCTCTTCTACAACGAGCGCTACTCCCACACCGGCCTCAAGCCCCAGGCCGAGCACGCCGTGAAGCGCATCCCGGACTTCGTCAAGCTGGCCGAGGCGTACGGTTGTGTCGGCCTGCGCTGCGAGAGGGCCGAGGACGTCGATGAGGTCATCGCCAAGGCCATGGAGATCAACGACGCGCCGGTCGTGATCGACTTCGTGGTGCACGAGGACGCCATGGTCTGGCCGATGGTCGCGGCAGGAACCACCAACGACGACATCAAGATCGCGCGGGACATGGCGCCCGAGTGGGAGAACGGAGACTGACCCCGATGAGCCTGCACACCCTCTCGGTGCTGGTGGAGAACAAGCCCGGCATCCTGGCCCGGGTCGCGGCGCTGTTCTCCCGGCGCGGTTTCAACATCGAGTCGCTCGCGGTCGGCGTCACCGAGCACCCGGACATCTCCCGGATGACGATCGTCGTGAACGTCGCCGACCTGCCCCTCGAACAGGTCACCAAGCAGCTCAACAAGCTGATCAACGTCCTGAAGATCGTCGAGCTGGACTCCTCGGCGTCGGTGCAGCGCGAACTGGTGCTCGTCAAGGTGCGCGCCGACGCCGAGACACGCTCCCAGGTGCTGGAGACCGTCAACCTGTTCCGTGCCAAGGTGGTGGACGTCGCACCCGAGGCCGTCACCATCGAGGCGACCGGCAACCGCGACAAGCTGGACGCGTTCATCCGGGTCCTGGAGCCGTTCGGCATCAAGGAACTGGTCCAGTCGGGCATGGTGGCCATCGGCCGCGGCGCCCGGTCCATCACCGACCGCTCGCTGCGGGCCATCGAGCGCAGCGCGTAACCCCGTGGGGGACGCCCCCCACACCTCCGGCAGCCGTGTGGGGGGCGACCCCCACACCCCCGGCAAACCAACGAAAACAACGAAAGGCAACAGCACTGTGGCTGAGATGTTTTACGACGACGCCGCCGACCTGAGCGTGATCCAGGGCCGGCACGTGGCGATCATCGGCTACGGCAGCCAGGGGCACGCGCACGCGCTCTCGCTGCGCGACTCCGGCGTGGACGTCCGGGTCGGGCTCCGCGAGGGGTCGGCGAGCCGGGAGAAGGCGGAGGCCGAGGGCCTGCGCGTGGTCACCCCGGCGGAGGCGGCCGAGGAGGCCGACCTCATCATGCTGCTGGCCCCTGACCACCACCACCGGGAGATCTTCGAGAAGGACATCAAGCCGGCGCTCGTGGAGGGCGACGCGCTGTTCTTCGGCCACGGCTTCAGCATCCGCTACGACCTCGTCCAGCCGCCGGAGGGCGTGGACGTGGCGATGGTGGCGCCGAAGGGGCCGGGGCACCTCGTCCGCCGCCAGTTCGTCGCCGGACGCGGCGTGCCGGTGATCGTGGCGGTGGAGAAGGACGCGTCCGGCAACGCCTGGCCGCTGGCCCTCTCCTACGCCAAGGCGATCGGCGGGCTCCGTGCGGGCGGCATCAAGACCACGTTCACCGAGGAGACCGAGACCGACCTGTTCGGCGAGCAGGCCGTGCTGTGCGGCGGCGTCTCCGAGCTGATCAAGACCGGGTTCGAGGTGCTGACCGAGGCCGGCTACCAGCCGGAGGTCGCCTACTTCGAGGTCCTGCACGAGATGAAGCTGATCGTCGACCTCATGTACGAGGGCGGCATCGCCAAGATGTACTGGTCGGTGTCCGACAACGCCGAGTACGGCGGCTACAGCCGCGGCCCGCGCGTGATCACGCCGGAGACCAAGGCCGCGATGAAGAAGATCCTCGGCGAGATCCAGTCCGGGCAGTACGCCAAGGAGCTGGTGGACGAGTTCGAGGGCGGCCAGAAGCAGTTCCAGCAGTACCGCGAGGAGCTGGCCGGGCACCCGATCGAGAAGACCGGGGCGGAGCTGCGTCCGATGATGAGCTGGCTGAACGACTAGTCCGCGCTTCGCACCGAAGGCGCGGGGGCCACCTGGCCCCCGCGCCTTCGCGCATTGGATGCATACTCGGTATTGCGAGAGCCATACTCCGTATGCATACTTGGTAGGCATGTCGATCCGTCATGGCCTGCTGGCACTGCTGTCCCAGGGGCCCCGCTACGGCTACCAGCTGCGCGCCGAGTTCGAGTCCTCGACCGGCGCCACCTGGCCGCTCAACATCGGCCAGGTCTACTCCACGCTCTCCCGCCTCGAACGCGACGACTTCGTCACCCGCGTCGGCGCCGACGGTGAGGGCCGCTTCGTCTACCGGATCACCCCGGCGGGTGAGGAGGACGTCCGGCGGTGGTTCGCCACCCCGCTCGTCCGGTCCGACCGGCCGCGCGACGAACTGGCGATCAAGCTGGCGATGGCCGTCACCACCCCCGGCGTGGACGCCGCCCGCGTCGTCCAGGTCCAGCGCACCGCCACGCTGCGCTCTCTCCAGGACCTCACCCGGCTGAAGGCCGACGCGCCCGCCGTCCCCGCCGACCAGGGCGACCGCGCGTGGCGGCTCGTCCTGGAATCCATGATCTTCCAGGCGGAGGCCGAGGTGCGCTGGCTGGACCACTGCGAGTCCTACATCGTCCGCGCCGAGCCGCCCGCACCCGCGGCTCCCGCCGAGGCGCCCGCACGGGCCGACGAGGAGGCGCGGCGATGAGCGTCCTGTCCATGCGGG
Organism: Actinomadura formosensis NBRC 14204; assembly: GCF_001552155.1. Classification (GTDB taxonomy): domain Bacteria; phylum Actinomycetota; class Actinomycetes; order Streptosporangiales; family Streptosporangiaceae; genus Spirillospora; species Spirillospora formosensis. Next base: position 59,963 of record NZ_BCQQ01000011.1, on the reverse strand, counting down.
GCGTCTCCCGCGACCACGGGACGGGGCCAGGTCTCGTACACGCCCTCGCCGAGGTGACGCTGGACGTCGCACCGGGCGAGTTCGTCGCGGTGATGGGCCCCTCCGGCTCCGGCAAGTCGACCCTGCTGACGCTCGCCGGCGGCCTCGACGCGCCCACGTCCGGGCAGGTCGTCGTGGACGGCGCCGACCTCGGCGCGCTCAGCCGGGCCGAACGCTCGGCGCTGCGCCGCCGCGCCGTCGGCTACGTCTTCCAGGACCTCAACCTCATCCCCAGCCTGACCGCCGCCGAGAACGTCATGCTGCCGCGCGAACTGGACGGCGTCCGCACCCGCCAGGCCCGCGTGGAGGCGCGGCACGCGCTGAGCGAGGTCGGCGTCGCCGAACTCGCCGACCGGTTCCCGGACGAGATGTCCGGCGGCCAGCAGCAGCGCGTCGCGATCGCCCGCGCGCTCGTCGGCGACCGCCGGCTCGTCCTCGCCGACGAGCCGACCGGCGCGCTCGACAGCCACACCGGCGAGGACGTCATGCGGGTGCTGCGGGGCCGCTGCGACGCGGGCGCGTCCTGCCTGATGGTCACGCACGAGTCCCGGCACGCCGCCTGGGCCGACCGGGTCGTGTTCCTGCGCGACGGCCGGATCGTCGATGCCACCCCAGACCGCTCCGGGCCCGAGACCCTGCTCCAGGAGGCGAAGTGAATCGCTACCGATTCGCGCTGCGCCTCGCCCGGCAGGACGCGCAGCGCGCCAAGGGGCGCACGGCGCTGATCCTGGGCATGATCGGGCTGCCGGTCGCCGCCGTCGTCGCCCTGGCCGTGCTCTGGCGCACGGCCGGGGCGGCAGAGCCGGAACCGGCCCAGTCGAGTTCCGGCGAGGGCGCCGTGCTCGCGATGATCTTCGCGATGGTCGTGCTGGAGATCGTCCTGCTGGCGGGCCCGGCGTTCGCGGTGGACGTCCGCAGGCGCCGCCGCGACCTCGCGCTCGTCGCGGCGGCCGGCGGCAGCGGCCGGCACCTGCGTGCCACGGTCCTTGCGAGCGGGCTGCTGCTCGGCGGGGCCGCCGCGGTCGGCGGGGCCGCGCTCGGCATCGCCTCGGCGTCCATCGTCAACCGCGCCACCGGCGGCGACGCGCCGTCCCTGGCGGTGCCGTGGCTCGCCGTCGCCCTGACGATGCTGTTCGGCGCGGGCAGCGGGCTGCTGGCCGCGCTCGTGCCCGCCGCGCAGGCCGCCCGGATGGACGTCGTCGCCGCCCTCGCCGGCCGCCGCGAACCGCCCGGCCCGGCCCGCCGCGGCTGGCCGATCGCCGGCGGCATGCTCGTCCTCGCGGGCCTCACGCTGTCGGTGTGGGGCACCCGGCAGTGGCGGGAACTCGGCGCGGCGGCCGGCGCGGCGCTGGTCATCATCGGGCTCGTGCTCGCCTGCCCGTGGCTCGTCGGCACCACCGGGCGGCTCGCCCCCCTGCTGCCGATGCCGCTGCGCTTCGCCGTCCGGGACGCCGCGCGCAACCGGTCCCGCACCGCACCCGCGGTCGCCGCGATCATGGCCGCCGTCGCCGGGATCACCGCGCTGGCCATCGGGGGCGCCAGTGACTTCCGGCAGCGGCAGATCGAGTACCAGCCGAAACTGCCCATGGGGTCGGCGCTGGTCCGGCCGCCGCTGGACCGGGCGGACGCGGTCGGCCAAGCCGTCTGGCGCGCCCTGCCCGGTGTGCCCGTCCGCACGCTGAAGGCCCTGCCCGGACCGGGGACCGCCTGCCCGCCCGGCGACACGGCGCAGTGCCCCGGCGTCGAGTTCGCCGGGGGCTCCGAGCTGTACGACGGCTCCGTCGTCATGGACAACGTGGTCGGCGGCCCCCGCGAGGCCGCGATGCTGCTCGGCGCCGAGGACCCAGCCGTCACCTCCGCGCTGAACGCGGGCAAGGTCGTGCTGTTCGGGGTGCGGCCGCCGGCCGAGGGCAAGGTGACCGCCACGGTGTTCTACTGGGCGAACGAGGAACAGCGCACCATCCGGACGATCAAGGACCTGCCGGCCGTCGCCGCCTCCGGCGACTCGCCCGTGCGGACCATCGTTCCCCCGGCGGTCGCCGAGCGGATCGGGCTGCCCGTCCGGACGGAGGCGTTCGGCATCGACCGCGCGGACCACCGCGTCACCGAGGCCGAGCAGGCACGGCTGGACAGGGTCCTGGACTCCTTCTCCAAGGACGAGGGCGCCGTCTACGTCGAGCGGGGCTTCACCAAGTCGTTCGACGAGATCACCCTGGCGCTCGGGGCGGCCGCGGCGATCCTGGTGTTCGGCGGCGCGCTGATCGCGACGGGCCTGGCGTCCGCCGACGCCCGCCCCGACCTCGCGACGCTCGGCGCGGTCGGCGCGGGACCGCGCGCCCGCCGGCTGCTGACCATGGGCCGGGCCGGGTTCATCGCCGTGCTGGGCTGCTGGCTCGGCATCGCGGGCGGCCTCGTCCCCGGCATCGCGGTGACGCGTCCGCTCACGGCGCAGGTCGAGGAGTTCGGCGCGCCGCAGCACGGCACGATCATCGACATCCCGTGGGCGCTGCTGGCGGCCATCGCCGTCGGCCTCCCGCTCCTCGCCGCGCTCGTCGCCGGGGCGTTCACCCGGTCGAACCTGCCCATGACGCGTCGCAATCCGACTTAGGAAACGCGTGGCCCGAAACTCAGCCGCGCGCCGGACCGATGGTAGCGTCCGGCGCGTGGCGGAGATCGTCGTGGCGCGGGGACCCGCCGGCGAGATCCCCGCCGGCGCCGGGGGAGGCACCCGGCGCCGCCTGCCGCCCGCCGCGCTGATCGCGGCGAGCGCGCTGCTGTACGCGGCGTACTCGCTGATGCGGCTGCGCGCCTTCCGGACCGGCAGTTACGACCTGGTGATCTTCGATCAGGCGGTTCGCTCCTACAGCCGGTTCGATCTTCCCGTCGCGATGGTCAAGGGCGTCCACAACGACTTCGGCCCCCACTTCTCCGTCCTCGGCGACCACTTCTCGCCGATCCTGGCGCTGCTCGCGCCGCTCTACTGGATCCACGGCGGCCCGGAGACGCTGCTGGTCGCGCAGGCCGTGCTGTTCGCGCTCGCGATCTGGCCGATCTGGCGGTACACCGAACGCAGGCTCGGCCGCGGCGCCGCGTACTGCGCGGCCGTCGCGTACGCGCTGTCCTGGCCGATCGCCGAGGCGCTCGCGTTCGACTTCCACGAGGTCGCGTTCGTGCCGCTGCTGTCGGCGCTGCTCGTCGAGCGGTACGACGCGGGACGGCGGGTCCAGGCGGCAGGGGCCGCGTTCCTCCTGCTGCTCACCAAGGAGGACATGGGGCTCCTCCTCGCGGGCTTCGGCATCTACCTGCTCACCCGTCCGGACGAGCAGGAAGGCGAGCGCCGCGGGTTCGGCGACCTGCTGCCGCGAGGCGACCGGCGCGCCGGCCTCACCTACGTCGTGGTCGGGCTGGCCGCCACCTGGGTCTGCTCCCGCGTCCTCATCGCGGCGTTCGGCGGTGACAACGGCTACTACTGGGCGTACGGAGCGCTCGGCCCGGACGTGCCGCACGCCGCCGCGCACGCGCTCACCCATCCGTGGGACGTCCTGACCGTGCTCGCCGACCCGCCGCAGAAGGTCGTGACGATGGCGCTGGTCGTCCTGCCGCTGCTCCTGCTGCCGCTCGCCTCCCCGCTGACGCTGACCGCGCTGCCGCTGCTGGCCGAGCGGATGCTCGCCAGCCGCTTCGGCAACTGGTGGGAGCCGCACTATCACTACAACGCGTTCATCGTCGCCGTGCTCGTCCTCGCGGCGGTGGACGGGGCGGCGCGGCTGCGCGGACGGCTCGGGGCGGCGCGGCGGGTCCCGCCCGTCCCGCCGATGGCCGGGGCGCTGGCCGCCACGCTCGTCTGCGTGCCGTTCTTCGCCTACCGGTACCTGGCCGATCCGGCGCTGTGGCAGCCGAACGAACGCGCCCGCGCGGCATCGGCGGCGGTCGCGACGATCCCCGACGGCGCGCTCGTCGAGGCCGCGAACGGTGTCGGACCGGCGCTGACCTCCCGCGCCCGCGTGCTCCTGTGGGACGAGCACCCGCGCGGCGCGCCCTGGGTGGTCGCGTACGTCGGACAGCTGGAGTTCCCCTTCCCGTCGGTCGCCGAGCAGCGGCGGCGGGTCGCCCGGCAGGAGGCCGCCGGCTACCGGGTGATCTTCCAGCGGGAGGGCTACATCGTGCTGCACCGGGACGCCCCCGATCCCTGGTGAAGCATTTCACGATCGTTTGGACGGATTGTCCAGTGACCCACGGGGAAGATCACGGTCAGAAAGCCGGTGAAGGTGTCGCCGGGATAAATATCCCTACCCTTTCTGGGTACTTTGCCTGATACTTGAAGAAAGCGGTGACGGGTGCGGCCGGTACTGGGAGTACCTGCGCGAACACTTACGTGACCGCCGCCGCGGCGGGCGTTGAGGCGGAGTGCATGAGCGGTGTGAGGCTGATCGAGGGCAACGGAAGGTCATCGGCCGGAGGCGACGCGCAATTCCCTGCCGGCGCGGCAATCCCGCGGGCAGGTAAATCTCCGAATAACGGTGCGGAGTCATGACATGCCGGCGCGAGGGGACAGGGACGTCCGGCGCTGGGAGACGTGCGGGCAGGCGTGGATCGGCGTGCTCCGGCACGTCTGGGCGGCCGGGGAGGCCGGGCTGGAGGACGGCGGTCCCATCATCGAGGGGCCCCCGCTGGTGTTCGAGATCAACTCGCTGAGCTGGGAGGACCCGATCCTGCACGAGCACGGCGACCGGGTGCGGCTGGTCCGGCGGGCGCAGGAGCGCACCCGCCGTGTCGTCCGCGGGCGGTACTGGCCGAGGCTGCACGACCTGGACGGGCACGACCAGATCCGGTGGGTGGTGGACCTGCTGCGGGCCAGGCCGTGGACGACGAGCGCGTGGATCTCGCTGACGATCCCGGGTGAGCCGGCGGACGGGCTGCCCGCCCTGACCGCGCTGTCGTTCCGCATCCGCGGCTACCGGCTGATCATGACGGCGATGTTCCGGTCGCAGAACGTCCACCGCGGCTACCTGATGTACATCCCGCTGCGCGAGGTGCAGTTGCAGGTGGCCGAGGAACTGGGGCTGCCGGCCGGTCCGCTGCGGGTGTTCGTGGACGTCCCGCACATCCACGTCGCCGACGCCGAGGGAGTGGCGTGCGTGCTCGCCGCGGTGCCGGAACCGAACGCGGCCTGACGAACCGGGGCGAACCCGGCCGGACTGCCCGTACCGGCAGTTAAGGGTGGGTGTTTCCCCGCCGCCGACTGCGGCGGCCCACGGGTTATAGACTCGCTGGCAGGGGCGAGGGCACGACGAGGTGACTCGCGACTTCACCTGCACAGCACACGAACATCCACTTTCCGAAGGACTGTTTCCTCTTGAGCAAGCCCGTCGTCCTCGTCGCAGAAGAACTCTCCCCGGCCGGCATCGCCGTGCTGGAAGCCGACTTCGACGTCCGGCACGTCGACGGCAGTGACAAGGAGCAGCTGCTGGCCGCCGTCGCCGACGTCGACGCGCTGATCGTCCGCAGCGCCACCAAGGTCACCGCCGAGGTGTTCCAGCACGCCAGGAAGCTGCGGGTCGTCGCCCGCGCCGGCGTCGGCCTCGACAACGTCGACGTGGAGGCCGCCACCAAGGCCGGCGTCATGGTCGTCAACGCGCCCACGTCCAACATCGTCACCGCCGCCGAGCACGCGATCGCGCTGCTCCTCGCCACCGCGCGCAACGTCCCGCAGGGGCACGCCGCGCTCAAACAGGGCGAGTGGAAGCGCTCCAGGTACACCGGCGTCGAACTGCAGGGCAAGACCGTCGGCGTCCTCGGCCTCGGCCGCATCGGCGTCCTCGTCGCGCAGCGCCTCGCCGCCTTCGACATGAACGTGGTCGCGTTCGACCCCTACGTGCAGGCCGCCCGCGCCGCGCAGCTCGGCGTGAAGCTCGTCACGCTGGAGGAGCTGCTCCGCGAGAGCGACTTCATCACCGTCCACCTGCCGAAGACGCCCGAGACCCTCGGCCTCCTCGGAGACCGAGAGCTGCGGCAGGTCAAGCCGTCCGTCCGGATCGTCAACGCGGCCCGCGGCGGGATCGTGGACGAGGAGGCCCTCGACCTCGCGATCAAGGACGGCCGGGTCGCCGCCGCCGGCATCGACGTGTTCAGCACCGAGCCGTGCACCGAGAGCCCGCTGTTCCACCACGACAACGTGATCGTCACCCCGCACCTCGGCGCCAGCACCCACGAGGCGCAGGAGAAGGCGGGCACGCAGGTCGCCCGCTCGGTGAAGCTCGCGCTGTCCGGCGAGTTCGTGCCGGACGCCGTGAACGTGCAGGGCGGCGCGGTCGCCGAGGACGTCAAGCCCGGGCTGCCGCTCGCCGAGAAGCTCGGCCGCATCTTCACCGCGCTCGCCGGCGGCGTCCCCGTCCGGCTGGACGTGGTGGTCCGCGGCGAGATCGCCGAACACGACGTCAAGGTGCTGGAGCTGGCCGCGCTCAAGGGCGTGTTCGTGGACGTCGTCGAGGAGGCCGTGACGTTCGTCAACGCGCCGCTCCTCGCCCGTGACCGCGGCGTCGAGGTCACCCTCACCACGTCCGAGGACAGCCCCGACTGGCGCAACGTCGTGCAGGTGCGCGGCACCATGTCCGACGGCGCCGTCGTGTCGGTGTCCGGCACGCTCACCGGCCCGAAGCACGCCGAGCGGATCATCGAGATCAACGGCTACAACATGGAGCTCGTGCCCACCGAGCACATGGCGTTCTTCTCCTATGTCGACCGCCCCGGCATCGTCGGCGCGGTCGGCAAGCTGCTCGGCGACGAGCAGGTCAACATCGCCGGGATGCAGGTCGGCCGCGACGTCAAGGGCGGCAAGGCGCTGATCGCGCTGACCGTCGACTCGGCCATCTCCCCGCAGCTCGTCGACGCCATCACCCGCGAGGTGGGCGCCGACATGGGCCGCCGCGTGGAGCTCACCGGCTGAGCCGGGGTTTTCGTCCCCGCGGGCGGGCGGTCCGGCCTTGCGCCGGGCGCCCGCCCGTGGCGCTTCTCACCCTTCCCTTGTCTCAGATATTGAGATTCTCTGCCACGGGTCGGGACAACCCCGCTGGAGCGGAGGTAATCTCGCAAGAAGTCATGCGGCGCTTCGTGGTAATCCTTCGCTGCCGCAGCGGGGCCTGATCATCGGCAGGCCGGCACCCGCTGCGGAGGTTCTGCCTGGCCGTGAGCCCGATTTTCGCGCCGGACCGTGCGAACCACGGCCTCCCGGCGGCCCTCTCGCCACAGCTCAGCGAATCTGGAGCATTCCATCATGAACGACACCTGGACCAACGCGCCCGCCGACGACGCCGAAGAAGAGGCCGCCCGCGCCCTGCAGACCGCCCTGGACCGCCGGGCGGACTGAGCGGTCGCGATGCGAGACTGGGCTCATGCCGGTCGAGGTCGTGCCCGCCGAGGTCGCGGGAGTGCTGCGCGACGTCGCCCGGCTCGGGCCCTACTTCGAGATCGTCACGGCGCCCGCCGGGGCGGCGGACCGCGCGTGGCGGCCTTTTCCCGGTGATGCCGCGCGGCTGCGGGCGCTGACCGGGGATTACGCCGAGCGGCTCGGGACGGACGAGCGGCGGGTGGCCGCCTCGCTGGTCTTCCAGGGGCTTGCGTCCCGGCTGTGGTCGCCGGTGGTCGCGGCGGCGGCACTCGGGATCGTGCCGGATCTGGCCGGGCTGCGCTGGCGGTGGGCGCCGGGCGAGCCGATCGCCCTGGGGCTCGCGGAGCCGCGTGGCTGGCGGGTCGAGAGCACCGCGCAGGCCGCCGCTCTCATTCACCCCATGATCGTGGACGGTTGCCTGCGGCCGTTCCGCGACATGGTGCTGACCTTTGTCAAGCTCGCGGACGGGCTGGTGTGGGGGAATGCCGCGTCCGCGCTTGCCGGGGGGCTCAATGTCGGGCCCGCCGGTCCCGCGCGGGTCGCGCTCGTGCGGGAACTGCTCGGGCGGGAACCGCTGGCCGGAGCGGGGGAGTTCGGGTCGGGCGGGTTCGTCCGGAACAACTGCTGCCTGTACTACCGCGTGCCGGGCGGCGGGATGTGCGGGGATTGCGGGCTCGCCCGATGAATGTCCGTTATGCGAGATGGAAGCCCACGCACTGAGACGTTTGCAGTAGAGTGCGCGCATGGCTTCGCGCAGCATTCGTCTGGCCGTCATCCCGGGGGACGGGATCGGCCCCGAGGTGGTCGCCGAGGGACTGAAGGTCCTCGATGCGGTGCCCGGCGACCTCACGTTCGAGCAGACCACCTACGACCTGGGCGCCGCCCGCTGGCACCGGACGGGGGAGACGCTGCCCGACTCGGTCCTGGCCGAACTGCGTGAGCAGGACGTCATCCTGCTCGGCGCCGTCGGCGACCCGAGCGTGCCCAGCGGGACGCTGGAGCGCGGCCTGCTGCTGCGGACCCGGTTCGAACTCGACCACTACGTCAACCTGCGCCCGGTCAAGCTGTTCCCCGGCGTCACGACCCCGCTGGCCGGCGTGACGCCCGGCGACATCGACATGGTCGTCGTCCGGGAGGGCACCGAGGGCCCGTACACCGGCGTCGGCGGCGTCCTTCGGAAGGGCACGCCGCACGAGGTCGCCACGCAGGAGAGCGTCAACACCGCCTTCGGCGTCGAGCGGGTCATCCGGTACGCGTTCGAGGTCGCCGCGTCCCGCGCCCCCCGCGCAGGCGGGGTTGGTCCCAAGCTGACGCTCGTCCACAAGGACAACGTCCTTACCTTCGCGGGCGATCTCTACCAGCGGACGCTCCGGCGAGTTGCCGAGGAGTATCCGCAGGTCTCCACGGACTACGTCCATGTTGACGCGGCCACGATGTTCTTCGTGTCCCAGCCGCAGCGGTTCGACGTCGTCGTCACCGACAACCTGTTCGGCGACATCATCACCGACATCGGCGCCGCGATCGCCGGCGGGATCGGGCTCGCCGCGTCCGGCAACGTCAACCCCGACCGCACCGCCCCGTCGATGTTCGAGCCGGTGCACGGCAGCGCGCCCGACATCGCCGGGCAGGGCAAGGCCGACCCGACCGCCACGATCCTGTCCGTCGCCATGCTGCTCGACCACATGGGCGAGTCCGACGCCGCCCGCCGCGTCGAGCAGGCCGTCTCGGACGACCTGGCCGAGCGCGCCGCCCTCGGCGCGCGGTCCACGTCCCAGATCGGCGACGCGATCGCCAAGCGAGTATCCGGATAGGGGCACGCCGCCTATCCGGCCGGACCGGGCGTGCCCTCGCGGCGCGCCCGGATTTCCGTATGCGCCGCGCGGAGGAGCAGGTCTAGACGAAGTACGACAATAGGGACTAGAGACGCCACAGGCGGCGACGGGGCCGCCCGGCGATCCGCGAGAGGACGAACCGCGATGAGCGACACCCTGGACTTCGAGATCACGCGCACCGAGCGGCCCGCGACCGCCGAGGAGCGCGCGGCGGTCCTGGCCGACCCCGGCTTCGGCCGGCACTTCACCGACCACATGATCACGATCAGGTACTCGGCGGAGCGGGGCTGGCACGACGCGAAGCTCGAACCGTACGGGCCGATCCCGATGGACCCGGCCTGCCAGGTGTTCCACTACGCCCAGGAGCTCTTCGAGGGACTCAAGGCCTACAAGCAGCCGGACGGGTCGGTCGTCGCGTTCCGCCCCTACATGAACGCGGCCCGGATGAACCGCTCCGCCAGGCGGATGGCGATGCCGGAGATCCCCGAGCAGCTGTTCGTGGACGCCGTCGAACTGCTCGTCCGCACCGACCGGGACTGGGTCCCGGACGCCGAGGGCCACAGCCTCTACCTCCGGCCGTTCATGTTCGCCACGACCCGCGCGCTCGGCGTCAACAGCCCGGCGAGCGAGTTCCTGTTCATGGTCATCGCGTCCCCGTCCGGGCTGTACTACCCGCGCGGTATCAGGCCCGTCTCGGTGTGGCTGTCGCAGGACTACACCCGCGCCGCGCCCGGCGGCACCGGCGAGGCCAAGTTCGGCGGCAACTACGCGGCGTCCTTCGCCGGGCAGGCCGAGGCCGTCGCGCAGGGCTGCGACCAGGTCGTCTGGCTCGACGCGGTGGAGCACCGCTGGGTCGAGGAGGTCGGCTCGATGAACCTCATGTTCGTCTACGGCTCCGGTACGCGGGCCCGGCTCCTCACCCCCGCGCTCACCGGCACGCTCCTCGCCGGCGTCACCCGTGACTCGATGCTCAAGCTGGCCCCCGACCTCGGCGTCCCCGCCGAGGAGGGCAAGATCAGCATCGACGAGTGGGAGGCGGGCTGCCGGTCCGGCGAGATCACCGAGGTGTTCGGCTGCGGCACCGCCGCGATCATCAGCCCGGTCGGCCGGGTCAAGGGCCGGGACCGGGAGTGGCTGATCGGCGACGGCGAGCCCGGCGAGATCTCGATGCGGCTGCGCCAGGAACTGGTCGGCATCCAGTACGGCACCCGTCCCGACCCCTACGGCTGGATTCACAAGATCGCCTGATCGTGTACCGGCCCGGCTCCCCGCAGCGGACGGAGCCGGGCCGGATCGGGTCGCGATCGGCCGGGCATCTCACATGATGGACCGGTGGTCTCAGCATCGTCCGGCGTATGGCACACTGGGGACCATCATGCGCCACAGCCTCGTCATTATCGGCTGGCGCGCCGGCAGCTAACGGGACACCGCCGGCGCGCAGACCTCTCACGTCCGTGGGGGGTCTTTTTTGTGCCCTGGCGCTTGATCCCTCTGGGGGTTCTCATCTATGCAAGGCGACGCGTTCCACGTCTACGACACCACCCTGCGCGACGGGGCGCAGCAGGAGGGGCTCAACCTCTCCGTGCCCGATAAGCTCGCCATCGCGCGGCACCTCGACGACCTGGGCGTCGGCTTCATCGAGGGCGGCTGGCCGGGCGCCAACCCCAAGGACACCGAGTTCTTCAGGCGGGCTAGAACAGAGCTCGACCTGAAGCACGCGCGGCTCACCGCGTTCGGCGCGACCCGCCGGGCCGGGGTGAAGGCGGCCGACGACCCCCAGGTCGCCGCCCTGCGCGAATCCGGCGCGCCCGTCGTGACCCTGGTCGCCAAGAGTCACGACAGGCACGTCGAGCTGGCCCTCCGCACCACCCTGGAGGAGAACCTCGCGATGATCCGCGACACGGTCTCCCACCTGCGTGCGGAGGGCCAACGGGTCTTCCTGGACGCCGAGCACTTCTTCGACGGCTACAAGGCCAACCGTGCCTACGCGCTGGAGGCGGTCCGCACCGCCGCCGAGGCCGGCGCGGACGTCGTCGCGCTCTGCGACACCAACGGCGGCATGCTGCCGGACGAACTGGCCGAGATCGTCCACGAGGTCGTGGGGTACGGGGTTCGGGCCGGTATCCACTGCCACGACGACTCCGGCTGCGCGGTCGCGAACACGCTTGCCGCGGTCAAGGCCGGTGCCACCCACGTGCAGGGCTGCGCGAACGGGTACGGGGAGCGCAGCGGCAACGCCAACCTGTTCACCGTCCTCGGAAATCTGCAGCTCAAGCGGGGTATGAGCCTCGTGTCGGACACGCAGCTCGCCGAGATGACCCGGATCGCGCACGCGGTGTCCGAGGTCACCAACGTCGCGGCCGCCTCCCAGCAGCCGTACGTGGGCGTGTCGGCGTTCGCGCACAAGGCGGGGCTGCACGCGTCCGCCGTGAAGATCGACCCGGACCTGTACCAGCACATCGACCCGGCCGCCGTCGGCAACGACATGCGGATGCTGGTGTCGAGCATGGCGGGCCGCGCGTCCGTCGAGCTGAAGGGCCGCGAGCTGGGCTACGACCTGTCCGGCGAGAAGTCCAAGGCCGTCGTCGGCAGGGTGAAGGAGCTGGAGGCGACCGGCTACACCTTCGAGGCGGCGGACGCCTCGTTCGAGCTGCTGCTGCGCGAGGAACTGACCGGCGTCCGGCAGCGGCACTTCGAGGTCGAGTCCTGGCGGTCGATCGTGGAGCGCCGCCCGGACGGGTCCATGGTCAGCGAGGCCACCGTGAAGCTGCACGCCAAGGGCGAGCGGATCATCGCGACCGGGGAGGGCAACGGCCCCGTCAACGCTCTCGACAACGCGCTGCGCCTCGCGCTCGGCCGCCTCTACCCCGAGCTGGCGCGGCTGGAGCTGGTCGACTACAAGGTCCGCATCCTCGAAGGGGCGCACGGAACCGACGCGCGGACGCGGGTTCTCATCGAGTCCGGTGACGGCGAACGCGAGTGGGGGACGGTCGGCGTCGAGGACAACGTCATCGCCGCGTCCTGGCAGGCCCTCGAAGAGGCCGTCACGTACTGCCTGCTGCGCGCGGGCTACGAGGCGGGCTGACCGGCGGGGCGCCCCGGCCGCGCGGACCTCGCCCACTAGCAGGCCCGCAGCTCGGGCGTGCCGCCCTCCAGCATGAGCCACGCCGACAGCGACGTCTCCTTCACCCGGACCCGGACGCGCGAGAAGCGGCTCGGGTCGACCAGGCCGGGGGCGGGCGTGATCACGGTGTCGAACACGAAGTCGGACGTGACGAACGCCAGGTCGGCGCCCGTCTGCGCGACGCGCCGTTTCACCGCGGGCGCGTCCACCATGCGCCGCGTCGTGATGATGGAGACGCCGGCCACGCCCTTCGGGCCGCGCCGCACGGGACCGACGTGCAGCGCGGCCCGCAGCTGCAGCCGGGTCGCCTCGGAGGCGCGCCGGTTGTGCCGCCGCAGCTCCGCGGCGAGGTGCGCGAGCATCGGGTCGACGACCCGGTCGGTCGGTGTGGCCGGCGGGACGATGACGAGCGCGCCGTCCCCGCGGTCCTCGTGGTAGAGGCGGGAGAGGGCGAGCCCGGACGCGGTGAACGCCTCGCCCATCAGGTCGTACATGGCGTTCAGGACGTACTCGCGGTCGGCGTCGGTGCGCCCCGGCGAACTGAACCCCGTGATGTCGGTGATGAGGATCGAGCAGTTGCCCCGCGGTTCGTCGGACCGGTCGTGCGGGTCGCGCCGTTCGACCTGCCGCCGGTAGACCTGCTGCTCCAGGACGGCCCGCACCCGCGGATTCCCGTCCAGGAAGGCACCGAACTCCCGGGCGCCGATCCGTAGCGCCTGGACGTCGCTCTCCGCCGTCACGGTGGCGGACCGGTCCCGGACCATCAGCGCGGCCCGCTCGCCGACCAGTTCCCCGGTGCCGCGGAACGCGATGATCCGCTGCTCGGCGCCCTCCCGGACCCATACCCGCGTCCAGCCGGACTGGATCACCACGACCTCGGCGGCGGGCCCGCCCTCCCGGCACAGGACGTCCTCCTTGCGGTAGAGGTGCCTGCGCGCCCGCGCGAGGAGTTCATGCTTCTCCGCCGGCGTCAGCGCGTCCCAGAATGTCCTGTCCGGACCCGGCGTGGCCACGTCCGCGGCCGGTGCGATCGTCACCGTCGGCAACGCCGGCGGCCCGGACGTCTCCTGCAGCGTCTCCGCCCGCATGAGCCGGACGACCGCGTTCGTCATGCTCACCGCGGGGAACGACAGGAACGCCAGCACGCCGCTGATCGCGGCGATGTGCGAACCGTCCATCAGGTAGCCCAGCACCACGGCCCCGAGCGTCACGGAGGTCATGATCTGCGTGTTCAGCAGGCCGCCGGCGTGCGAGGCGGTCCGCCTGCGCAGCCGCGCCGTCCAGCGGTTCAGTCTCACGGAGTCTTCCTTCCCCCGGAGGGACCGGCGTGGTGTCCGCCGGCTCCTCGGTGTTGGTCCGTCCCCACGTCCCCCTTAAAGAATAGGACAACACGCATATGAAGACCATACAATGACTGTATGAAAGACAGTAATGAATGTGTGACCTGATGGAAAGCCGCAAGTCTCGGATGTTTCCGCGTCGATCATCGGGGGAACCTCTCACATGCATGCTGTACGTGGGGCATGGTTCTGCTGGCGAAGGGATGTATGATCGCCTGACCGGCGAGGGTGCCCGACACCCGCATCGGACGCAGGGCGGACCGGGCTCCGCGCCCCGGGATTGGAGTGAGCTCTCATGACGAACTCTCGGGCAGCCGCCGGAACATCGGGTGGGGCCATGGACGCGGACGATCCCGGCCGTCGCGCCGACGCCGCCCCGCAGAGCGAGCGCGTGACGGTCAACCTCACCGGCAAGGCCGTCCAGGCCCTCCAGCGCCTCCAGGAACAGACCGGCTACAACAAGACCGACTGCATCAACCGCGCACTGATCATCGCCGGTGAGATCGAGGGCATGTCCCGCGACCCCGGCGCCTTCTACTGGCGCGAAACCCCCGACAGCGACCTCATGCTCGTCCGCTTCGTCTGACGCGGCATCCACGTCCCCCGGCGCGGGACGTGCGGGCCATGGCGGTGAGAGAAGCGCGCCGTTCGCACCGGATGGAGGACGCCCGTGCCGATTGCGGCGATGTCACACGGGGGCGTAATGCGCCTCCAGGGGCGCTTCCTCGATGATCCGGCTCGGACGGGCGGGCGGGGACGGAGGCAGGGGTTTCTGGAACAGGGCGCCTGAAGGGGTCTTGTCGCTGGTGGTGCGGATGGCGACGTCCTCGAAGCCCTGGCGGCGGTAGTAGGCGTGAAGGTCGGTGTTGTCGGTCCACACGTCGATTCGGATCAGCTCCGCGTTGCGCTGCAGGGACGCGCCCTTGCGTCCGGCCCAGTCGATCAGTTCGGCGCCCAGACCGCCGCCGGCGTAGGCGCGGTCGACGACCAGGCGGTGCAGGTAGACGGCCTCGGTCCGGCGTTCCTCCGGCGTCCAGAGTTCCTCGTGGCCGATCAGCTTGATGGACACGGTGCCGATCGGATGTTCGCCGTCGAACAGGAGCCATGTCTGCCCGTCCAGCAGGGCTTCGTAGACGCGCTTGCGGCGCCCGTCCGGGCTGGGCCAGGGCCGGGCCCACTGCGAGGTGTTCTTCTGGGACCGCAGCCAGTCGGCCGCGTGGTCGATCAGTCCGAGGACGACGTCGAGCTCGTCCGGCCGGGCGCGGCGGATGCGGTAGCTGGCATGGGCGGCCCGGCTGCGCCGGCGGCCCCTTGTGTCGGTGTCCACGTGCTCCTGACTCCGAAAAAAGAAAGACCGAGCCCCCGCCTCCTGGCCGGATGTGGGAGCGCGGTGGCTCCCTTTCGGTCGGGAAGGGGGGGCCTATGGATGGATGTGTGTGACCGCCGCCGTGGTCGGGCGGCGGCGGCCTATCCGCTTCCGGCGTCCTCGGCCGGCGGGGATTCGGGCGGAATGTCCCGGCTGGCCGCCAGACCCGGCGTCCGGAGTACGTCGTCGGGGACCTGCCCGTCGTTGTAGTGCAGCCGCACACGGTCGGCGGGCCAGACCGTCACGGTGAGCCGGAAGGCCTTGCCGTCCGGGGAGTAGGCCGTCCGGACGGTTTCGAAGACGACGCCGGCCGCGGACTCGCCGAGGCTGAAGAACCGCTTCTCGTTCTCGTCCGGGATGCGGGCCTTGATCTCGTCGTGGAAGCCGACCTCGTGGTAGCCGAGAGCCTCGCCCAGGTACGCCACGGCGCCCTCGGGGATGTCGCGCGGGTAGAGCAGGCGGGACGCGCCGCCGGTGGCGAAGTCGAGCGGGTAGAAGGACGTCTGGAGGGCCCACGGCTTGTCGTCGAGGAAGATCTCCTGGTGGCGGGAGATGAACTCCGAGCCGGGGTTCGTCTGCAGGTAGCGGGCGATGACCTTGGTGCCCTCCTGGACCTCAACCTTCACCGGCGACACCGACACGTTCCGGTTCGCGGGGATGGCGGCGTCGCGGTTGTACCACTCCTCCGACTTGGGGCCGGGCGCGAGACCCAGTTCGACCGCGCGGAGCGTGATGTGCACGATGTTGGGCCGGGGCACGACGAACGTCCCCTTGCCCTGCTCCGAGACGACGTACCCCTGCTGCCGGAGCCAGGAGAGCGCGTCCCGGACGGTGTTGCGGGACGCGCGGTAATGGGCTTCCAGCTCCTTCTCGGGAGGCAGCGGCCGCCGTCCGGACGCGCCGTCCTCGGGGGTGAGGTCGCCCGACTCGATGCGCCGGCGCAGGTCGTGGGCGATGTCACGCCAGCGGAGAGGCGTTGTGCGAGCCATCTGATCCGCTCCCTTCCGGCCATGTCCGCTCCAGGTCGTACCGACCGCCCGGAGCGGGACGGATGTTGGACAGAACCGGTCTTCTGAACAACTACTTCCCGCCCTACGTGTTTGCAATCCTAAAAAAGGGTACATGGTGAGTGATGAACTTGTCGGTACAAGTCAACCATCAGAGAAACCTTCACAAGGCTAGCAGCAGGATCTCTGGGATGTAAGGGATATCGCAAACCACCCGAAGGAGGGTTCAACATGACCGCGATGGTGGCTCTGTGGGTCCTCGGTCCCGCGGTGCTCTTCCTGGCACTGTCGCTCTATGTCGCGCTCATCGGCGTCCACACGAGGAAGCTGGACCTCCGCGGCCGGCTTCCGGTCACGGCGCCCCCGGGCCGCCGTCCGGCGCCGCTGGTCAACGTCATGCGGACGGGCGAGCCGCGTCCATGATCTTCGGTCGCCGCGGAGCGGGCCGCTGACCGTAAGGAGTTCGAGGTGGAAGACAGGCGGATGGGCGCGGAGGCGGGGATGCCGGGCGCCCCGGAGCGGCCGGTCATGGTCGAGCGACCGGCGGTGGCGGGCCCCTCGGCCGTCTTCGCGCGGCCGGCGGTGGAGTCGGTCATGTCGGACGAGCCGGGCGCGGGGGCCGTGCCGGTCGTGCAGCTCACGCCGGTTCCCGAACCGGGCGTGGCGCGGTACCCCTGGGCCGGAGCCGCACGCGTGGCCGTCTCCGGGGCCGCGGTCATGCTGATCACGGCCGAGCTGGGCCGGCGGGCCGCGGTGCCCGGACGGCTGACGGTGCTCTGCTCGGCGGGAGCGGGGGCCGCGGTCGTCGCGCCCTGGCTCGTCCCGCAACTCGTCACGCAGTTCACGCCCAGGCTCGCTTCGCCGTAAGCCCCGGCGACAAGCGAGAAAAGGGGGATTGAAGGGAGGAATGTGGCGAAAGGGGCTGTTTGGCCTGCCTTCAGCAAATTTTTTCGCCAGAAACAGGACATACAAGGTCAACTTCCCTCATACTTCGTATGAGACCGAAGAGAGGGATGAACAGTGATCGACCGTCTCCGGCCCCTGCCTCACTCGGACCCCTTCGTCGATGTCACCCGCGGCTACATCACCCGTGTCGGCGACGCGCTGCAGGCGCGCGGGGTACCGCTCTCGAACGTCTGGCTCGACCCGTCCGACCCGCGGGACGCGACCTTCGTCCTCGGGCTCCAGGCCCTCGTCTGGAACGAGTCCGAGGGCTTCCTGCTCGGCGAGTTCGTCTCCGGGGAGCCCGGGGTCCGGACGATCCTGTGCGACTCCGCCCAGCTCGGCGACGACGTCCTGCCCGATCCCCGCTCCGTCCCGGACCTGCTGGAGCACGGTGCGAAGGGTGCGCCGGTCACGCTGCGGTCCTACACCGCGGGACACGACGGTTTCGAGGACGCGCTGGCTCGCCATCGGATGCCCTGACACCGGATCGTTCGCGAGAACGCGGGTGTTTCCGTTGGTATCGGTATGGTCACGAAGAAAATTCGCTGAAACCGACGGAATCAGTGGCGGATTTCGGTTGAAGCGTCCACTATAGGGGACCTGCACGGCACGCGTGGTGTTCCGCGTGCCGTCTCCCCCCGACCCCGAATCACCGGAGTGATCGTATGTCCGTCCGACCGTGGACCCCCGAGGACCTTGGGCGTCCTACGGACGGGACCTGGGTGGACGTCGCCTTCGGCCTGGGGGAGATGTACGAGCGCGCGGGCGACCTGCAGCAGGCCGCCGACTGGTACCGGCGGGCCGCGGAGTCCGGATGCGCCGACGCCGCGCTGCGCCTCGGCGCCGTGCTCGGGCGGATGGCCGACGCCGGACCGGCGGGCGACGCGGCCGAGGATCTGCTGGCCGAGGCCACCCGCTGGCTCAGCGGCGCCCAGGACGCCACCACCCCCGACGCCATCGAGCTCATCACCGACATGCTCAACCGGCAGCTGCGGCAGGCCGCGCGCCGCGGCCTGGAGCCCGCCTCGGCCGGCTGACCCCTTCCGGTCCGGTACGAACTCCGAACCGAACCGTCTCGCCCGTCGTCGGAGTCCATGAGACCGACGACAGCGGAGGGTGGACGAGTTGAGCGGCGAGGAGCCCGGGTACGTGCCCCCGGACCACAAGACGACCGCCGAGTTCCGCGTCCCGGGCAAGGCCGCCACGGCGGACGCGGGCACGGCGGCGGATTCGACCATCGTCGACGAACCCGTGGACGACCTCGCGGACGTGACGTTCCAGGACTTCCCCGCCGACGATCCCGAGGACGACCCGGAAGCGACCTCTCGCGACCTTCCGGCCGACGACCCCGAGGGCGAGCCGGAGGACGAGCCGGGGGCGACCTTCCAGGACCTTCCCGGTGGTGATCCGGCAGCGACCTCCCTCGACGGGGCCGGGGACGATCCCGGCGTGACCTTCCGGGACGGGCCCGGGGACGACGCGGACAAGGCGTCCGTGACCGTCAGCGACATCCGGATCAAGAAGCCCGCCGCGTCCGCCGCACCTCAGGCGGCGGCATTCGAGCAGGGCGCCGTTCCCCCGCAGCCGGACGGGCGGCCGCCCGTGCCGGAGCAGCCCGCGCCGGAGCAGCCCGCGGAGGCGCCGTGGACGGCGCAGTTCGGTGCCGAAGGCGAGACCGCCTCTCCGGCCGGTGCCCCGTTCGCCTCCCCGATGCCGGCTCCCGCCCCCATGCCCGCCCCCGTCCCGGCGCCCGATGCGACCGCCCCGGCGATGCCGTCCGGGGGAGCGCCGGTGTCGCGGTCCCGGCGTCCGATGATCCTCATCGCGGTGATCGTCGCGGTGGTGCTCCTCGCCGCCGCCGTGCTCGCGGCACTGCTGTACGCCGGCCGCGGCTCCGACGGCGAGGAAAAGGCCGGGAAGCCCGCGTCTCCGGCCGCGTCCGCCCCGGCGGCCGGAGGTGCGACGGACGGGCCGGCCCCGACGGCGTCCGGCACGCCCTCGCCCGGCGGAGCGCCCGCGACGCCTCCGGCCACGGCTCCTGCGGCGGGGCAACCGCCCGTCCAGCCCGGCACGCCGCCCCCGGCGACCACCGCGCCGATCGGCCCGCTGGTGCAGGGCAAGGGGATCACGTACCAGCTCGTCCAGCAGGACGATGGGTACTTCGAGGGCAAGATGGTCATCACCAACCGCACCGACCGCCCGATGAAGACGTGGAAGCTGACGTTCCGTGCCCCCGGGGCGGACGTGAAGAACATCTGGGGCGCGCGGCTCGTCCACGGCGGCGAGAAGGTGGAGATCAAGAACCTGGACGGCGCCCCCGCGATCCCGCCCGGCGGCACCTGGGAGGTCCAGTTCGGCGCGGCCGGGCACGCGTCCACCCCCAAGGGCTGCGAGCTGAACGGCAAGGCGTGCGGCCTCTGAACGGCGTACTAGGCTCTCGAACATGCGTATCGCCAGGTTCTCCACCGACGACGGCATGTCCTTCGGCGTGGTGGAGGAGAACACCGTCGCCGTCATCGCGGCCCACCCGTTCGGTGAACTGACGTTCACCGGGCAGCGCCTCCCGCTCACCGACGTCCGGCTGCTCGCGCCGATCCTGCCCAGCAAGATCATCGCGATCGGGAAGAACTATGCCGACCACGTCCGCGAGATGGGCGGGGACGAGCCGCCCGCCGAGCCGGTGATCTTCTCCAAGCCGTCCACCGCCGTGATCGGCCCCGGCGAGGCGATCGCCTACCCGCAGAAGCTCTCCGAGCGCGTCGACCACGAGGGCGAACTGGCCGTCGTCATCGGCCGGATGTGCCGCGAGGTGCCCGCGTCCCGCGCCGCCGAGGTCATCCTCGGCTACACCTGCGCCAACGACGTCACCGCCCGCGACCTGCAGCAGAAAGACGGGCAGTGGACGCGGGCCAAGGGCTTCGACACGTTCTGCCCCATCGGCCCGTGGATCGAGACCGAGATCGACCCCGCCGACCTGGCGATCTCCACGGCCGTCAACGGGGAGGTCCGCCAGGACTCCCGCACGTCCCTGCTGCTGCGCGACGTCCCGGCCCTCGTCGAGTACGTCAGCCAGGTCATGACGCTGCTGCCCGGCGACGTCATCCTCACCGGCACCCCCGCCGGCGTCGGCCCCCTGCAGATCGGGGACGAGGTGACCGTCACCATCGAGGGCATCGGCAGCCTCACCAACCGCGTCGTCGCCCGGGACTGAACCATGGCGTTCGGCGGCTTCACCGGCGAGGCGTTCTCGTTCTACGAGGGCTTGCAGGCCGACAACAGCAAGCCCTACTGGACGTCCCACAAGGAGACGTACGAACACCACGTGCGCGAGCCTTTGACCGAGCTGTGCGCCGAACTCGAAGAGGAGTTCGGCGCGGTCAAACTCTTCCGCCCGTACCGGGACGTCCGATTCAGCAAGGACAAGTCGCCCTACAAAACACACCAGGGCGGACACACCCCCGAGGGCTTCTACCTCCAGATAGACGCGGACGGGCTGATGGTCGCCGGCGGCATGTACGCGCCGACTCCCGGGCAGCTCCGCCGCTACCGCGACGCGGTCGGCTCCGACACGTATGGCCGCGAACTCCAGACCATCGTGGACGACCTCCGCTCCGCCGGTCTGGAGATCGCCGGAGACCGGCTCAAGACCCGGCCCCGTGGCACACCCCCCGACCACCCGCGCCTGGACCTCCTGCGGCACCGCTCCCTCTACGCCCACGAAGGCTGGCCCGCCGACCCGTGGATGAGGGACCCGGACGAGGTGCTCGCGCGCATCCGCGCGTCCTGGCGTCGCCTGCGTCCCCTGGTCGAGTGGGGCCACCGCCACATCGGCCCCGTCGACTTCGGCCGCTGACCGGAATCGTTTTGGCCGTTGTCCCAAGGTCCTGTATTCTCATCGAGGCGCGAGCGACCAGCCGGAAACGGCTCGGGAGCCCGTACCTCACTGGGGTATGGTGTAATCGGCAGCACGAGTGATTCTGGTTCACTTAGTCTAGGTTCGAGTCCTGGTACCCCAGCTGCGTCCGCCCAAGGCGGACCACGCCCCCGTCGTCTAGTGGCCTAGGACGCCGCCCTCTCAAGGCGGTAACGGCGGTTCGAATCCGCTCGGGGGTACGTGGCGGGGCCTTGTGCTCATCGAGCTTCGCTCGATTTCGCCGAGGCCCGCGATTTCTTCCAGGGGGGCGACCCCCTGGAACCCCCGGTGTTCGGGCTTCGCCCGAACGTGGGCTGGGGTCCGCACGGGGGCCTTTAATCTGCGACGTCCCAGTTTCGCGATCTTCGTTCTTTGATCTCGGGACGCGCGGGAGCGTTCATCTCCGCCCGTTTTCGGTATTCACCTCAGGCTCGGCTTTGGCTTGCCAGTAGGGGAACCGCCGCAGCGTCTCCGTGTGCGTAATCAAGCGGGAGGGTGTGCAACTGTGGGGGCCGTGTGCGTGAACGGCTTCAGTCGCATGGTCTCCTCCCGGTGGGAAGGCATATCAGGGCCGCAGTCGTGCCACGGGGGGACAAGGTGTCCGGTCGTGGGGGACTTGCGGGGCGTACGGGGCGAAACTGGTTCGAGGTGGGGGCGGCGTCCGGTAAGCTGGGCGAGGCCCGGGCGGAGAACGCGCGGGCGCAACGTCCGGCCCCCGTCGTCTAGTGGCCTAGGACGCCGCCCTCTCAAGGCGGTAACGGCGGTTCGAATCCGCTCGGGGGTACACCTGGAACCGCAGATCATCGATCTGCGGTTTTTCTGTTTCAGGGTTCGCGGGCCGCGGCGCCGAATGATGCTCGGGTCGGTCCGTGGATGGCCGGGTATGGGCTCGTGGACGATCCCACGTCCACGAGGAGGGTCTTCCATGAGCGGCATGCGGGCTGTGCAGGTCGTCGGGTACGGCGAGGACCTGCGGATGAGCGAGGTTCCCGTCCCGGAGGTGGACGGGCCGTTCGATGTCGTGGTGAAGATCGGCGGCGCGGGGGTGTGCCGGACGGATCTGCACATCCTGGAAGGGCAGTGGGCCGAGAAGTCCGGGGTCGAACTGCCGTACACGATCGGGCACGAGAACGCCGGGTGGGTGCACGCCGTCGGGGCGGCGGTCACGAACGTCGCCGAGGGGGACAAGGTGATCGTCCACCCGCTGATCACATGCGGGCTGTGCCGGGCGTGCCGGTCGGGAGACGACGTGCACTGCGAGCACGGCAAGTTCCCCGGAATCGACACCGACGGGGGATACGCGGAGTATCTGAAGACGTCCGCGCGCAGCGTGGTGAAACTGGACGGGCGGCTGGAGCCGGCGGACGTGGCCGCATTCGCCGATGCGGGGCTCACCGCGTACCACGCGGCGGCGAAGGCGGCGCGGCGGCTGACGCCGCGGGACCGGTGCGTGGTCATCGGGGCCGGCGGCCTCGGGCACATCGGCGTCCAGGTGCTCAAGGCGATCAGCCCGGCCGAGTTGATCGTGGTCGACCGGAATCCGGACGCGGTGAAACTGGCGTCCGGGATCGGCGCCGACCGGGGTGTGGTCGCGGATGGGGACCATGTCGCGGAAGTCCTCGACCTTACGGGCGGTGGCGCCGAGGTGGTCGTCGACTTCGTCGGCGAGGGCGGCACGACCGCGGAAGGCGTGCGGATGCTGCGCGAGGCGGGCGACTACCACGTGGTCGGATACGGCGAGAACATCGACGTTCCCACGATCGACATCATCTCCGCGGAGATCAACATCATCGGGAACCTCGTCGGGTCCTACAACGACCTGTGCGATCTGATGGCGCTCGCGGCCCGCGGCGCGGTCACCCTGCACACGCGGAAATACGCACTGGACGACTTCCAGTCCGCGATCGACGACCTGGACGCCGGACGGATCCGGGGGCGCGCCATCCTCACGCCCTGAGACAGGTGGGAAACGGCGGCGGCGGGGAATGCCACGCCCGTGCGGTGGGGATCGAAGAGCTGGTACGCGCTGCTGATGGCGATCATGGTGCTGGTCACGGTGGACGTGCTGCTGAACGGTCCGCTCAGGCATCTCGACGGCGTCGTGCACCGCTTCAACGACGCGTATGTGCAAGGCGGATGGTTCGACCTCGTGTACGTGTGCGCCAAGTTCGGCCAACGCGGGGACCTGCTGTACATCATCGGCCCGCTGGCCGGCCTCGCCGCGCTCCGGGCCCGCTCGCTGCGCTACCCGCTCATGGCGGCGGCGATCGTCATCGTCCTGTCGGGGCTGCAGCTCGGGCTCAAGGCGGTCATCCCCCGGACGTTCCCGATCAGCAACACCGATGTGCTGTTCCACGGGGGGACCGCCTATCCGTCCGGGCACACGCTCAACGGGTTCGTGCTGGAGTGGATGATCTTCGAGCTGCTGGTCGTGGCGCTCCCGGCCCTTCGCGGTCCCTTCACGCCGCTCCGCCGGCGCAACCTCGCGGTGGTGACGGGATTCATCGCCGGGGCGGGCCTCACGCTGACCGATTACCACTGGCTGACCGACGTCCTGTTCAGCCTCGCGCTGGGCCTCATCCTCCTCGACATCGTGATCCGGCTGCGCCCCTTCACCCGGGACGTCCCGCAGTAGCCGGGATCGCGCTACGCCAGAGCGTGCCCTTGGCTGACGAGCGCGGATATGGTCAACTAAAATCACTGGCCATGGGGAGGGGCATCATGCGGGAGCAGGCCGACGGAGTGTCGCCGGGGGCGTCCCTGGCCGAGAAGGTCGAGTGGCTGATCCAGAACCTGTGGCCGGCGGACGCCGGGCCGCCGCGCAACAACGTGGAGACGGCCGCCACCATCGCGCGTGCCACCGGTGAGGACATCTCGTCCACCACCGTCTGGAAACTGCGCACCGGACGGCAGGAGAACCCGCAGTTGAAGACGCTGACCGCGCTCGCCACGTTCTTCGGCGTGCCGATCGGCTACTTCGGCTTCGCCGGCGAGTCCGACCCCATCGGCGACGACCTCACGATCAAGGCGCTGCGCCGCGACGTCGAGCAGGGCGTCATCCGCCCGGAGGTGCTGCGCGCCCTCGTCGACCTGTCCCCGCAGACCCGCCGGGTCGTCGACGAGATGATCCTCGCCGCCGCGGCGGCCGACCGCACCCGCCGCGCCTAGCGGGAGACATAGGCGAGGACGGCCAGGACGCGGCGGTGCCGGTCACCGGTGTCGGTGATGCCGAGCTTCTGGAAGATACCGCGCATGTGGGTCTCGACGGTCCGCTCGGCGAGGTGCAGCCGGGCGGCCACGCCCGCGTTGGAGTGGCCCTCCGCGACGAGGGCGAGCACGTCGTGTTCCCGTTCGGTGAGGGCCGACAGCGCGTCCCGCCGCTGGGCGGGGGCGAGGAGGGCGCCGACGACCTGCGGGTCGAGCGCGGAGCCGCCGTCGGCGACGCGGTGCAGGGCGTCCAGGAAGTCGTCGACGCGGAGCACCCGGTCCTTGAGGAGATAGCCGAAACCGCCGGACGTCACCAGCGACACCGAGTGGCGGGTCTCGATGTGCTGGGACAGCAGTACCACGGGTACGGCCGGCCGGAGGCGGCGTGCCGCGCGGGCCCCGTCGTCGGTCATCGTGGGCGGCATCCGGATGTCGATGACGGCCAGGTCGGGACGGTGCTCGCCGACGGCCGCCTCCAGGGCGTCGCTGTCCCCAACCGCGGCGACGACGTCATGGCCGGCCTCGGTGAGCAGCCTGACGAGGCCCTCCCGGAACAGGACTGAGTCATCGGCCACGACGATGCGCATGGGGGATCCTCACTTCCACGAGTGTGCCGCCGCCGGGCGGGCTGGACACCGACATCTCGCCGCCGACCGACGTCACCCGGTCGCGGACGGAGGTGAGCCCGCCGCGCGCGCCGCCGACGCCGTCGTCGGAGACGACGATGCGCAGCACGCCGGCGGTGTCGGCCACGTCGATCGTCACCGTGCCGGCGGACGCGTGCTTGAGGGCGTTCGCGTACACCTCCGACACCACGAAGTACGCCGTGGTCGCCACGACCTCGCCGACCCGCACGTCGGGTGGGACGGACAGCCGGACGGGCACGGGACCGGCGGCCACCAGGGCGTGCAGCGCGGCGGCCAACCCGTCGTCGAGCCGGGCCGGGCGGATGCCGTGGGCGAGCCGCCGCAACTCGGCGATGGTCGCCTCCAGCGCCTCCACCACGGCGTCCAGGTCGCGGTGTTCGGGGGACCCGCCGGGAAAGCGGCGTTGCAGCGAGCGCAGCCGCATCCCGGCCGCCACGATCTGCTGCTGCGCGCCGTCGTGCAGGTCGCGTTCGAGCTGGCGGCGTTCCTCGGCGGATGCCGCCAGCATCCGGGCGCGGCCGGCCCGCAACTCCAGCCGCAGCCGGGTCACCTCGATCGGCAGCCGTGCCTGCACGGCGGCGTGCCCGGCCAGGCGCAGCCGACGGGCCGACACCGTGCCGAGCACGATCGCGCCCATCTCGACCTCGCCGGTGCGCAGCGGAACGCTCACGCGGTCCGGCGGGAGGACGGCCGGGGCGCCGGACGGGTCGGCGTACTCGCCGGGCGCGCCGTGCGGCAGCCGCACCAGCAGCCGCAGGCCGGGATCGGCGAGGACGTCGCGCAGCACCGCCTCGACCGTCTCCGGCTGCGCGGTGCCGTCCCTGACGGCGTGGACGAAGCGGTGGAGACGGGCGTCCACCACGTGGCGTTCCCGGTCCACGACCCGGCCCACCCAGCCGTTGACCTGCCGGTGCAGCGGCAGCAGGACGAGCGCGGTGACGAAGGACGCCCCGCTCATGCCGAGCCTGCCGCCGGCGCCGACCGGCCCGCCGACCGCGTATCCGACGCACGCGAAGATCGCCGCGGAGATGACCGAGGTGAGCAGCCACGCGACGGATGAGCCGAGCAGCCGGTCGACGTCGAACAGGTCGTGCCGCAGCACCGCGACGGCGACGGCTGCGGGCACCGCGACCAGCATGGCCAGCAGGAAACCCGTGTAGGCGACCTCCGGTGTCGCGTCCCACCAGGTCTGCGCCGCCCAGCCGCAGGCCAGCAGTACCGGCACCGCTCCCGCGCCGAGCATCAGCCACCGCAGCCGCAGCCGGGTCACCTCGTCACCCCGCCGGTAGCGCAGCACCGGGCCGAGGACCACCGCGCCCAGCGCGGCGAGCAACCCGCCGAACGCGGCGAGCGTGAGCGGGGCCTCGAACGGGTTCGGCCGTCCGCCCTGCCGGGCGAGGATCGTCCAGGACACCACGGCGTGGACCGCGACCCCGGTCAGCGCCGCCGTCCACGCGACCGCGCGCCACCGCCGTCCCGGCGGCAGACCGGACGGGAACACCAGGCAGAGCGCGGCGAACCCGGCGAGGTTCCACACCCACGCGCCGAGTTTCACCCCATAGAGGATGTGTGCGCCCGGCCACGGCCGGGGCGTCAGGTCGGTCTCGCCCCACATCTCGACCGCGAACACCGCGGCCGGTGCCGCTCCCACCCAGGCGAGGGCCGCGCCCACCTGGCCGTCCGGCACCCGCCATCCGACCAGGCAGCCGAACAGCACCGGGATCGAGAGGACCGCGAGCGTCGCCGCCAGGACCGGTGCGGGCTCGCCCCGTTCCGGCCGCGCCCACAGCGCGACCTGCAGGCCCGCGCCCGCCGCGAACACGCCCGCCGGCAGCAGCACGCGCGGGCGCGGCGGTCCCGTCATGCCCATCCCCTCATCATGCGGCCGGGCGGTGCCGCGCGCATCCGTGCCAGCACGCGGGATTCGTCCGGCGGTGGCCCGGATGCGGGACGGCCGCCGGCCGGGCCACGCTGAGCGGCATGGAACTCATCCTCATGCTGCTGGTGTCCCTCCCGATCGGATACCTGGTCCGCGAGCGGATCGCCGCCTATCTGACGTACATCGCCGTCCACTCCTTCGTGTTCACGTTCCAGACGATGACGCTGACCAGGGCGTGGGTCGGCGGCGACACCCGGGCCTTCAGCAAGGACCCTGACGCCGTCGCGTGGAGCTACGCGGCCGTCAACCTCGCCATCTACGCGGCCGGCCTCGGCCTCGTCACACTCGGCGCGCGGCTGCGGCGCCGCCGTGGCGCCCCGCGCCCGGAGGGCGTGGACATCTCGGGGTGAACGACGTTCCGGGACCCGGGGGCCGGCCGGCCACCACCTGGTTCTGCTGCTCCGAGCCGGAGGTGCCCCACTCCAGCGGTGTGGCGGACCTCTAGGCCGCGTACCGGCGCGCGAGGGTGCGGAACGCGAGCTTCGGTTCCCAGTGCCCCGTGCGCGCATAGCCGAGCTGCGACTCCGGCGGCGCCACCTTGACCAGCGAGAACCCGGCCATGTCGAGGTCGTGGCGGGGATCGGGTGAGTACGGGGCGTCGGCGTCGATGAAGTTGTAGACGAACGCGCCGTGCATGCCCTCCGCCTCGTAGACGTCCAGCAACTCGGAGATGTAGCGGGCCTGGACCCGCTCGTCCCGGACGTATCCCGGCTGGACGAGGGGCGGGTCCTGCGTCCAGTCGACGATGTCGAACCCCGCCCCGCCGAGCCTGTCCGCGCCCCGGTACGTGCAGCAGCCGAACTCGGTGATGACGACCGGCTTGCCGAACCTGTGCAGGGCCCGCACATCCTGGACGTAGGTCGCTTCGTTCGATGCGTCCCGGTACAGGTCGACGCCGACCGCGTCGAACCCGCGCCAGTCGACCTCCTCCCACACGCCGGACGTGTAGGTGAGCCGCCCGCCGAACAGCGGCCTGACCGTCGTCAACGCCCGTCCGAGGAACGCGTTCAGCCGCTCGTTGTACCCCTCGCCCGCCGGGCCCCCGAGGTTCTCCGCCCGCTCCCTCCAGTCGGCACCGGGGACGAGGCCGGACATGAAGATCGTCAGCTCGCAGCCGAGCGAGACGCCGATCCCGGCCCCCGCGCGGCGGAGCCGTTCGGCGGCGCGGGCGACCGACGCGACGAACCGCAGCGTCGTCCGGGCGTCCTGGTCGAACCGGCGCGGCTCCAGCCACACGAACATGCCCTCGTTCGCCGCGTGGCGGGCGGACCGCATCAGCCGCCCCAGGTCGGAGCCGAGGACGATGAGCGCGTTGCAGTGCAGATCCCGCCGGATCGCACGGATCTCCCGCCGCACGAACTCCGGCTTCCACACCGCGCGCTCGGTGTCGTAGTTGACGCCGCGCTGCGGCAGCCGCCGTCCCGGCGCGGCCCGCGCGATCCGGACCGGGCCGGACGCGACGGCCGCGGCCGCCCCGGCGAGCACGATACGGCGCTTGATCGGCACCTGTGGCATGGTCTGCTCCTCGCTGGTCGAGCCGCCCTGCCGCAAGTGTTTCCGGGACGCCACCGGCGCGGCGTCGGCCACCGGGCGGTGCGCGCGGCGACCTAAGTCGCCGGCCGGGAAGCCGAAGGTCGATCAGGCGAGCAGGCCGTGGCCGGCGGCCAGGTCGAAGGCGGCCCGCGAGGCGGGGGCCAGCAGGTGCCGGTCGCCGCGTCCCACGTAGACGTACTCGTCCACCTCGCCGGCCGCGGTCATGGTGCCCCGGTAGGCGGCGGTGAAGCAGGCCATGCGGACGCGGTCGAAGTCCGGCTGGTCGTGAGCGGGCGCGCGGACGACGCCGAGTTCCCGGAACGAGGCCCGGTCGAGTTCCAGGTCCAGTTCCTCGCGCACCTCGCGGGACAGCGCCGACCAGTCGTCCTCGCCGGGCTCCCGCTTGCCGCCCGGAAGGTACAGCACGTCACGGCCCCGGGACCGGACGGCGAGCATCCGGCCGCCTGACACCTGCACCCACGCGACCACGTCCAGAACCGGCACGCCGACCAGTCTCCTACAGGCGGCGGGACTCGATGACGCGGCGCAGGAACTCGCGGGTCCGGGGCTCGGCCGGGTCCTCGAAGATCTGCTCGGCCGGGCCGCGTTCGAGCAGGACGCCGTCGTGCAGGAAGCAGACCGTGTCGGCGATGTCGCGGGCGAACCCATCTCGTGCGTCGCGAGGATCATCGTCATGCCGGCGTCCTTCAGCTCCCGGATGATCTCCATCACCTCGGTGACCGGCTCCGGGTCGAGCGCGGACGTCACCTCGTCCAGCAGGAGCAGGCTCGGCCGGCCCGCCATCGCCCGGATGATCGCGACGCGCTGCTGCTGCCCGCCCGACAGCCGGTCGGGGTACTCGCCGGCCCGGTCGGCGAGCCCGAACCGTTCCAGCAGCTCGCGGGCGTGCCGTTCGGCCTCCGCGCGCGAACGCCGGTGCACGCGGACCGGCGCGAGCGTGATGTTGTCCAGCACCGACATGTGCGGGAACAGGTTGTAGGACTGGAACACCATCCCGATGCGCTTGCGGACGTCGTCGGGGTCGGCGTCCGGGTCGGTGATGTCCGCGCCGTCCAGGAAGATGGCGCCGTCGTCCACCGTCTCCAGCACGTTCACGCAGCGCAGCAGCGTCGACTTGCCCGACCCGGACGCGCCGATCAGGCAGACGACCTCGTGCGGCGCGACGTCCAGATCGACGCCGCGCAGCACCGGCCGGGAGCGGTAGGCCTTCCACACGCCTTCGACGCGCAGCCGCGGTTCGCTCATGTGCCGCCTCCGGGGGCGCGGCGCCGCTCGGCGCGGGCCGCGAGATGGTCGGTGAACCGGGCCATCGGCACCGTCAACGCCACGAACAGCACCGCCGACGCCAGGTAGGGCGTGTAGGTCAACTGTCCGTTCCTTGGAACAGACTTGCGGCTCATGACTGCCTCAAACCGGGAGACGGTGACATGGCTGCATGGGGCGTGTTGACAAACGCCCACACCGTGCGCGCCCGAGCGCGGACGTTCACGGCAGCGATGTGGTCGGCAGGGCCAGCGAGCCCGCAGAGCACACAACGGAACTCTTCCCGAGTTGGGCGGTTCTTGCGGCAGACGTGCCTGCACCGCGGGCAGATTTGCGAGGTGTAGGCGGCATCCACCTCTAGTACCGGTACACCGGCGCGACGAGCTTTGTAGGCGATGAACTCGCCGAGCTGGTGGAATGACCAGGATGACAAGGTGGCCCGCTGGTGCCGCTTGAGCCATACCCGGTCGCGAATGCCCTGGAGGTCTTCTAGGGCGATGCCGCGTCCGGTGCGTTGGGCATCGGCCACTACCGTCTTGGCAATCTTATGATTCACGTGCGCGGTGTGCCGCTGCTCGCGCCGTGCGCGTCGCTTGAGTTTGCGTTTGGCGGACTTGGTGCCCGTGACCTGCAGCTTGGCACGGACCCGGGCCATGCGACGCCGATAGTGTTGCAGGCTGCGGCCCTGGTGGTTGACACCGTCGGATGTGGTGGCCAGATTGACGATGCCTCGGTCCACCCCGATCCAGTCACGTGGGCGAGTGTTCAGCGGAGGCTCGGGGATTTCGCAGGTGGCGACCAGGAACCACTTGCCGGTCCGGTACACCAGGTCACTTTCGCCCTTGCGATGCTCAGCCAAGGTCTTGAGCTGGGACGGCTCGCCAGTGAAACGGAGGTTCTTTATCCGGCCCCGGGTGGTCCAGATCGACACCGTTAGGACGTCTGTCTGCCACGATAGGCAGCGATCGTCGAACGGATGCGCGGCGTCCGGACGGAAGGTGATCGGTTTGCCCTCGGCCTTGGCTCGACGTGCGGATCCGGGCTTGCCCAGCAGCCCACTCGTGATCTGCGCTCGTCGAGTGGTGTAGGCGTCAGCGGTCTTACGGATCACATGCAACGCTGGCTGCGCGGACAACCCCCGCGCCTTTACCTCCAGGTACAGGAGCTTTTGAAGCCCAGCCCGCGAGAACACTCTTCGATCGAACGCCACCTGGGACACCCAATCGGCGACGACATTGCAGGCATGCAGAGTTTCGGTTAGCGCCGCAGCCTGATCAGGCGTTGGCAGCAACTTCACCTGCACCACCATTTTCACAATGAGTTACCATATCATTGTCGGATGTTGTGAGGTGTATGTTGACGCTGGTTGCGGTGAGGCTGCGCAAGTTTCCACTGCTTACCGATCTGATCCCCGGTCTTCGGCGCCGGAGTGCCGCCTTCGCCAGAGAATCTCTTGGGCTACTGCCGCGGTCAAGACGTGAACTGGCGCTGCTTGCCGAACCGTCAGTCTTCAAGCCTGCGGCAGATTGGAGTGCATCCGTCGTTGAAATGCTCTCCTAAGACCGCGCTGCCGGCTTCGGTCAACCCTCCGGGATCTTGGCCCGAAGATTACGGCTCAAAGTGGACTCGCAATTGCCGATATCTGCGGTAATGACCCCATTGCTGTGGTTTTCAACTCCCCGGATGCCGCAGCCGACCTGTCGTTAGGGGACGGCGGGACAAGAGGTGCCTCCAGCTTTCGTGATCAGGAGTGGGGGGTGGCGGGGCGCAACGTGAGGGTTCGCGCACCCGCGAGCCCGAACGTCTCGGCGGCGGAGCCCTGGTTGACGGCGAGCCCCAGCCAGCCGGACGAGTCGATCCACAGCAGCGGCTCGCCGGTCGCGACGCCGCCGAAGGTCTCCTCGAACGTGACACGCGCGGTGCCCGGGGTGGGAACGGTCCAAGTGACGTCCAGCGGGGTTCCGGGCGGCAGGTCGCCGAACGCGGCGGTCAGGTCCGCCCGCTCGGCGCCGAGGACGAGGCTGCCGAAGCGGTCGGTGTAGAGCACCGGGACCGTCAACTCCCCGCCGCCCGCCGACGGCGGCGGGACGTCCAGCGGCAGCGGCTCCACCGGCGAACCGAGGTCGGTGACGGCGACGCCGGCGGCGAGGTGCGCGGCGGCGGGGGAGAAGATGTCGCGGCCGTGGAACGAGGCCGACACCTCCGGCAGCCGGTAGGCCGGGTTCTCCAGCGCGTGCGCCCGCACGACGCCGCCCAGCTTCTGCGCGGCCGGGACGAGCAGCCCGTTGTCCGGGCCGACCAGCACGTCCCCGCGCCCGGTCTCGATCGCGACCGGCAGCCGCGGCGTGCCGACACCGGGATCGACGATGCCCACGTGGACGCCGACCGGCAGATACGGCAGCGCCTGCCGCAGCAGCATCGCGCCCTCGCGGATGTCGAACGGGGTGATCTCGTCGCTCAGCACCAGGACGTTCGCCTGCGGCGCGATGGAGTACACGACGCCCGCGCAGATGGCGGTGTACGCGGCGCCGAAATCGGTCGCCAGACTGACGAACGGGCGGCTCTCGGGCATGGACGACCTCGGCGTGGAACGCTGGCGGGGACCTGCGGGAATGACGGAGTGTGAGGCGAGAAGGGTACCAAGCGGGGTGATCGTCCCGAATTCCAACCGGCCCGTATCCTGCGTCCTGTGCGCGCCGAAGCCCTCGATCCCGTTCTGCTGCGGACGTTCGTCGCCGTCGCCGACCTCGGCTCCTTCACCGCCGCCGCCACCGCGGAGGGCTACACGCAGTCGGCCGTATCGCGGCAGATCGCGTCGCTGGAGGACGTCTGCGGCGTGGAGCTGTTCGTGCGCGGTGCCCGCGGCGTCCGGCCGACCCCCGCCGGGGAGTTCCTGCTGCCGCACGCGCGCGCCCTCCTCGACCGGCTCGCCGACACCGTC
The DNA here is from genome assembly GCF_001552155.1 of Actinomadura formosensis NBRC 14204. Taxonomy (GTDB): domain Bacteria; phylum Actinomycetota; class Actinomycetes; order Streptosporangiales; family Streptosporangiaceae; genus Spirillospora; species Spirillospora formosensis. The sequence goes on along the minus strand of NZ_BCQQ01000011.1, from coordinate 27,459 downwards.
CGCGCGCTGGACGGGCTGCGCCGGCTCGACACCGGGACGCTGCGGCTCGGCGCCTTCCCCACCGCGAACGCGGCGCTCGTGCCGCGTGCCCTCGCCCGGTTCCGGGCCCGCCATCCGGGGGTGCGGCCGCTGCTGCGCGAGGGGACGACCGAGCGGCTACTGCCGATGCTGGACGCGGGCGACCTCGACATCGCCCTGGTCAGCACGTACAAGCATCCGTCGGTCGACGCCGAGCACCTGGTGACGCTGCTGGAGGAGGCGCTGCTCGTCGCGCTGCCGGCCGGTCACCGTCTCGCCGGGCTCGACCGCGTTCCGCTGGACGAGCTGGCCGATGAGGCGTGGATCGTCGCCGACGACCCGGCCGCGATCGCCGCGCTGCGGACCCGGTGCGAGGCCGCCGGGTTCGCGCCGGAGACGCCGCTGCGGGTCGCCGAATGGATCTCCAAGCTGGGCCTGGTCGCGGAGGGGTTCGGCGTCACGCTCGTCCCGGCCCTGGCGGCCTCCGCCCTGGCGCGGGACGGTGTCGTGCTGCGCGCCGTGGCATCCGGCCGGCCGCGCCGCCGCGTCTACGCGGCGGTGGGGCGGCACGCGCGCAGGTCTCCCGCCGTGACCGCGTTCCTGGCGGAGCTGCGGGACGTGGCGGGGAACCTGCGGCCCTGATCACGGGATCGCGGCGACGACCTCGACTTCGATCAGCGCGTCCGGATGGAACAGGCGGGACACCTCGACGGTGGTGCTCGTCGGCGGGGCGCCGGTGAAGTAGCGGCGGCGGACGGCCCCGTACTCCTGGCGGAGGTCCATGTCGGTGAGGAACGTCCGGATGTTGACGACGTCGGCGAACCCCGCGCCGTGCGCGGCGAGGATGCGTTCCAGCAGCGAGAGGATGACCTCCGACTGGCGGGTCATGTCGCCGGGCGCGTCCACCTTGCCGTTCTCGTCCAGGGCGATCTGCCCCGACACGTACAGCATCGGGCCCTGGGTGACGTAGGCGGTGTGGGAGTAGGCGGGGTTCGGCGGCGCGGGGACGGTCGCGGGATTGCCGAGCGTGACGCGCATCTGTGCGGTTCTCCTAGTGAGGTCGGCGAGTGCGGTGAGGTCATGACCGGTGAGCCCGAACTGCGCTTCGTGTCATGGCGGGACCGACGTTAGGCGGCGGCGTGGCATGACACCAGCGAAGGTCTTGCACGGCGGCCATGCGTCCGCCGCATGGCTCAGCTGAGGGCGAATCAGTGGAGGGCGAATCAGTGGAGGGCGAAGAGGATCGCGACCACGGCCAGCAGCATCACCAGGCCCGACATGATCAGCGCGGAGAGCGGGTCGGCGGTGCCGCCGCCGGACGCCAGCCTTCTGCGCTGCCGCGCAAGGCCGGTGCGGGCCCGGCGGAGCAGCAGCATGGCTCCGCCGTAGACCACCACGGCGGCGATGACCACGGCGGCGGGCGACGGCGCGAGCCGCACGCACAGCAGCCCGACGATGATCAGCGCGAGGGCGGTCCGGGACCAGGCCAGGGCCGTCCGCTCCGGCTGCGCCCCGGGATCGCCGAGTTTCACCGGGTGACCAGCAACGTCACAAGCAGGATGAGCGCGGCGATCGCGGTGCCGTACGCCATGATCGGCGCGATCGCCGGCGGTGGCAGGGACTCCGCGCGGCGCAGCGCGCGTTCGGTCCGCAGCCAGCGGTGGAACGCGAGGGCGGCGACCAGTGCCCCGGTCGCGGCGAACGCGACCGCGAGGCCGTGCCGCAGCACGGGTTCGACCAGGCCGCCGGCGAGCGCGAGGCCGATGCCGCCCGCGATCATCGCCAGCGCCGTCCGGATCCAGGCCAGGAACGTGCGCTCGTTGGCGAGGGAGAAACGCGGGTCGGGATCGTCGCCCTCGGCGAGCAGGCGGTCGGTCCACCTGGCACTGGAGGGGCCGGGGGGCTGCGTGGGGGTCATCGCCGTTCATGTTAGGCGATCGAAGTGAATGCCTTATCGCCCGGCCATGAATACCAATTCCGATTGAGTTTATGGGAAATGGCGTGGGTCACTGCGTGCCGAAGCGGCCGGCCGAGGCGTCCTCCTGGGCCAGCCGGTGCAGGGCCGTCAGGACCTGCTCGTAGAGGACGGTGGAGACGAGCAGCGAATGGGCCGTCCGGCTGCGGGGCGCCCCCTCGCAGACCCGCCGGATCTCGTGGCCGGCGACCTCGGTCGCGGCCCGCACATAGGGGCGCAGGTCCTTCAGCGTGATGGGGAAACCGAGGCGGCGCAGCGCCACGAACGTGTGCGCGAGCAGATCACGGGCGGGGGCGTCCTCGCCGACGGTCCAGCCGAGTTCGCGGACGAGGGCGTCGACGTCCTCGCGGGCGGCGCGCCAGTTCGGGTCGTGCGGCGCGGCGACGTGCGGGCCGATGGCGTGCCGGGTGGTGGTGAACAGCTCGTGCAGGCCGACCCGGTCGTCCTCGACGGCGGCGATGACCCGCTGGATCGCCGCCACCGGCAGGTCGCCGACCTCGCGCAGCGCGATGATCAGCCGCAGCCGCTCCAGGTGCCGGCCGTCGTACTCCGAGCGGGTCGCGCTGACCGCCGCGCCCTTCGGCAGCAGGCCCTCCCTGATGTAGAACTTGATCGTCTGAACCGTGAGCCCGCTGCGATCGCTGAGCTCGGAGATCTGCACCGTCGAACCCCCCTTTACCGGGGGCCAACGGTATCGAGGCCGGACGTTTGGATACTGGCACTATCCAATGTGTGTCCGGGTTGTGGTGGTTCGAGATCGGGCATCGCGAGCCGGGCGCGGGGCCGGGGAGCCGTCCAGCCGCCGGCCCCGGGTTCCGGCGGTCAGGACGCCGTGCGGCGCATCCCCTCGGAGATCTTCTCCCCGGCGGCGACGACGGGTGCGGCGTGCAGCCTGCCGGGGGAGCGGGTGAGGCGCTCCAGGGGGCCGGAGACGGAGACGGCGGCGATCACCCGCCCGCCCGCACCGCGGATCGGGGCGGACACCGACCCGACGCCCTGCTCGCGCTCGCCGACGCTCTGCGCCCAGCCGCGCCGCCGGACGGACGCCAGCGTCGTCGCCTCGAACTTCGCGTTGCGCAGCCCCCGGTGCAGCCGGTCGGGCTCCTCCCACGCGAGCAGGATCTGCGCGGCCGAACCCGCCGTCATCGGGAGCGCGGCGCCGACCGGGATGGTGTCGCGCAGGCCGCTCGTCCGCTCGGCGGCGGCGACGCAGACCCGGACGTCCCCCTGGCGGCGGAACAGCGAGGCGCTCTCCCCGGTCAGGTCGCGCAACTGGGCCAGGATGGGCTGGGCGATCGCGAGCAGACGGTCTTCGCCGGCCGCGACCGCCAGCTCGGCGAGCCTCGGCCCGAGGATGAAACGCCCCTGCGTGTCGCGGTGCACGAGGCGGTGGTGCTCCAGCGCGACGGCGAGCCGGTGGGCCGTGGGGCGGGCCAGCCCGGTCGTCTGGACGAGCTGGGCGAGCGAGGCCGGACCGGCCTCCAGCGCGTTCAGCACGAGAACGGCTTTGTCAAGTACGCCGACTCCGCTAGAGTTGTCCATGTCTTGATATTGACGTCTCGTAATATGAGATGCAAGTCGGGGTGACGGAGAACACGGCGCGACGGAGCGCCGACGATCATTACAGATGAGGTGGGAGTGATGGGCCGAACACTGGCCGAGAAGGTCTACGACGCGCACGTCGTGCGGCACGCCGAGGGTGAGCCGGACCTCCTCTACATCGACCTGCACCTCGTCCACGAGGTCACCAGCCCGCAGGCGTTCGACGGGCTGCGGATGGCCGGCCGCGCGGTCCGCCGCCCCGACCTGACCATCGCCACCGAGGACCACAACGTCCCGACCACGGACCTGCTCAAGCCCATCGCCGACCCGGTGTCGCGGACCCAGGTCGAGACGCTGCGCAAGAACTGCTCCGACTTCGGCGTCCGGCTGCACCCGATGGGCGACGACGGGCAGGGCATCGTCCACGTCATCGGCCCGCAGCTCGGCCTGACCCAGCCCGGCATGACCGTCGTGTGCGGCGACTCGCACACCTCCACGCACGGCGCGTTCGGCGCGCTCGCCTTCGGCATCGGCACCAGCGAGGTCGAACACGTCCTCGCCACCCAGACGCTGCCGCAGACCAAGCCGAAGACGATGGCGGTCACCGTCGACGGCGCGCTGCCCGAGGGCGTCACCGCCAAGGACCTCATCCTCGCGATCATCGCGAGGATCGGCACCGGCGGCGGCCAGGGCCACATCATCGAATACCGGGGCGAGGCCATCCGGTCGCTGTCGATGGAAGGCCGCATGACGGTCTGCAACATGTCCATCGAGGCCGGCGCCCGCGCCGGGATGATCGCGCCGGACGAGACCACGTTCGCCTACCTCAAGGGCCGCCCCCACGCGCCCCAGGGGGCGGACTGGGACAAGGCCGTCGAGTACTGGACGTCCCTGCGCACCGACGACGACGCGGTCTTCGACAAGGAGGTCGTGATCGACGCGGCCGAGTTGACCCCGTTCGTCACCTGGGGCACCAACCCGGGCCAGGGCCTGCCGCTCGCCGAGTCCGTGCCCGACCCCGCGTCCTTCTCCGACCCCGCCCAGCGGCAGGCCGCCGAGCGCGCCCTGGAGTACATGGGCCTCACCGCCGGGACGCCGCTGCGCGACATCGAGGTCGACACCGTCTTCGTCGGCTCCTGCACCAACGGCCGTATCGAGGACCTCCGCGCCGTCGCCGATGTGCTGAAGGGCCGCAAGGTCGCGGGCGGCGTCCGGATGCTGGTCGTCCCCGGCTCCATGGAGGTCAAGAAGCAGGCCGAGGAGGAGGGCCTCCACGAGGTCGTCGCCGCGTCCGGTGCCGAGTGGCGCGAGGCAGGCTGCTCCATGTGCCTGGCGATGAACCCCGACAAGCTCACGCCCGGTGAACGCAGCGCCTCCACGTCCAACCGCAACTTCGAGGGACGGCAGGGACCCGGCGGCCGCACCCACCTGGTGTCGCCCGCCGTCGCCGCCGCCACCGCCGTCACCGGCCGTCTGGCCGCTCCCGCCGATCTGTAAGGAAGCACGATGGAAGCGTTCACCACCTACACCGGGCGCGCGGTCCCGCTGCGCCGCAGCAACGTCGACACCGACCAGATCATCCCGGCCGTCTGGCTCAAGCAGGTCAGCCGCACCGGATTCGACAAGGGGCTGTTCTCCGCCTGGCGCGAGGACCCGGACTTCGTCTTGAACCGGCCCCGCCACGAGGGCGCGGGCATCCTGGTCGCCGGCCCCGACTTCGGCACCGGCTCGTCCCGCGAGCACGCCGTCTGGGCCCTCCAGCAGTACGGCTTCCGCGTCGTCATCGCCCCGCGCTTCGGCGACATCTTCCGCAACAACTCCACCAAGATGGGCCTGCTGCCCGTCGTCCTGCCCGCCGACCGGGTCGAAGACCTCCAGACCCGCGTAGAGAAGGACGCCGCCCTGGAGATCACCGTCGACCTGGACAAGCGCGAAGTCCGCTACGCCGATGTCGTCACGTCCTTCGACATCGATGACTACACGCGCTGGCGCCTCATGGAAGGCCTCGACGACATCGGCCTCACCCTCCGCCACGCCGACGCCATCACCACCTACGAGGAGTCTCGCCCGGCCTGGCTCCCGACGGCCGTCTGACCCGGGGGCGCCCCTGGAACCCGTGCCGGTCGGTGCCGGGTACCAGGGGCAACGCTCAACACACCCCCGGACGCATCGAGCGGTACGCGCACCAGAGACAATTTCTCTTGTGCGCTGAGCCGTCGACCGTCTGGGGATGTGAATTGAGCGCGGTGCCGTGGGGTGGGCCGGAGTGGGACGATCCTGCCTTGACGCTGCTCGCGCGGCAGTTGCGCGACGCCCATCGGGCCGTCGCGCCGCTGCCGCCGCAGACCCGGCAGCGGCTCATCCGGCACCTGCTGGCGATCACCGATCTGGCGAAACGGGACGCCGGACTGGCCGCCCGCAGGCTGGACGCGTTCCTCGCCGATTTCCAAGACGGCCCCGACGTCGGTTAGCGTGGCGCAGTAGCCGGATTCGGTCCGGTAACCCGGCGAGACAGGGGCAAGGCCGACAAAAACGTCAGCGACACGCCAACTCTTGGGTGCAGGTGATTGTGTCCATGCTGAGGCTCCCTTAGTTTCGTTCGGGCAAGGGGGGAACTAGAGGAGTAACCCATGAACAAGCGTGAGCTGGTCGACGCCATCTCTGAACGGCTGGGCAGCAAGAAGGCCGCAGCCGAGGCGGTCGACGCGATCCTGGATGCGATCCAGACCGCCGTCGCCAAGGGCGACAAGGTCGCGATCACCGGGTTCGGTTCGTTCGAGAAGGCCGACCGGCCTGCCCGCACGGCCCGCAACCCCGCAACGGGCAAGACCATTGAGGTTCCCGCGACGTCCGTGCCGAAGTTCAAGGCCGGTGCGGACTTCAAGAACCTCGTGGCCGGGAAGAAGTAGTCTCACCGCGACAGCGCCCGGGACCGAAACGGTCCCGGGCGCTGACACGTCTCAGGACGGCAGCGGGAACGTCGACAGCGTCACCACCGAGACCCGGCCGCCCTCCAGCGCCAGGTTCACCCGCTGCCCGAACCGCAGCAGCCGCAGCCCGCCCGCCGCGAACGCCTCCGCGTCGAACGCCAGCTCCGTCCCGTCGTCGAGCAGCACGCTCCCCGACCGCGTCTCCGCGTCGAACGCCTTCACCGTCCCCTGCATGACCGGAACTCTAGGCCAACGAGGCCAGGCGGGACGCGATGGCCGCGGTACGGGGGCCGGTGCCCAGGGCGAGGGCGGCGCGGAGGTCGCCGGGTGTGTCGACGTCGCGGCGTACGCTGTCGGTGCCGGGGAGGAGGATCTCCCTGGCGCCGCGGGCGCGGTGGGCGGCACGGGAGGCACCACCGAACGCGGGGGAGAACGGGACGCCGGGACGGGCCGTGTACAGGGTGGTGCCGACGCCGGCCGCGTCCGGGACGAACGCCTCGGGCACCCGCGCCGCCGCGTCGAGGACGCGGGCGAGTTCGTCCGGCCGCAGCGCGGGCAGGTCCGCCGACAGCGCGCCCACGCCCGCGTCCGGGGACAGCTCGCGGCCCCGGCCGGCGCCGTGGACCAGCGCCGGGTTCAGGCCGGCGTCCGGCACGTCGGGCACGACGCGGGCGCCGAGGGCGGCGAGGTCGGCCGCCGGAAGGGGATCGTCGGTGACTACGATCACGTCGCGGACCCGGTCACAGCGCAGCGCCGCCGCGACCGTGTCGGCCGCCACCGCGAGCGCGAGGGCCTCCCGGTGCGGGCCCGCCGCGGCGGACATCCGGGTCTTCGCCTTGGCGAGCACCTTGACGGGGACGACGAGCGACCAGTGGAGACGAGGCGCGCCGTGCGCCGCCGTGGACCGAGCTGTTGTAGACATGGCAACTCGACACTATGCGCACGTAACCGCGACACTTGAGGACACCCCACGTTCATCCGGGGGATGGACCGAGGAGGGGGACGGAATGAGGAGGGGACGGGGCATGAGCCACGGATATTCGCCGGGCTGGCGGAAGCTCACGATCGTCATCCTGCGCCCGTTGCTGTTCGGGCTCCTGAAACGGGACTGGCGCGGCCGGGGCCACATACCCGGGAAGGGCGGCGTCATCATCGCCGCCAACCACATCTCCGCGTCCGACCCTCTCGCGCTCGCCCACTTCGTCTACGAGGCGGGCCGCTACCCGGTCTACCTGGCGAAGTCCACGCTGTTCGACGTGAGGTTCATCGGCGCCGTGCTGCGCGGCACCGGGCAGATCCCCGTCCACCGCGACCGCGCCGACGCCGCGCTCGTCCTTGAGGACGCGGAGAAGGCCCTGCTGAACGGCGAGTGCCTGATGTTCTACCCGGAGGGAAGCTGCACCCGTGACCCCGAACTGTGGCCCATGACCGGCCAGACGGGCGTCGCGCGGATGGCGCTGAAGACGGGGGCCAAGGTCGTCCCGGTGGCGAGCTGGGGCGCGCACGAGTTGATGCCGTACAAGAAGGGTGAGCAGAGGGGCCTGGCGGGAAGCCTGAAGAAGGGGTTCCATCCGCTGCCCCGCAAGACGATGAAGGTGATCGCCGGTCCGCCCGTGGACCTGTCCCGGTACGAGGGGCTGCCGCTCAGCCGGGAGACGCTGCACGCCGCCACCGACGACATCATGGCCGCGATCACCGGCCTCCTCGGCGAGCTGCGCGGCCAGGAGCCGCCCATGGAACGCTACGACCACCACAAGGTGCTGGAGGAGCGGCGCCGCGCCACCCGCACGGCCCGGGCCGCCGTCCCCGAGCAGGCGGAGCCGTCCGGCCCGCGGAGCACCGAGCAGCGCACGGCGGAGCAGAGGACGGGCGACTCGTGACCTTCCGTACCGCGGTGATGGGCGCCGGATCCTGGGGGACGACGTTCACCAAGCTGCTGCACGACGCGGGCGGCGAGGTCGTCCTGTGGGGGCGCCGCCCCGAGGTCGTCGAGGCGGTCAACGAACGCCACGAGAACCCCGACTACCTGCCCGGCGTCACTCTGCCCGAGGCCGTCCGCGCGACGCTCGACCCGGCGGAGGCGCTGAAGGGCGCCGACTTCGTCGCGCTGGCCGTCCCGGCGCAGACCCTGCGGCAGAACCTGTCGGCGTGGGTGCCGCTGCTGCCGCCGGAGGCGGTGCTCGTCAGCCTGATGAAGGGCGTCGAGATGGGCACGACCCGGCGGATGTCGGAGGTGATCTGCGAGGTCGCCGACATCCCGCAGGAGCGCGTCGGCGTGTTCTGCGGCCCCAACCTGGCCCGCGAGATCGCCGGCGGGGAGCCCGGCGCGGCGGTCGCCGCCTGCGTGGACGAGGCCGTCGCGCAGCGCCTCCAGGCCGCGACGATGACCCCGTACTTCCGCGTCTACACCTCCACGGACGTGGTCGGCTGCGAACTGGGCGGCGCGGTGAAGAACATCGTCGCGCTGTGCGTCGGCATGGCGGTCGGGCTCGGCTTCGGCGCCAGCACGCAGGCGCTGCTGATCACCCGCGGGCTGGCCGAGATCACCCGGCTGGGCGCCGCGCTCGGCGCGGACGAGCACACCTTCGCCGGCCTCGCCGGGATGGGCGACCTCGTCGGGACGTGCATCTCGCCGCTGTCGCGAAACCGCACGTTCGGCGAGAACCTCGGCCGCGGTATGACGCTGGAGCAGGTCATCGCCGTCACCAAGCAGACCGCCGAGGGCGTCAAGTCGTCCGAGGCGGTGCTGGAACTGGCCCGCAAGCACAACGTCGAGATGCCGATCACCGAGGCGGTCACCGCCGTCCTGCACCACGGCATGCCGATCAAGGAGGCCGCGGTGTCGCTGATCTCGCGGTCCCCGAAGCCCGAGCGGTACGGGGTGTGATGGGGGGACGCGCCCGGCTCGCCCGTGGCCGAGCCGGACTGATCACCGATAGAGTCGGACATCATGTCCCAGGTTTCTAAGATCCGCGTGGCCGTGGTCTTCGGCGGGCGCAGCTCCGAGCACGCGATCTCGTGCGTCACCGCGGGCGCCGTCATGGCCGCCATCGACCGGGACCGGTACGAGGTGGTGCCGATCGGCATCGGCCGCGACGGGCGCTGGGTGCTGCCGCCCGGCGACCTGCGGCTCGCCATCGAGGACGGCCGGCTGCCCGAGGTGTCCGGCGCCGGCCACGTGCTCGCGCTGCCGTTCGATCCCGACAGCCGCGGGCTGATGGTCGTCGGCCCGGGCCGGGTTCCGGAGACGCTGGCCGAGGTCGACGTCGTCCTGCCGCTGCTGCACGGCCCGTACGGCGAGGACGGCACGATCCAGGGGCTGCTCGACCTCGCGGGCGTCCGCTATGTCGGTGCCGGGGTGCTGGCCAGCGCCGTCGGCATGGACAAGGGGTTCATGAAGCTCGTCTGGCAGGCGCGCGGACTGCCCGTCGGCCCGTACGCCCTCATCGGCGACCGGGAGTGGCGGCGCGAACGCAAACGCAAGATCGACGAGGTCAAGGAGCTGGGCCTCGCGGACGGCACCCCGGTGTTCGTCAAGCCGGCCCGCGCCGGGTCGAGCATGGGCATCAGCCGCGTCACCGACGAGGCCGACCTGGAGGCGGCGGTCGAGGAGGCCCGCGAGCACGACCCCAAGGTGATCGTGGAGGCCGCCGTCGAGGGCCGCGAGATCGAGTGCGGCGTCCTGCAGGGCGAGGACGACGGCCCCGCCGAGGCCAGCCTGCCCGCCGAGGTGCTGATGGCGGGCGGCCACGACTTCTACGACTTCGAGACCAAGTACCTCGACGGCTCCACCGCGATGGCGATCCCGCCGGACCTGCCGCCCGCCGCGATCGAGGAGGTCCGCCGCATCGCCGTGCAGGCGTTCGACGCGCTCGACTGCGAGGGCCTCGCCCGGGTCGACTTCTTCCACACGCCCGACGGCCGCTGGATCCTCAACGAGATCAACACGATGCCGGGCTTCACGCCGGCGTCGGCGTTCCCGCAGATGTGGGCGGCGACCGGGCTGGACTACCCGACGCTGGTCGACCGGCTCATCCAGACGGCGCTGAAGCGCTCGACCGGCCTGCGCTAGCCGTACCCGGTCATGATCTCGGTGACAGCCGGGAGTGGTCGTGAGCCGGACGTTGCCGGCGGAGCGGGCCTGAACGGGCGGGCGGATATGACAGGCTTGTGACGCTGGTCCCCGTCTGGAGGAGAACGCCCCGTGTCACACCCTGGCCTGCCGGAGCGCATCGGTCCCTACCGGGTCGTGAACCGTCTCGGCGAGGGCGGGATGGGCACGGTGTATTCGGGGCTGGACACGTCCGGGCGCACGGTCGCCATCAAGGTGATCAGGCGGGAGTTCGCCGCCGACCGGCAGTACCGTGCGCGGTTCGAGGCGGAGGTCGCGGCGGCGCAGCGCGTCCGGCCGTTCTGCACGGCGCCCGTCCTGGACGCCGACCCCGGCGCCGACCCGCCCTACCTGGTGACCGAGTTCGTCAACGGCCCCAGCCTCGACGCCGCCGTGGCCAAGGACGGGCCGCTGCGCGGCGCCGACCTGGAGGCCGTCGCGGTCGGCATCGCGACCGCGCTGACCGCCATCCACGACGCGGGCGTCGTTCACCGGGACCTGAAGCCCGCCAACGTGCTGCTGTCCACGTTCGGGCCCCGGGTGATCGACTTCGGTATCGCCAGGTCCCTGGGCGGGACGCGCCTCACCGCGACCGGCGGCATCATCGGCACGCCCGCGTTCATGGCCCCCGAGCAGCTGGACGGACGAGGCGCCTCCCCGGCGTCCGACGTGTTCGCGTGGGGCGCGACCGTGGCGTTCGCGGCGCGCGGCGGCCCCTGCTTCGGCGGCAACTCGCTCCCCTCGGTCATCCACCAGATCATCAGCGGCGAACCGGACCTCGGCGGACTGGACGGCGCGCTCCTCGGTGCGGTCCGGGCGGCCCTGGCGAAGGACCCGGCGCAGCGGCCGTCCGCGCAGTCGCTGCTGGACCGGCTCATCTCCAGCGGGGTCCGTGAGCAGGCGCCCGCCCCGCACCGCACGCCGGAGCCGAGCACGTCCTCGACCGTGCCTCCGCCGGCTCCGCGGCTCGCCGCGGGGGAGGCGGAGGCGCTGGTCGAGAGCCAGTACCGGCAGGCCGCGCAGGCCGGTGACCCGTCCGCCATGCGCAACCTCGCGATGCTGCTGAACGGGCAGGGGCGCACGGCCGAGGCGGAGTCGTGGAACCGGTACGCCGACGCGATCGCCGCCCGCCCGGCCGCGTACCGGCAGCCCGCGGGGTACCCGGCGCCTCCGGCGCATACCGTTTCTCAGTATCCGGCCGCACCCGCCAAGGCGCCGGTCAACAGCCTCGCGATCTATGCGGTGTCCATGGGGGCGGTCGGGCTGATCACATGCGGGCTGCCGTCCATCCCGGCGATCATCGCCGGGCACATGGCCTGGGTGCGGCTGCGGCGCTCGGGGGAGCGGGGGCTCGGCCTCGCGGTGACCGGCATCGCGCTCGGCTGGATCATGGTCGCGTTCTGGGCGCTGGTCGCCTTCGGCTCGCTGCTGCCGAACGAGAACGCCTGACCCGGAAAACATGTTGCGGCCGTCTCGCCGCCGATGGCACCGTGGACGGTGTCCGAGACATCGAGAGGAGGACCGGCCATGGCTCTGGAGCAGTATCGGCTTCGACTGCCCTCGGCGTCGCACGCCCGCCCCGGCCGGTATCCCGTGTCCTGACACCCCCGGCCGGAGGCCGCGAGCGGCGCCCACCCTGGCGAGATCCCAGCGGCTCTACTCCAACCGGCAAGAGAGGCCACTTTCAGGAAGTGGACGTTCCGGGTTCGAATCCCGGGAGCCGCACGCACGCCTCCGTAGTCCAACGGCAGAGACGGCAGCATGAGGTGCTGTGCGATGGGGGTTCGAATCCCTCCGGAGGTACGACGCGGGTCCACCCGCGCACGGGGCGGCGCCGACGCCCGGAGAGTCGGGCCTGGCTGTAACCCAGGTGTCTCTGTACTGAGTGGGTTCGAATCCCACCCGCCCCACCCTGATTCCCCTCGTCCGTCACCGGCCCGTGCGGGAGATTGCCCCCCGGCGGTTCCGGAACTAGCGTCTGGACATGTGTCCGGGAATGAGCGGCTGACGACCGAGCCCACCCGCCGCCGCCTCAGCGAGCGGCAGGCCGGCACCGTGCGGCGGCTGACCGACGCCGCCGTGGCGGAGGTCGGCGAGACCGGCTACGAGGGCCTGACCGTCCGCAACGTGGCCAAGCGCGCCGGCGTCGCGCCCGCCACCGCCTACACCTACTTCGCGTCCAAGAACCACCTGATCAGCGAGGTGTTCTGGCGCCGGCTCAGCGCCCTGCCGCCCGTCGCGGCGGACGGTACGCCGCGCGAGCGCGTGGCGGGGACGCTGCGCGAGATCGCGCTGCTGGGATCGGACGAGCCGGAGCTGGCCGCGGCCTGCACCACCGCGCTGCTCGGCACCGATCCCGACGTCCGCGAGCTGCGGGTGCGGATCGGCGTGGCGATCCGCGAGCGGCTGCGGGCCGCGCTCGGCGACCACGACGCCCCCGAGATCCTCGGCGCGCTGGAGCTGGCCTGCACCGGCGCGCTGGTGCACGCGGGCATGGGCTACACGTCCTATGCCGGCATGGCCGACAGGCTCGCCGAGACGGCGGACCTCATCCTGCCCGGGTGAGGTGAAACGGCGCCTGGAGCGGGCAGCGGCCGGGGCTCGCCGCCGCCCGCGCGGCGAGGGCCTCGTCCCGAAGCCGTGATCAGATCTGGCCCTCGGGCTTGGCCGGGATCGTCGCCTTGATCGACGGTCCCAGCTCGATCAGCACGTCCCCGGCCGGGTTGTACTTCGGGGGCACCGTCACCTCGACGTACGCCTGCCGTCCCACGGCGGTGAAGGTGACCGGCCGGTCGGCGGGCACGCCGAACCAGTCGATCCCGTTGATCGTCACCAGTTGGGACCGGGGATGGAGCGCGGCGGGCCGCGGCACACCGCAGCGCAGCGCGATCGCGGGCGAGCCCCACGCGGCGGTCAGCGGCGAGCTCGGGGAGGTGTCGCGGCGTTCCTGCTCATGCACCTTCTCGGGCAGCCGCAGACCCTGGCACAGCCGCGCGGTCGCCGCGTCGGGATGCGGTACGGGCACCTGCACGGCCCCCTCGCCGCACCCGGCGGCCAGGACCATCAGCGCGGTGAGCAGGAGCGCCGCCGGGAGCCTAGATGTGAACAATCGGGCAGGTGAGGGTGCGGGTGATGCCTTCGACGGCCTGGATCTGCGCCACGACGAGCTTGCCCAGCTCGTCCACATTGCGCGCCTCCGCTCGGACGATCACGTCGTAGGGACCCGTGACGTCCTCCGCCAGGGTGACGCCCGTCACGCCGGAGATGTGGCCCGCCACCTCGGCGGCCTTACCGACTTCGGTCTGGATGAGGATGTAGGCCTGCACCATCACGTCCTCCCAGGGCGGAGAATCAACCGTCGGACGGTTCACCGTATCGTGTTACGCGCCGTCGCGGGGGGCCGGGGTGCCGTGTGCTTCCGTGAGGCGTCCCGAACAGGCGGAACACGGAAGAACGGGCGCGGATGGGCACGATCGGCGAGTTGGGGGAGTTCGGGCTGATCGGCCGGTTGACGCGGCGACTGCCGCAGGGCGAGGCGGTCCTGCTCGGGCCCGGCGACGACGCCGCGGTGATCGCGGCCCCGGACGGGCGTGTCGTCGCCACCACCGACCTCCTCGTGGAGGGACGCCACTTCCGCCGTGACTGGTCCGGCCCCTACGACATCGGGCGCAAGGCCGCCGCGCAGAACCTCGCCGACGTCGTGGCGATGGGCGCCCGGCCCACGGCCCTGCTGATCGGGTTCGCCGCACCGGCCGAGACCGGCGCGGGCTGGGCCGAGCAACTCTATGACGGATTCGCCGACGAGTGCCGGGTGGCGGGGGCGTCCGTCGCGGGCGGCGACGTCGTGTCCGCCCCGCGGATCACCCTGGCGGTCACCGCGCTCGGCGACCTGGGCGGCGGGGCGCCGCTCACCCGGTCCGGGGCCCGGCCGGGCGATGCGGTGGCGGTCCGCGGCAGGCTCGGGTTCGCCGCCGCGGGGCTGGCGCTGCTCGGCGCGGGGCGCGGCGGGCCCGCGGAACTGATCGCGGCGCACCGGCGTCCAGAACCGCCCTATGCCGCCGGGGGCGAGGCGCGGGCCCAGGGCGCCACCGCGCTGATGGACGTGAGCGACGGCCTCGTCCAGGACCTCGGGCACATCGCGGCGGCGAGCGGGGTGCGGATCGAGATCGACTCCGCGGCCGTCCCCGTCCCGCGGATCCTCGGGCCGGACGGGCTGCGGCACGCGCTCACCGGCGGCGAGGACCACGCGTTCGCCGGAACCTTTCCCGGCCCCGTGCCGCCGTCCTGGTCGCGGATCGGTGTCGTCACCGAAGGCGCGGGAGTGCGCGTGGACGGACGCGAACCGCCGCCCGGCTCCTGGGACCACTTCGACGGCTGAACGGGGCCGTCCGGACGGTGAGGTGCACGGAACGTGCACACCTGTGCGCGTTGCCGCATCCGGTAGGCAGGTTTGGTACGGGTTTGGTATACATCCTGTGATCGAAGAGGGATGGGATGGGACGACACACGAGGCACGAGCAACCGGACGACGAACCCCTACCGGGCGCTCCCGCGTCCCAGGGGTCGTACTACGGGGCTCCCGCCGACCCGTCCTTCGAGGCCTTCTCCGGGCCCACCGATGACCGGGTGTTCGTGTCGTCGTACGAGCGGCCTCGGCCGGGGCCGCCGCCGGCCGCGGAACGCCAGCACGGACCGCCCGGCTCATCCCACTTCGACCCGCTCCCAGGGGACTATCCGGGCGATTATCCCGGCGCCCCCGCCCCCGCCCCCGAGAACCCGCCGGAACGGCCGCGCGACAGGCCGGAGACCGAGTCCCACGCCGAATCGTCCGGCGGGAGCGGCTGGACGAGGCTCGTCTCGGTGCTGCCGCTCCCGCTGCTGCCGATCGTCGCGCTCGTCATCGCGGTCGGGATCGTCTCCTACGCGCTGAGCACGCAGCAGATATCGCTCAACTTCGCGGGCGGCGCCCCGCGCGAAACACTGAGCAACCCGCGCGACAGCCAGGTCTCCCAGCGCGGCCCGGGCGAGCGCGCCGGCCGCGGCACCGGCCGCGCCGACGGCCTCATCATCGCCTTCCGGGTCGCCGCCAAGACGCCCGGCGGTTTCAAGGCCACCGCCACCATCGCCAACAAGGGGCACCAGCCCGTCTCGAAGTGGGCGCTCGCCTTCAAGATCCCGAACGCCTCGGTCACCGCCGTCAGCGGCGCCACCGTCGTCCGGACCGGCCGGGTCGCGTTCGTGCGCGGCCAGGGCGGGATCGTACCCGGCGACACCGTCCGGGTCGTGTTCACCGCGCGCGGCACCGCCTCCCGGCCGTCCGCCTGCATCCTGAACAAGCTGCCCTGCAGCCTCGTGTGAGGACGCCGCCGGCCACGATCGCCGCGCCGGTCAGCGCACCATAAAGTGGACGGCATGTCGCGTATCTCGCCCTCGTCCCCGGCCCCGCCGCTCGTGCTCACCATCGCGGGCTCGGACTCCGGCGGCGGCGCCGGCATCCAGGCGGACCTGAAGACCATGCTCGCTCACGGCGTCCACGGGATGAGCGTCATCGCCGCCGTCACCGCGCAGAACTCGCTCGGCGTCCAGGGCTACTGGGAACTGCCGCCCGAGGCGGTGCGCGCGCAACTCGACTCCGTCCTGTCCGACATCGGCGCCCATGCGATCAAGACCGGGATGCTGGCGTCCACGGTGCTCGTCGAGACCGTCGCCGAGGCGCTCGCCGCCGCCGGCGCGCCCGTTGTCGTCGACCCCGTCGGTGTGTCGAAGCACGGCGACCCGCTGCTCGCTCCTGACGCCGTCCACGCCGTCCGCTCGGCGCTGCTGCCGGTCGCGACCGTCGCCACACCGAACCTGTACGAGGTGGAGCAGCTCACCGGCGTCAAGGTCGTGGACGAGGCGGGGCTGCGCGAGGCGGCCGAGGCCGTCAAGGCGCTCGGCCCGCGGTGGGTGCTGATCAAGGGCGGGCACCTGCCGGGAGAGCCCGCCGACCTGCTGTTCGACGGCGAGCACGAGCACCGTTTCACCGCGCCCCGGCACGACAACCGGCACACCCACGGAACCGGCTGCACGCTCGCGTCCGCCATCGCGTCCAACCTGGCGCTGGGTGAGGACGTCCCCGCGGCGGTGGCGAAGGCCAAGGAGTACGTGACGGGCGCGATCGCGGCCGGCTTCCCCCTCGGCGCCGGCATAGGACCCGTGGACCATGCCTGGCGCCACCGCCCCTGACCCAGGCACGCAAAGATTCGAGGCACGCAAAAGGCCGGCTCGCCGGGCGATGTCCGGTGAGCCGGCCCGAAGCCGTCGGGGACGGCGGTCAGACCGTGGGCTTGACGACCTTGCCGGCCTTGATGCAGGACGTGCAGGCGTTGATCCGCTTGGTGCTGCCGTTCACGACGGCGCGCACACGCTGGATGTTGGGGTTCCAGCGGCGCGGGGTGCGGCGGTGCGAGTGGGAGACGCGCATGCCGAAACCGGGTCCCTTGCCGCAGACGTCGCAGACGGAAGCCACGGGAAACTCCAAGTGGTATCGATGCTCTGACCGGAGCGCCGCCCCGGTGCCGCCGACGGACGGGCCGGGCATCATGGGTGCTCACTGACGAGCGCCTCGGACGAGGCGCACGGATCAGACTAGCCGACACCCCGCCGGTAGGCGAATCGCCGGCAGCGGGAGCGAGAAGGGGAGCGGGCTCTTGGGCGAGGTGCTCGACGGTGCGGCGGTGCGGCGGTGGTGCAGGCTGGCGGCGGACGCGCTCGGCCGTACCAGGGGCGAGATCGACGCGCTCAACGTCTTCCCCGTTCCGGACGGTGACACCGGCACCAACCTGCACCTGACCGTGATCGCGGCGGCGGACGCGCTGGACGAGCTGCCCGGCGCGGCGGGCTTCACCGAGACGTGGCGGGCGCTCGCGCAGGGGGCGCTGCTGGGCGCCCGGGGCAACTCGGGGGTGATCCTCAGCCAGGCGTTCCGCGGGCTCGCGGACGTCCTCGGCCCGCTGGAGGCGCCGCCGGACGGGACGGCGCTCGCGAGGGCGCTGAGCCACGCGTCCGGGCTGGCCCGCGGCGCCGTCGAGCATCCCGTGGAGGGGACGATCCTGAGCGTCCTCGCCGCGGCCGCCACGGCGTGCGCGTCGCCCGGCCTCGCCGAGGCGTGCCGCGACGCCGCCGCCGGGGCCCGCCGGGCGCTCCGCCGTACCACGGGCCAGCTGGAGGTCCTGGCGCGCAGCGGCGTGGTCGACGCGGGGGCGGCGGGGCTGTGCGTGGTGCTCGACGCGCTCGCCGCCGTGGTCACCGAGGAGTATCCCGAGCGGTACGAGGTGCCCGCCCGCATCGCCGGGACGCCGGCGCCCGCCGGGGCGCGCCCGGAACCGAAGGGCCCCGGCTACGAGGTCATGTACCTGCTGGACGCGCCGGACGACGCCGTCCACGCCCTGCGCGAGAGGCTCGACGCCCTCGGGGACTCCCTCGTCGTGGTGGGCGGCGACGGCCTGTGGAACGTCCACGTCCACGTCCACGTGGACGACGCCGGCGCCGCGATCGAGGCGGGCATGGCGGCGGGGCGCCCGCACCGGATCCGGGTCGGCTACCTGCGCGTGGGCGCGGAGGAGGAGCCGCACGCCCCGCACACCGGACGCGCGGTCATCGCCGTGACCGCCGCCGACGGGCTGGCCGCGCTGTTCGAGGAGTGCGGCGCGCGGGTCGTCCGCCGTGGGCCGGGCACGGTGCCGCCGCTCGCGGTGCTGGCGGAGGCGATCCTCGCGGCGGGCGACGAGGTGACCGTCCTGCCCAACGAACCCGAGGTCCTGGGGCTCGCCGAGGCCGCCGCGGAGCGCGCGCGGGACGGCGGCGCGCGGATCGCGGTGGTGCCGACCAAGGCGTCCGTCCAGGGGATGGCGGCGCTGGCGGTCCACGACCCGCTGCGCCGCTTCAACGAGGACGTGATCGAGATGACCCGCGCCGCAGGGGCCACGCGGTTCGGCCACCTGGAAGTCGCGGGGCAGGAGGCGATGACGAGCGTCGGCCTATGTCAGCCCGGGGACGTCCTCGGCCTGATCGAAGGCGATGTCGTGACGATCGGAGCAGATGTCGTGGAGGTCGCCCGGAACGTCCTCGACCGCATGCTGTCCGGCGGGGGAGAGCTCGTCACGCTGATCATCGGGACCTACGCCCCGCCCGGCCTGGCGGACGAACTTGGGGAACATCTCCGCCTCGACCACCCCGACGTGGAGACCGGCGTTTACGACGGCGGGCAGGAACGGTACCCGCTCCTCATCGGCGTAGAGTGAATCCCGTCGTGCCCATGGGCTAGAAAAGACTGCGTGGCGAATCTCGACGAGCCGTTGCGCAAGGTCCTCGGCGACAAGACGGCCAAGGCGCTGGAGAAGGGACTCGACCTGCACACGGTCGGCGACCTGCTCCACCACTACCCGCGCCGTTACGCCCACCGCGGCGAGCTGACCTCGCTGAGCGGCCTGGAGGACGGCGAGCACGTCACGGTCATGGCGGAGGTCGTCAAGGTCCAGGGGCGCAGCCTCACCCGCAACCCCGGCTACGTCCTGGAGATCACCGTCACCGACGGCACCGGTCAGCTCAGGCTGAGCTTCTTCGGCCGTAAAGGCTCCTACACGGCCGAAAAGGAACTGTCGCCCGGCACCCGCGGCCTGTTCGCCGGGAAGATCAGCACCTACCGGCCGCGCGGCGGGAACGCCGTCCGGCAGCTCACCCATCCGCAGTACAAGGTCGTCCACGAGCGGAGCGCGGAGCAGGCGGCGCAGGAGTGGGCGGACGAGATCATCCCGATCTACCCGTCCACGAAGACGCTGCCCATCGAGACGATCGGCAGGTCCGTCGAGACCGTCCTGGCGCACCTGGACCTGCACGCCGACCCGATGCCCGAGGCCCTGCTCGGGCGCCGCGGACTGACCGGCCTGCGGGAGGCGTACGAGGGCATCCACCGCCCCAAGAGCTGGGACGAACTGAGCCGCGCCCGCAAGCGCCTCAAATGGGACGAGGCGTTCGTCGTCCAGATCGCCCTGGCCCAGCGCCGGCTCGCCGCCGCCGCCCTCCCCGCCAAGCCGCGCCCGCCCGTCTTCGGCGGCATCCAGGCGGAGTTCGACACGCGCCTGCCTTTCGAACTCACCAAGGGCCAGCGTGAGGTCGGCGACGAGATAGCCGCCGACCTGGCCGGGGAACACCCCATGCACCGCCTCCTCCAAGGCGACGTGGGCGCGGGCAAGACGGTGGTCGCGTTGCGGGCGATGTTGCAGGTCGTGGACGGCGGCGGGCAGGCGGCGCTGCTGGCGCCCACCGAGGTCCTCGCGCAGCAGCACTACCGGTCCATCACCGGGATGCTCGGTGACCTGGCGCAGGCGGGGCGGCTCGGCGGCGCGGAGCACGCGACCCGCGTCGCGCTGCTGACCGGGTCGCTGGCCGCCAAGGCGCGCAAGGAGGCGCTGCTGGACGCCGCGTCCGGCGCGGCCGGGATCGTCGTCGGCACCCACGCGCTGCTGCAGGAGAGCGTCCAGTTCGCCGACCTCGGGCTCGTCGTCGTGGACGAGCAGCACCGCTTCGGCGTCGAGCAGCGGGACGCGCTCCGCGAGAAGGTCGGCGGCGGGCGTCCACACGTCCTGGTCATGACGGCGACGCCGATCCCGCGCACGGTCGCGATGACGGTGTTCGGCGACCTGGAGACCTCGGTGCTCGGGCAGCTCCCAGCGGGACGCTCGCAGATCCAGACCCACGTGGTGCCGCCGGAGAAACCCGCGTTTCTCGCCCGCACCTGGGAGCGCATCAAGGAGGAGGCCGCGAAGGGACGGCAGATCTACATCGTCTGCCCGCGCATCGGGGAACAGGAGGGTGACGAAGGCGACGCCGTGGCCGCCGAGGAAGGAGAGCGCCGGTCGCCGCTCGGCATCATGGAGATGCTGCCGAAACTGGAAGAACTCCTTGCCGGCCTGCGCATCGGCGTCCTGCACGGCAAGCTCCATCCCGACGAGAAGGACGCGGTGATGCGCCGCTTCACCGGACGGGAACTGGACGTCCTGCTCGCCACCACGGTCATCGAGGTCGGTGTGGACGTCCCCAACGCCACCGTCATGGTCATCATGGACGCCGACCGGTTCGGCGTCTCCCAGCTCCACCAGCTGCGCGGCCGGGTCGGCCGCGGCTCGCTGCCCGGCCTCTGCCTCCTGGTGACCGACGCCGAACCCGGCGGCAAGGCGCGGGAGCGGCTCGCCGCCGTCGCGTCCACCACCGACGGGTTCAAGCTGTCGAGGCTCGACCTGGAGCAGCGCCGCGAGGGCGACGTGCTGGGCGCCGCGCAGGCCGGCCGCGCCTCCAGCCTGCGGCTGCTCACCCTCCAGCGGGACGAGGACGTGATCCGCGACGCCCGCGAGGAGGCGACGGCGCTCGTGGAGAGCGACCCCGACCTGTCCGGTCACCCCGGCCTGGCGACCGTGCTGGCCTCCCTCCTGGACGAGGAACGCGCCGACTTCCTGGAGAAGGCATGACGCGGGTCATCGCGGGCCGCGCCGGCGGGCGGCGGCTCGCCGTCCCGCCGGGACGGGACACGAGGCCGACGAGCGACCGCGCCAGGGAGGGCCTGTTCTCCACCGTCCTCGCCCTGCTCGGCCCCCTGGACGGGCTGCGCGTCGCGGACCTGTACGCCGGGTCGGGCGCGGTCGGGCTCGAAGCGCTCTCCCGGGGCGCCGCGCACGCGCTGCTCGTCGAGTCGCATCCGCGGGCGATGAGGGTCATCCGGCAGAACATCGACGCGCTCGGGCTGCCCGGTGCCGTCCCCTGCCCGGACAAGGTGGAGCGGCTCGTCCGGAGGGAGCCCGGCGAGCCCTACGACCTGATCTTCGCCGACCCGCCGTACGCGCTGGCGGACGGTTCCGTCACCGTCCTGCTGGAGAACCTGCGCGACCACGGCTGGGCCGCCCCGGGCGCGCTGATCGTCGTGGAGCGCGCCGCGCGCGGGCCCGCGCTGCGGTGGCCGGACGGCTACGAGGCGGAGCGCGACCGGCGTTACGGCGAGGCGATTTTCTGGTACGGCCGCGCGGAAGGCCGTTGAGGCGAGGGAAGCGCGGGTAAAGGCATGCCATGAAGCCGGGGATCGACCGCGCGGTGGGCCGCACCTGGGTCGTCACCCTGGTGATGGTGATCGCGCTGATGGCGAACATCACCTATGTGCAGGGCTTCGATGCGCAGAACCTGCGCGACGACTCGCTCAACGCCCGCCAGTTCGAGGACCGCTTCAAGGTCGACCGCGGCCCCATCGTGGCGGACGGGGAACGGCTCGCCTGGTCGGAGGAGCGCGCCGACCACCGCTACCAGCGCCGCTACAAGGACGGTCCGGTCTTCGCGCCGATCACCGGCTACTTCTCCGTGTTCGCCCAGACCGGGCTGGAGCAGGCCGAGAACCACTTCCTGGACGGCTCCGACGCCCGTCTCGCCACGTCGAACTTCGTCGACAAGCTCATCGGCGAGCACGTCCCCGGCGGGACCGTCGAGGCCACCGTGGACGTGAAGGCGCAGCGCGCCGCCTACGACGCGCTGGCGTCGAGCGGCGCGCGGCGCGCGGCGGCGGTGGTCCTGGACGCGGGCACCGGCGCGGTCCGGGTGATGGCGTCCACGCCGTCCTACGACCCGAACGACGTGTCGACGCTCGACCGGGAGAAGGCCGTGAACGCCTTCAACCGGCTGAGCGGCCAGAAGCTCAAGCCGCTGCTCAACAAGGCGACGGGGGAACTGTTCCCGCCCGGCTCCACGTTCAAGACCGTGGTCGCCGCGTCGGCGCTGGAGGCGGGCGCGAGCGCGGACACCCGGGTCAGGGCCGGACGCGGCTACCGGCCGCCGGGCGCCGGCCAGGCGATCAACAACGACGCGGGCGACATCGGCGGCTCCTGCGACCTGAACCGGATCCCGCTGATCGAGGCGTACGCCCAGTCGTGCAACACCACGTTCGCGTACATGGGGGCGGAGGAGCCCGGTAACGACGCCGTCCACCGGGAGGCGGCGGGGTTCGGGTTCGGCGACCGGATCGAGTACGCGAACGGCCTGAAGAGCGCCCCCAGTTCGTTCCCGGAGACCGACCAGCCCGCGCTCAGCGCGCTCGGCGCGATCGGGCAGGGCAGCACGGTCGCCTCGCCGCTGCAGATGGCCATGGTCGCCGCCGGCGTCCTCAACGACGGAGTGGTGATGCGGCCGCACCTCGTCGCCAAGGTACGCGCCTCGGACGGCTCCACCGTGGACACGATCTCGCCCAGGCGGATGTCGCGGGCGCTGACGTCCGGCCAGGCGAAGCAGATGCGGGACCTGATGAAGGCCGTCGTCGAGCGGGGGACGGGCAAGTCGCTGAAGGGGACCTCCGTCCTCGGCGGCAAGACCGGGACCGCCGACGTCGAGGGCGCCGCCTACAACGACCGCTGGTTCATCGGCTTCGGCCCGCCCGAGAACCCCGGGTACGCGGTCGCGGTGGTGACCGAGGCGCCCGGCTACGGCATCGAGTCAGGCCCGATCGCCGCGAAGATCATCGACGCGCTGGGCGGCTGAGCGGGCGGCGCGGCCCCGCGATGAGCCCGGGTGAAAGCGAGCCGAATGCGATTTGGTACTTTCACGCCGCAGGTCAGAAACCGGGACCGAAGGGGTTCACATCGTGCGCCGTGTCGTCTGTCCGGGATCGTTCGACCCCGTCACCAACGGTCATCTCGACATCATCAGCCGCGCCTCCCGCCTCTACGACGAGGTGGTCGTCGCCGTGCTGATCAACAAGAACAAGAAGAGCCTGTTCACCGTGGACGAGCGGGCCGACATGATCACCGAGGTCACCCGGGAGTACGGCAACGTCACGGTGGACACCTTCTACGGGCTCACCGTCGACTACTGCAGGGAGCAGGACATCCCGGTGATCGTCCGGGGGCTGCGGGCCGTCAGCGACTACGAGTACGAGTTGCAGATGGCGCAGATGAACCACCGGATCGCCGGGGTCGAGACCCTGTTCATGGCGACGAACCCCGAGTACGCGTTCCTGTCGTCGAGCCTGATGAAGGAGGTCGTGAAGTTCGGGGGGGACATCTCCGGGCTCGTCCCCGACAGCGTCCACGAGCGGCTGGTGGAGCGGCTCCAGCGGGGGAACTGACCCCGGGGCCCGGCGCACGGGCCGCGAGTTGGGTCATCGCCCCTGGTTCGGTACCCTGGGACATCGGCCATCACAGGCGGCCGCCGTTCACCATGCCTCACGAAAGCAGGAATCCGCTGACTCGCCTCGACCCCAGCGCCCCTCTCGTGCTCGACACCCGAGCCCTGGGCAGGCAGGCCGGGTCGTCGCGGGAGGCGCACCTGACCGTGCCGGCACCGGAGGATTTCGGCGCCCGGATGGTGGGCGTCCCCACGGGCGCCGCGATCGAGCTGGACCTCCGGCTTGAAGCGGTGCTGGAGGGGGTGCTCGTCACCGGCACGGCGACGGTTCCCCTGGAGGGGGAGTGCTCCCGCTGCCTCGACCCGATCGCCTCGACCTTCGAGGCGGACTTCCAGGAGCTGTTCGTCTACGACGACACCCGCTCGGGCGGGAACGCCGACGACGACGAGCTCCGCCTCGAGGGCGACTTCATCGACCTCGAACCGGTCCTGCGGGACGCGGTGGTGCTCGCGCTGCCGCTGTCCCCGCTGTGCCGGGACGACTGCCCGGGCCTGTGCCCGGACTGCGGTGCACGGCTGGCGGACGTCGAGCCGGGGCACCACCACGACGCCGCCGACCCACGGTGGGCGGCGCTGCGAGACCTCGCCGGCGACATGGCGCCGGCCTCCCCCGACCGGGGGAACGGGAGTTCCGGCTCCCAGGGATCCGACCGACGAGAAGGAAGGCAGGAGGGCTGACGTGGCCGTCCCGAAGCGGAAGAAGTCGCGCAGCAACACGCGGCACCGGCGTGCGCAGTGGAAGACCGCGGCGCCGACCCTGGTCGAGTGCCCGGCGTGCCGCGACAAGAAGCTGCCGCACACCGCGTGCGCGACGTGCGGAACCTACGACCGGCGGCAGGTCATCACCCCGTCGGCCTGAGCCTTCTCGCATCCTGGGGGGCGGATCCGCGCGAACGGCGCGGCCCGCCCCCCACGGTGCGGGACGGACATCGCACCCCGACCACCCGGCGCGTGACGTCGGCGTGGTGAACGGCGCGGAGAACGCGCCCGGAGCCGTGGTGCACGCCGGGTCGGCAGACCGGCGCGCACCTCGTCTTCGCGGACCCCTCCCGCCGTGCGTCCCCGCCGTCCCGGCCGTTCCGGCCGGCGCGCCGCACCAGCGACCGCGCGATGCGCGGTGCACGGCCTGCGAGGAGGGCCCGTGAGCGCCAAGAGAAGCGAACCCGTGCCGGAGCGCGCGGAACTGACCGCGGCGCTCGGCGTCCAAGTGGACGACGAGCTGCTTGAACGGGCACTGACGCACCGTTCGTACGCCTACGAGAACGGCGGCCTGCCCACCAACGAGCGCCTGGAGTTCCTCGGCGACTCGGTGCTGGGCCTCGTCGTCACCGACACCCTGTTCCGGGGCCATCCCGACCTGCCCGAGGGGCAGCTGGCGAAGCTGCGCGCCGCCGTGGTCAACATGCGCGCCCTCGCGGGCGTGGCCCGCGGCCTCGGCGTCGGCGCCCACATCCGGCTCGGCCGCGGCGAGGAGGGCACCGGGGGCCGCGACAAGGCGTCCATCCTGGCCGACACCCTGGAGGCGCTGATCGGCGCCGTGTACCTGGACCGCGGGCTGGCGGAGGCGTCCGCCCTCGTGCACCGGCTCTTCGACGCGCTGATCGCCCGGTCGGCCGGCCTCGGCGCGGGGCTCGACTGGAAGACCTCGCTGCAGGAGCTCACCGCCGTGGAGGAACTCGGCGTCCCCGAGTACCACGTCGCCGAGAGCGGGCCCGACCACCAGAAGACGTTCCGCGCCTCGGTGCGGGTCGGCGGGAAGACCTACGGGTCGGGCGAGGGCCGCAGCAAGAAGGAGGCCGAGCAGCACGCCGCCGAGGCCGCCTGGAACGAGATCCGCGCGATCGTCGTCCAGCGGGAGGCCGAGGCGCAGGGCGGGCAGGCCGCACGGGAAGCGGGCCAGGCGGCCCAGGCCGGTGCCTGAGCTTCCCGAGGTCGAGGTCGTCCGGCGCGGCCTGGAACGCTGGACGACCGGCCGGACGATCGCCTGCGCCGAGGTGCTGCATCCCCGCTCGGTGCGCCGCCACGAGGCGGGCCCGGCCGACTTCGCCGCCCGCCTCAAGGGCCGCACCAT
This sequence comes from Actinomadura formosensis NBRC 14204, assembly GCF_001552155.1. Lineage (GTDB taxonomy): Bacteria > Actinomycetota > Actinomycetes > Streptosporangiales > Streptosporangiaceae > Spirillospora > Spirillospora formosensis. Next base: position 1,618 of record NZ_BCQQ01000011.1, on the reverse strand, counting down.
GCTCACCCCCCGCCGCCGCGGCAAGTACATGTGGATCCCGCTGGACGGGGAGTCCGGGGGGCCGCCCCCGCGGAACGGCTCCGGCGGCCCCGGTGAGGCGATGCTGGCCCATCTGGGCATGAGCGGGCAGCTGCTCGTCGGCGAGCCGGACCGGGAGCGCGAGAAGCACCTGCGGGTCCGGATCGTCTTCGACGACGGCGGCCACGACCTCCGCTTCGTCGACCAGCGGACGTTCGGCCATCTCATGGTGACCGACCTCGTCCCGGACGCCTTCTCGGCGGAGGCGCTCGTCCCGGAACCGATCGTGCACATCGCCGCCGACCCGCTGGAGGACGCGTTCGACGCGGAGACGTTCTTCCGCGCGCTCCGCCGCCGCAGGACCGGGATCAAACGGGCGCTCCTCGACCAGTCACTGATCAGCGGGGTCGGCAACATCTACGCCGACGAGGCGCTGTGGCGGGCGAGGCTGCACTGGGCGCGGCCGACCGACACGATGACGCGGGCGGAGGCCACGCGCGTCCTGGAAGCCGCACGGGACGTCATGGGGGCCGCCCTGGCGGTCGGCGGCACGTCCTTCGACAGCCTGTACGTCAACGTGAACGGCGAGAGCGGCTACTTCGAACGCTCCCTCGACGCCTACGGGCGGCGGGACGAGCCGTGCCGCCGCTGCGGCACCCCGATCCGCCGCGACGAGTTCATGAACCGTTCGTCCTACAGTTGCCCGGTGTGCCAGCCGCGCCCCAGGCGCGCCCGCCACCAGGGTTCCGGAACGTGATGGACGACGAGGAGATCGTGCGGCTCACCGCCTGGGTGCGCGGACGCGTCCAGGGCGTCGGGTTCCGCTGGTGGGTGCGGTCACGGGCACTGGAGCTCGGCCTGGCCGGCAGCGCGTCGAACCTGAGCGACGGACGCGTGGAGGTCGTCGCGGAGGGCCCCCGAGGCAGGTGCCGGCAGCTTCTCGACCTGCTGGGCGGTGACACGCCGAGCCGTCCGGGCAAGGTCACGGGCGTGGCGGAGCGCTGGAGCGCCCCGCGCGGCGAGGCCCCCGGCTTCGTGGAGCGCTGACGGGTTGGGGGGTTTCGGGTTTCACCTGCTAAACTAGTAGAGGAAGGTTGTTACCGGCCTGTGATGTGCGTCTTGACCAGGACACCGGCCGGTGCGACTCTAGACGATACGCGCACCGACTTCAGCTGTTTCTCGTGCGCGATCCCTGCTGGTTACTCAGCGTGGAGGACCCTTAGTCATGGCGAAGGCTCTACTCGGCCACGTCGGCGGTCCCGACCCCCGGATGGTCGCGGAGATGCGGCGCCTGCAGCAGCGCGTACGTGATCTGGAGGCCGAGCTCGTACGGCTTCAGGCAGAGAACGACGCGCTTGCGACGGCGACGGACGACGATGTGATGTCGCTGGCGGTGAAGGACCGTGAACCGGCGCTGACCTGATCGGCGCCTCATTTCCGGAAAGCTAGGGACGCCGCCACCTGGCGTCCCTTCTGTATTCATTGCTTCGCTCTCGGCGTCGGGCCCTGGGGGGCCCTCCTTCAACGAGCAAAGCGGCGATCGCTGTGTTGTTTGCGTCGCCCTTGGCGTCGGGCGCTGGAGCGCCCTCCTTCAACGGGC
>NZ_BCQQ01000010.1 GCF_001552155.1 Actinomadura formosensis NBRC 14204 | reverse complement strand
CCGGCGACCTTCAACACGATCAACAAGTGGGCGGCTGGCATCGCGGACACGTTCGCTGTCGGCTTGCTGTGCGAGTTGATGGGGTTTGGGGTGCCGATCGTGGCCGCCCCGCTGCTCAAGGATGCATTGGCTCGGCATCGTGCGTTCGAGATGAACGTTGAAACGCTGCGTGAGATGGGGGTACGGGTGCTGTTCGATCCGGCTGCGCCCGCACATGCTCGGATGCCAACCTGGGAAGAAGTCATGGAAGAGCTGCACGCACTGGTCGGGGACCGGTAGCGCCTACGGCTGGAGTGGTCAGGTGAAGGATGCGCGCAGAGGGATCGGCCAGTTGCGCGGCTCGGTACTGGTCGTGGCTCACGGCTCCCTTTTGGTGGATGTGCTTCCAGTGTCGCTGATGCTCCGGTGAAGTGAGGGCGGCCGGCCACCCGCGCACCCGATCAAGCACCGTGAAACGCCTACCTCCTAGTCCTCGACCTGCGTAGGAAGAATCGTTACACGGACCCAGGTAGAGAGCTCCACAGAGTGGCGTCGCTTAGGCTGCGTGTATGTCGAGCACGTGCCGCACCTCGGGGAGGTCGCGGTAAGGCTCTAGCTTCGTGAGGACTAGACGGGCGCGCTCTGATGTTCGTTCGCTGGCGAAGTCCCTGGTTAGTTCCAACATCCGGTGCGCTGTCTGGGCAGCCTCCTCGGGTTCATTGGCGTCTATGAGGGCGACCGCTAGCCATGAAAGGTAGAGGGCCAGTTCCCGTGTGTGCGTGGTGTCATACCGGCTGAGAACCTCTTGCAGGAGGGGGACGGCGCGCAGAGGTTTTCTCAGCTCTGTGTAGACGCGGGCATCCATCACATCGAGTTCCTCGGACGAGACCCAATATGCCCAACTAGGGGCGGGCCTAGTGTCCTCAGCAGTCAAGGCTTGATGCGCTTCGGCGAGCGACCGCATGGCCGCCTGGGCGTCACCTGTTTTTGCCTGAGCCCAGGCAATGCGGTCAAGATAGAGGGCACGGACTTTCGCTGGAGCATCCGTCCCCGCTTCCTCTAGTGCGGCCTGAGCGAGGCTGACAGCCTCGGTCTCACGACCCGTGTTGGACTGCTGATAGGCGAGGCTTCCTGCCAGGTTGCCAACCAAAGTGCTGTCGCCCGCCGCTCGTGCCGCCGAGATACCAAGCGTGTATGCGCGTTCAGCCTGGTGATGCTGACCGGCGTCGCTGGCTATCCATCCCGCAATCTGCGCCAGTTCACCGATGCCGCCGAGGAGAGTACGGCCAACGTCCTCGGTGTGGCTGGTTCGTCGGTAGAGAAGCACGGCCTTGTCAAGCTCTCGCATCGCGGGATCGAGGAGATCCCCTCCGGGGATGACGTCATCCGCAAGTCGCAGACTGTGGGCACGGGAGACAAGGTTGGCGGCTTCCATGGTGCCGACGCGGCGGCCTGTTGCTCTCGTCGGGGCTGCGAGTTGATCAGCTTTGGCGGGCAGGAAGAAGGCGATGGCCTCGGCGGGGCTTCGGCCCTCAAGGGCAGCGTCGTCGCCCCGTGCGTGGGCTGCCGCGCATTCTAAATCATCGATTGGCACACTGAGCGCCTGGGCGAGAGCCGGGAGCCACACATCAGGCACACGCTCGCCACGTTCCCATCTACTGATCTCGTTTCGGGTCAGAGAAGCGACACCCGAGATTCGGCACAAGATCTCCGCAAGCTGTTGTTGGCTCTTACGCGTGTCCCGGCGCAGGCGCGCGAGATACGCACCAAACCGCTTACGCCTGTCATTGATCATGCTGGTCCCTCCCCCTCTTAAGATGAACCACCCTGCACAAGTGAAGGCTCCGCCAACAAAAGCGAGTTGGCGGAGCTTTCACCCGTCAGGCTTTACCGTTCCTCCTAGCTTAAATGATTAAGACCACTTTTTGTGGGGTAATATTTAAGAAAGAATCCCAATTTTTGGAGGCCTGGAAGTGTCCATCACCAGCAACTATGTTGCCTTTAATTCCCTCGACGGGCTTACCCTTCGCGGAATTCTCATGACTCCTGAAACGCCTGCTGGAACGCCAACCGTGCTCGTACACGGCGGGGGTGTCACCCGAGAGGAGGGAGGTTTCTTTACTCGCTTGGCATTTGGTCTAGCCCAGAAAGGTCTCTGTTCGCTTCGCTTCGACTTTCGCGGTCACGGAGAAAGTGATGGTCGACAAGAAGATCTCACGCTCTCATCCATTACCAACGATATTCGTGCGGCGGTCGATTATTTGAGAAGTGAGACGGGAGGTGAACAGGTGAACATCATTGGAACGAGCTTTGGTGGTGGAATCTCTGCGCTCTTCACTTCCAGATACCCGCTATCGGTGAGACGACTGGTTCTCTTCAATCCTCTACTCAACTACAAGAAACGCTTTATAGACGACAAGCCGTATTGGAATAATGATAGACTTGACGAGGAGATGGCACGCCATTTGAAGGATGATGGTTTCGTGGAACATTCGCCAACCTTTAGACTTGGCCGGCCTCTACTGAATGAACTATTCCATCTCCGTCCCGACCGGGAGCTTGGCACTATATTGACCCCGACGCTTATAGTGCATGGGACAGGTGACACATTTATCCCAATCCAATCATCGCGTGATGCGATAGGTCATTTTGGTGGCGCTGTTAACTTGCTTGAAATTGACGGCGCTCAGCATGGCTTCGCCGTCCATGACGATCCACAATACGCGAACCCGCAAACACAAGAATGGCAAGCTTACGTCATTAGGATCGCCTCTGACTGGCTAAGCCAGGAGTGAACGCTCTAGCTCGTGAACACTCTCTCTATCTCGCCATCGTTGCAGCCCTGGGATGAGGCGAAATATCTCCTCCTGTGTGCGCGCCGATTCGGTTTTCCGCGCTACAGACAGTGCATTTAGAGCAGTAGTAGCGGCCTTATCGGGCGCTTGCGCCTTTAGATATGCATGGCTCTTGAGCGCAAGGAAGTATCCATAGTCGCGACGCGAGAAAGCTTCCGGATTTAGCCACTTATCATACACCTCAATGGAGCGATCTAATTGTCCTGATTCGCAGTAACAGATAGCCACTTGAAGGTTAAATAGGGCCTCATTATAGTGCCCTGAAATTCGAGGCTCCTCCATGTCCTCCGTCAGTAATTGTTGCGCACGATTGAGCTTTTGCTCAATCAAATTAAGATCCCCACTCAGCATGGCATGTCCGCGCGCCTCCTGCTGAATGGCCTCGGCCTGCACTCGAATTGGCAAACGCCCTGGGAACTTTTGACTCGCTTCAGCCAATGTCAGGATTCGAAATGCATTGCGATCATCCCATGCCGCTTGGCTTTTTTTGAGCAAAACGTACCCCTGCATTGGGTAGTCGACCGCTGATTGCGCCCACTCGACTGCACGATCACGCCAGTATTCGGCTAGTTCTGGGGCGGCTGCATCTCGATATAGCCAACCAAGAAACTCGGCCACTTGCGCGCCAACCTGAAGCAGTAATTTACGTATATCCGATTTTGCTTCTACGGCAATCTCCTCAATTGCCGCTACCAGTCCCAGGGAAATCGGAATGCTATGCTTCGGGCCATGCATTCGATCATTTTCGACACAGTTAGATAGCTGGCGTTTAAAATGCGCAACAACTTCACGGTCTGCATATTTCCGGGCATCGCGCAAGGCGGCCGTGATGTGCCTAATATCGCCAACTCCAATGGCAGGAACCGCGGCAACTGCAAGTCCTCGCTTTAGGAATGTGCGTCGCAATAGTTCGTTCAACTCTCGCCATTCGCTAGCGTTGAAGGATTCATTGATTGGGGAACGTGGGAGCGTCGTCGCTTCGATGTCCGGTTCCGGGCCGAATAGGTCTGTTTCGGGGATGTCCAGTACGCGGGCATACGCGGCTCGGTAACGCGTGTCGGTGATCTCGACGTTTCCGGATTCCCACCGCTTGACGTAGGTCACGAACGATGGCAATTCCGGCTTTTGGTGATCGTCCACGGCATCGCGCAGGAATCGGGCCATTCTCCGCACGCCCCAACCGCGCCGTTCGCGTTCGGCCTTCAAGCGCGCCGCCTGCGCGCGCCGCGCGTCGTCGGTGGTCATGGGGGGACACTCACCTTCCGCTCTCCCAAGGTACCGGGGGGAACACACTCCGTGTTCCCCATAGTGCCCTCTTGGCCTGCGCGTGTGACGGGTTTTGGCTGGAGAACCCACGCAGACACCAGACGGCCCGCCCGGCGTTCGCACCGCCGGACGGGCCTTGGACCGAACGCCGCTAGGAGGCGAACGACCCATGACCCCCGATACTAGGGACCCGTCGTGATCGCGTTCGAGAAGAACACGGGCAATCACGCCGTCAAGGCCGCGCGAGACCACGTCGCCGCGATCGCGGGCAAGTGGCCCATCGACCTGGATGACGTCCTCGTGGTCACCTCTGAGCTGGTGACCAACGCCCTGCGGCACGCCAGCACCGATGTGATCCAGGTCGGCGCGTGGGCCATCGAGAAGGACGGCCGCGGCCTGTACTCGGTGGAGGTCTGGGACCGCGATGACCAGAGCCGCCCCGAACTGCACGAACCGCCCCCCGGCCCCGACGCCGAGGCCGGCCGGGGCCTGTGGCTCGTCCAGGGCCTATCCGGCAACTGGGGCGTCCTGGACGGCGTCTCGGGCGGAAAGCTCGTGTACGCGGAGTGGACCCGATGACCCCCCGGAAACCTGCGGCCAACTCCGCAGACCAACACGCGGCCAACCTCACGCCCCGCGTTCGTGCGCACAACCCGACTTGCAACGACCCGCTGGTGCTGGCGCATGATCGGGCGCTGCTGGAGGGGATGCCGATCGTGCGCGGGGACGTGCGCGAGGTGGACGCGCTGATCGCTGATCTCGACGCGTGGATCGACTGGGACAGGCCGGTGGCGGTGCTGCTGATCGCGGTGCTGCACTTTGTCACCGACGACTACGACCCGGCGGGAATCGTGCGGGCGTTCACGGGCCGGATGGTGCCGGGCTCGGTGGTGGCGCTGTCGCACGGATGCTCGACGGGCGCGGACCCGGCGGCGCTCGCGCAGGTGGAGAAGGTCTATCAGGGTGCCAGTGCACCGGGTGTGGCGCGGACCCGTGAGCAGATCGCGGGCCTGTTCGGGCGGCGGCTGGAGCTGGTTCCGCCGGGGCTGGTGCCGGTGCAGCACTGGCCGCATGAGGCGGGGCCGCTGACCGCGATCCCGGTCCTTGGCGGCGTCGGGGTGGTGCCCGATCCGTGGGCGGGCTAGCGCGGGCTGGACGTACCGCCGCCCGCCGAAGCCACCTTCAACGAGATGGAACCCCCAAGTGAGCAAGACGATCCTGCACGGATGGGATTTCAGCCCTGAGCAGCTTCTCACCCCCGCAGAGGTGGCCAGGATGTTCCGCGTCGACACCAAGACCGTGGCGCGCTGGGCCGATATCGGTCACTTGGCCTCCATCCGCACGCCGGGCGGTAGGCGGAGGTTCAGCCTCCAGCAGATCGAGCACCTGATGCACGGCGGTGGCGCGCAGTGACGTCCGGCGTTCCGGCTCGGGGCGGCCGAACCTCGGGTGGCGGGTACGGCGTGGAGCGTGCGGTGCCGGTGGAGGTGCTGCGCAGGCGGTATGAGGCGGGCGTGTCCCTGACCGTGCTGGCGGGGTGGGCGGGGGAGTCCTTGAGCACGGTGCGGGCGCGGTTGGTCAGCGCCGGTGTGGTGCTGCGGGGCCGGGGTCCGCGCCGGGAACTGGCGGTGCCGCTGGAAGAACTGCGGAAGCGGTATGAGGCGGGCGCGTCCACGACCGTGCTGGCGGCGCTGGCGGGGGTGTCGGCGGGGACGGTGCGGGCGCGGCTGGCCGGTGCCGGTGTGGTGCTGCGGCGGCCGGGGCCGCCGCGGGTGCCGGTCGCGGTGCCGGTGGCGGAACTGCGCAGGCGGTATGAGCGCGGCGAGACGATCGGGGATCTGGCAGCGGCGGCGGGGGTGTCCTACATCACCCTGCGCCGTCGGCTGAAAGACGGCGATGACGACAGATCGGGAGAGGAGCAGCAGGTGACACAGGTTCCGGGGAGCGGGCTTCAACCGGCGTTGGACATGCTCCTGGAAGGAGCGGGCAAGGCGTCGCGGGTGATGAGCGGCACCGCCGATGGGCTGACGCTGGCCGAGGCCGGGGCGGCGGTGGAGGCGGTCACCGATGTGCTGGACCTGCTCGGGCAGATGCTCGGACGGCTGACCGACCGGGTGGAGCAGGTGGCGGAACGCGAGGTGACCGAGCGGCGGGACGGGTCGAGCCGGGAACGCCTGGAAGCTGTCGGCGTGCATCTGTCCTGCGGGTGTGACGGGCTGATGGCGGCCCGGCATCTGCTGTCGATCGGGCGCGGGGATCTGCTGACAGTAGAACGCGGCGAAGACTAGGACGCCGGCGTGGCAGTGACAATGCCGGGGATTCGGGCGACCCGGCCACGTGCCCCAAGCCACGCTTGCGCCGACCCGTGAAACACGACAGGGGTTCCCGGAGCGGACGGGCCTCCGGTCACCACGATGGTGATCGCGGTAGCTCGGGCCGAGCGCGAGTTGAGAGGAGCGAACTAACGCAATTCGCTCACCGCCCACATCTGAGAGGCCGGTGTGGTTGGCGTGTCCTTGTGGCGTGGGGTGTGCGGGCACGGCCGATAGCATCAGGTCGAATCCGGGCGTGTCGCCGGCTTGTGGAGTGCAAGCATTGGGCGGTATGTCCTAGGGCGGTCAATTTCGCGCCGGGTCGGGTCGTTTCTCTCGGTTCAGGGAAGGAAGTCACATCATGGCGTCTCAGCGGTTCGAGCCCGCTTCCGGTACGCGGGATTTGCTCGCGGATGATCTGCGTATCCGCAATCACGTATTCGGTGTGATCCGGGAGGTCTTCGAGCGTTACGGATTCGAGCCGTTGCAAACGCCTGCGTTCGAGCGGATTGAAACGCTGACGGGCAAGTACGGTGATGAGGGCGACAAGCTGATCTTCAAGATTTTGCGGCGTGGGGAGCATGAGGCGAGCGGAGAGGCTGATCTGGCGCTGCGGTACGACATGACCGTTCCGCTGGCACGGGTGGTAGCGGCGTACGGTTCTCAGCTTCCGGCACCGTACAAGCGGTATGCGATGGGACCGGTATGGCGCGCGGACCGGCCGGGAAAAGGGCGTTTCCGGGAGTTCGCGCAATGCGATGTCGATGTGGTCGGCTCGTCATCGCCGCTGGCTGATGCGGAAGTGGTGAGCGCGGTGGCGACGGCGTTGGACGCGGTGGGGGTCAGCGACTTTCGTGTCCTGGTCAACTCCCGGCGTGCGCTGTCGGGGCTGCTGGAGGTCTACGGGGTCCCGGCCGAGGTGGGCGGGGGTGTGCTGATCACCTTGGACAAGCTGGACAAGCTGTCCCCCGACGCGGTGGCGCGTGAGCTGACCGATGTGCGCCGGCTCGCGGCGGCGACCGCTGAGAGGCTTGTCGCGGACCTGGTGGCAGACGATTCGGTGGAGCGTATGCGGGCCAGCCTGAAAGACAGCGAGGAGGGCCGGGCGGGTATCGCCGAAATCGACCGGCTTGTCACGCTGGCGGGTCCGAGCGTGGGCACCGAGCGCATCGCATTCACGCCGAGTCTGGTGCGTGGCCTGGACTATTACACGGGCGTGATTTTTGAAGTGGTCGCGGCCGGAATGCCGGGGTCCATCGCCAGCGGCGGCCGTTACGATCACCTTATTTCGGCGCTGGGAGGGCCGGACGTTCCGGCGTGCGGCGGCTCGCTGGGAGTCGAGCGGATCATCGGGCTTATGGAAAGCGGCGCGGCTGCGGGTGAGTCACTGGACGTGGCGATAACAGCAATGGCGGAAGAGTCAGACACAAGCGTGATGGAGTTCGCGAACCAACTGCGGGATATCGGGTTGCGGACGGAAATCTATCTGGGGGCGAGTCGTAAGCTGTCCAGGCAACTGAAATGGGCGGCGGACAGGCACGCGCGGTTCGTGCTGATCTACGGGGAGCGGGAACAGGAAACCGGAACTGTCACGGTGCGGGACATGGAATCGGGGGAACAACACGCTGTCCCGGCCGGGGAGCTTGCGGCTCGCCTGCAAGGGTGGTGCGCCGCACCGCGGTAGATCGACCAAAGGAGGTCGCGTCACAGATGGGTGTGCAAGGCGATCGACACGGACGCGGCGGGGTTCGAGCGGCTGCCGAGCGTGAGTTAAGAGGAACGAACTAACGTAATTCGCTCAAAATATCCAATACGCTGCGGCCATTGAATGGCCGCAGCCGTCCTGTCAATGTAGAGAGCGCCGGGTTGGCTGGAAAGGGCTGAAAAATGGGAAAGCATGACAAGAAGCAGTCTTGTGGGGCGTGTGGCGGGAAAGGGTGGGTGAAGGTCAATCTGGACAACAAGGAGGAGAAGATCACCTGTGGCTCGTGCAACGGATCTGGGGAAGGATGAGTGAGTTCTCCGGGCTCCCGCCCGTTGATCGGCGGCTGTTCGTCCCCGAAACGGTCTGGGTGGTTCGGGACGGCCGGTTCGTAGAGCTGTCGCGGACTGACGCGCCGGAAGAGTGGGAAAAGCTGGTGACGTCGGATGAGGCGATTGCTACGCAGGTAAAGGACAGGATGTGGCCCATGTCCTCCTCGTCTGCTCCGTCGGTGATGGCTCAGATGATCACTGCCTTGCAGCTCAAGGCCGGCATGCGCGTGCTGGAGGTGGGGACGGGCACCGGGTACAACGCCGCGTGTCTGGCAGCGCTGGGGGCCGAGGTGGTGTCGGTCGAGATCGAGCGCGCGGCAGCCGACCATGCCCGCAGGGCTCTGCGCGCCGCAGGCCATCCCGATGTGGTCGTCATCACCGGGGACGGGGAGCGCGGTGCGCCATCGCACGCCCCGTTTGCTCGGGTGCTCGCCACTGCCGCGGCTCACACGGTCCCCTACGCGTGGATCGAGCAGACGGAGGCAGGCGGGCTGATCGTGGTGCCCTGGGCGGCCACGTTCCATCCGGCCGGGCCCTTGGCGGTGCTCGCGGTCCGGGCGGACGGGAGTGCTGAAGGGCGATTCACGGCCCCGGTCCGGTTCATGCCGCTACGCGGCCAGCGCCTCCCGCAAACGGCGCTCCAGGAAACCGAGGAACGGTGGGCGGCGGCCGGCAAGCCGGAAGCCTCCCGGTTCGGAGTCACGGTGACGCCTGCGGGCCAACGGATCTGGCTGGATTCGCCGGACAACCCGGTCGGTTGATGTGGAAGGGGACGGGGAAGCAGTGAACGTCCGCGACGTCATCGCTTCCGTTCCCAGGGAACCGTTCATCCCAGAGGAGATCTTCGTACGCAACGAAGCGGGCTGGCTGGTGCCGCTGCGTCGCTCTGATGATCCGGAGCAGTGGCGGGAGCGGGTCGAGGTGGACGGCCCGATCGTGACTCGGGCGGAGCCCGATCCTGCTCTGCCCGGTGAGGTATGCGATCCGGTGACGGGAAGGGGGATGATCTCCACCAGTTCCAGCAGTGCGCCCTTCATCATGGCCCGGCTCATCGAGGCCATGGAGTTGGAGCCCGGTATGCGGGTTCTGGAGATCGGTACCGGTACCGGTTACAACGCCGCCGTCCTCGCCCGGATCACCGGGGCGGGGAATGTGATCAGTGTGGAGATAGACCCGGTGGCCGCTTCGTCGGCGCGGGAGGCCCTGAAGACTGTCGGCCTGCCGGTGAAGGTGGTCACCGGGGACGGGGAGGCGGGTTACCCGCCGGGGGCGCCCTATGAACGGATCATCGTCACGGCGTCGGCCCACACGGTGCCCTACGCATGGGTTCGGCAGGTTCGGCCGGGTGGGCTGATCGTTGTTCCCCTGGCGGCGACGGTCCATCCTGACTGGCCTCTTGCGGTGTTGAAGGTCCAGGACGACGGAACGGCACAGGGCAGGTGTCTGGGTCCCTCGCCTTTCATGCCGCTGCGCGCTCAGCATGTGAGTGCCCGGAGCGTCCAGGAAACCGAGGAACGGTGGGCGGCGGCCGGTAAGCCGGAAGCCTCCCGGTTCGGAGTCACGGTGACGCCTGCGGGTCAACGGATCTGGCTGGATTCGCCGGACAACCCGGTCGTTTGACAAGCCGCCGCTCTCGTCAGCGGTTGGCGGGGGAGCCGCAGCACTTCTTGTACTTGCGGGCGGAGCCGCACCAGCAGGGGGCGTTGCGTTCCGGCGGCCAGTCGAGGGCGGGGGCGTTCTCGTCGAGCCGGTCCCGGAGGTGGTCGGCGCGGGTCTGCTCGTCCCCGGGGTCGCGGCCCTGCTCGTCCGCGTATCGGAGGAGGTCGTCCACCGTGGTCGGCAGGACGCGGAACTTTGCCGCGCCGATCTCCTCGGCGGAGGCGCGCCATCCGCGTTCGACGTCGGAGTAGTAGGTGGATTCGTCAGTGTCGGGGGCGGCGTGCACGAGACCTTCGGCGAAGGCCCTGGCGATGTCGGAGCGGACGAAGAACGAGCCGGCGTACGGCCGCCCGCTGGAAGCGACCTGGTCCAGGGTGTCGGTGAGCCGGTCCTCTCCTTCGTCCACGCTCAGGTCGACGGGGTCGGACGGGAGGCCGAGCGCCCGGCGGACGCGCTGCCGCCCCTGTAGCTCGGGCCGGGTGAACAGCAGGAGGTCGGCGGGCTCCTCCGCGTCGCCCGCCAGCAGGTCCCGGCAGGCGATGTTGAACCAGGTGAGAGCCTCCTCCAGCCGCCCGAGCGCCTCCAGCCCCTCGGCGATCAGGGCGGCCGGGCCCGAGGGGAGACGCGCCCGGTCGAGCCCGGCGAGCGCCGCGTCCGCCTCGTCCGTCCGGCCGAGGTCGAAGAGCAGTGAGATCCGTTCCACCGCCGCATAGTCGGCGTCCTCGCCGGGGTCGGTGGCGATGAGGTCCTCGTAGATCCGCAGCGCGCGTTCGGGGTCCCCGGCGATGGCCCACTGCGCGGCTGCCTCCAGCAGGATCTCGCCGCGCTCGTCAGGGTAGGCAACGGCGTCGCGCTCGTACTCCTCGGCGTGCCGCCGCGCCTTCTGTCGATCTTTGGGGGAGGTGGATGCCATCATGGCGCCAACGTACAGAAGAGGGCGCATGTGAGGTGTCACCTCGTCCACCAAGGTGGATCCGCCAGGGGCGCCGCTACTGCGGTGCCCCTGGCGGTGGGGACGGAGAGGCGGATGCCGCAAACCTCGCCCGGCCCCCGCACGACCTGGTCAGACCGCTGTCATATGAACGCGCTCCGCGCGGTCGGCGGTGCTGTGCACGCTGGGCGCGCGGTCCCGCTCAGTCATGTGCACAGACTTGATCCTGGGCGCTGACTCTGCCGCATCCGCTGGTGCCGCTGTGAGTGCCGAAGAAAGGATGACCGTGGTGGTCACCAGGAGCCGCTTCATGCTTCATTGTCCTTTTCTGTGCATCAAATCGATGCCTCCCGGGAGGGCACAGAAACTCTACAGCCGACAACCCTGGATGTGTCGAGCATTTCGGAACTGATCGAGTGAAGATGAAATGCGAACTTTGCTTGAATTGTCCGTTTATGGGGGAAATTTCTAGTGTGCGGACGGGGTTCGGCATGGAGCAAACCGGTTCTCGTGCGGTCAGTCCGGGAGGTGGGGAATCGAGGCCCGGTGGTGAATGGGAACGTGTTCTAGGTTCCGGTGGCCTTGTCCAGTTCGCGTAGGCGGGCTCGGAGGGTCTCGGCTTCTGGGAGGCCGATGGAATCGAACACGCGGGCGGCCTGCTGCCAGCAGGCGCGGGCCTTGTCCCTGCCCTGGACGTGGAGTAACGCGGCTCCGAGGCCCTCCAGGGCCTTGGCCAGCTCGTAGGGGACGCCGATCCGGGCGGCTTGATCATGAGCCTGGCGGAAGTGGTCGACGGCCGCCGGGTAGCGGCCCGAGGCGGCCAGGGTCTCGCCCAGATGGCGGAGGGCGAGCGTTTCCTCGTAGCGTTCACTGATCATTCGGGAAATGGCCAGTGCGCGCTCGTAGTGAATGAGGGCCTCGCCATGGCGGCCGATGTCGTGGAATGTGGCGCCGATGCCGATCAGGGTCTCTACCTGGTTTCTCCGGTCGCCTATTTCCATCGCTATGGCGAGTGCCTTGCGGTAGTTCTCCAGTGCCTTTTCGTGGTCGCCCGTGTGGCGGCTCACATTCGCCAGGTTGATCAGGACGATGGCCTGGTGCTGGCGGCCCAGTTCCGCGGCGGCGGCGGCCGTCCGCTCGTAGTACTCCACGGCCGTCTCGACGTTGCCCATGCGCAGGACCAGGTCACCCATGTTGTTGAGCGCCATCGTCCGGCCGCGCGGGTCGTCGAGCTCGGTGAAGATGGCGAGCGCGCGCAGCCGCAGCCGCTCGGCCTCCCGGTATTCGCCGGCGAACTCCAGGAATATCGCCGCGTGGTCGAGGCTGCGCGCCTCGCCGTGCCGGTCGCCGATGGAGCGGCGGATGTCCAATGCCTCCCGGCAGCGGGCCAGCGCTTCGGGGAGCCTGGACCGGTGCCAGTGGATGAGGCTGATATGCCCGAGAATATCGGCCTCGCCCCGCCGTTCACCGAGCGACCGGAAGATCATCAATGCCTTTTCGGCGTCTTCCAGCGCGAGGTCGTATTCGCCGCTGCGGAAACGGACGAGGCTGCGGTCCGCCAGGGCGCGGGCGAGGCCCCGGCGGTCCTGTTGCGTGCGCAGGACGGCGATCGCGCGGGTGTGCAGCCGCTCCGCCTCGTCCCAGCGCCCCCGCGACTCCAGGTGGCCGGCGAGCAGCCGGGCGAACCCGGTGACGTGCCGGGGCAGGCCGGTCCGTTCCGCCTCGGCGGCGGCGTTCAGCAGGCAGTCGTGCTCGGCGGAGAACCACGCGGCGGCCGCCGCCTCGTCCGCCAGCGGCGGCAGGTCCGCCGGCGGCCGCCCGGCGGGGGTCCCGCCGGACCTGGACAGCCGCCGGTTCGCGAGGTCCGCGGCGGCGAGGTAGAAGTCCAGGATGCGGTGGACGGTCCCGCGCCGCGCGTCGGGCGGGTCCAGTTCGCCGGCGAGGCGCCGGGCGTAGTCGTGCACCAGGTTGTGGAAGCGGTAGCGGCCCCCGACGGGTTCGGTGATCAGATGCCGGTCGAGGAGTTCCTCCAGCACCCGCTCGGCCTCCCGGACGGGACGGGCGAGCGCCGCCGCGGCGGTGTGGGCGGTCAGGTCCGGGCCGGGATGCAGCCCGAACACGCGGAACGCGTCCCGCAGCGGTGCCGGGAGCCCGCGGTAGGACACCTCGAACACCGCCGTGATCTCGCGGCTCTCGTCCCGCAGCTCGTCCAGCCGCCGGTCGTCGGCGTCCAGCCGGGCGAGCAGGTCGCCGACGTCCCAGGCGCGGCGGTGCCGCAGCCGGCTCGCCGCCATCAGCACCGCGAGCGGCAGCCGGCCGCAGCGTTCGACCACCGCGGTGACGTCGGCGCCGCCGCGGGCCCGCCCGGCCCCGGCGATGCCGGTGAACAGGGCCGCGGCGTCCCGGACGGGCAGGACGTCCAGCGACAGCGGGAACGAGTCGTGCAGCCCGGTCAGCCGCCGCCGGCTGGTCACGATCACCAGGCAGCCGGCGGACGCGGGCAGCAGCGGCCTGACCTGGTCGTGCCCGGCGGCGTCGTCCAGCACGAGGATCGCGCGGCTGCTGGCCAGCTGGGACCGCCACAGCGCGGCGCGTTCGCCGAGGGTCCGCGGAACACGGGTCGCCGGCACCCCGATCATGCGGAGCAGCGTGTCGAGCGCCTCGGCGGGATCGACCGGGTCGCGCCGGGCGTCGTGCGCGTGCAGTTCGAGGAAGATCTGCCCGTCCGGGAACCGCTCGGCGAGCCGGTGCGCCAGGCGGACGGCGAGCGCCGTCTTACCGACCCCCGGCATCCCGTCGAGGCTGATGACGGTCACCCCCGATCCGGGCTCACGGGCACTCGGCACCATGTCCAGGAGCTGCCGGAGCTCCGCGTCCCGTCCGGCGAACGCGCGCGAGTCGTGCGGGAGGTTGTGCGGGGGCCGGTCGACGTTCAGCTGGGTGCCGGGCACCCGCAGCAGCGCCGGATCGGTCCGCAGTATGCGCTGCTGGAGATCGCGCAGCCCGGGGCCGGGATCGGTTCCGGACTCCTGCACGAAGAGGTCGTGGGTGCGCCGGTAGACCTCCAGCGCCTCGGCCTGCCGCCCGCAGCGGTAGAGCGCCACCATCAGCCGTTCCACCGGACGCTGATCCTGCGGATGACGCTCGGCCAGGTCCGACAGCTCGTGCACCAGGTCGGCGTGGTGGCCGCGGCGCAGCTCCACGTCGATGCGCTCGAACGCGGCGGTGAGCAGTTCCTGCTCCAGGGTGTGCCGGGCACGCGCCGCCCAGCCCCCGGTGAGGTCGGCGAGCGGCTCGGCGCGCCAGAGCGCCGCCGCCCTGCGGTAGTGGTCGAGGGCGTACTCCTCGTCCCCGCTCTCGGCGATCGCCCGCGCCTGGTCGCGCAGCAGCCGGAACCGCTGCAGGTCGACCGATTCGTCCGCGACGTCGATGAGGTAGGAGCCCTGCCGGGAGACCAGCTCGGCGCCGTCCACCCCGTCGAGCCGGTGCCGCAGCCGCGTCATGTAGGAGTAGAGGCTCTGCCGGGCCTTCGCCGGCGGGGCGTCGTCCCAGACCCGCCGGATGAGGGCCTCGGCGGGCACCGGCTGCCGCGGGTTGAGCAGCAGGACGGCGAGGACGCAGCGTTCCTTGGTCGTTCCGAGATCGCGCCGCCGACCGTCAATCCACAGCTCAACGGGACCTATGACGCGGAACTCCACCGCCGCCGCCTTTGTGGGACTCTCTTCGGCAATCTCCTCCTGAAGGCATTTTTGCATCACCGGCCCTGATCGGCCAGTGTCGAGTCACCGTTCACTTGGCCACCATGGGACGCCACTACTCGGCAAGTCAGGACGATTGCAAGTTTTCGTCAAGTTCCCCGATCGACACTCGAATCCGAAGGGATAGGTCATTTCGACCTGTGACGGAGGAACGGATGTTCGCATCCGCGGTCAAAGGAGGTTCGTTGACGGGGATGACCGGCTTCGAATGGCGTCGGGCCCTGAGCGGGTTCGACCCCGGCTGGTGGGGCGGCCTGGGGGACCGGCGCACCGTGCTGGTGATGGTGGGCGCGCCCGGCACCGGGCAGCCCGTCCTGGACGTGGCGCGGCTCGCGGGCACCGACCCGCGGCTGCACGTGATCTTCACTGCGGCTCCGGGCGCCCGCGCCGCCGCGGTCGAGGCGCTGCTCAGGGACGCGGGCATCGCGCCGCTGCCCTGGCGTGAGGCGGAGGGCGGCGGGTTCGGCCTGGCCGTCGCCGCGACCCCGGTCTCCGGGCGGGTGGGGGCGCCGCTGATCGTCCTGCCCGGGACGGGCCCGGAACGCGCCCCGGGCGCGGACGAGCCCGCCGGGGCGCCGGTCGTGTTCACCTATGCCCACGCGGCGGACCGTCCCGCGCCGGCGGGGGACGGCACCGGGCCGGCGGCCACCGTCGTCGGCGACTCCACCCACGACCGTCTTGTCGCGAGCCTCCCGCTCCGCGACTTCTACCGGCGCGCACTGGGCGTCGGGCGGCATCGCAAGCTCGTCCTCGTGGCGCTCCCGGAGGCCGCCGCGTGCGGCGGTGCCCGCTGCCGGTGGCGGGAGGTCCTGCGCCGGCTGCTCACCGAGCTGCCGCCGCGCGGCTACCACGTCCTCGGCGTTCCCGAACCGGGGCCCGGCCCGTGCACCGGCGGCGCGGACCTGGCCGTCCACCTGCGGGGCGGTCTCGGGCTCATGCCGCCGGACGCCGACTGGCGCGCGGCCCTCGTCGCCGCGGACTGGATCCTCGGCCCGCCCGGCCCGGTCACCCGGTACGGCACGATCACCGGCGTCCCGGTGCTGCTCACCGAACCCCTGCCGGACGACGCCGCCCGCACCGCCGGGGACCGGCCGGGACTGCTGCGCTGCGCCGGGCGGCTCGCGCCGTCCGGTCCCGTCCTGCCGCAGCTGACCGAGGCGGCCGCGTGGTGGCGGCCGGACCGCGTCCGGCCGGTCGTCGCGCGGATCACCTCCGAGCCGGGACGGTTCAACCGGGCCGTGCGCCGGCTGATGTACGGGCTGCTGCGGCTGCCGCAGCCCGCCACGATCCCCGTCGCGGACCCGGTCTCGCCGCCGTTCCGCCTCCCCAGCCCGGCCGCACGGCCGGCGAACGCGTGCCGGGGAGGCTGAGATGCACTGCTCAGCGGACGCGTGGGTGCGGGGCCCGTTCGGGCTGGACGCCGACCGGGGCGCGACCGTGCCCGCACCGCGCACGGTCCTCGCCGTCGCGCACCATCTGACGGCGGCGACGCGGCTGGCGGACGTCATGCCGCTGCTGGAAAGCGACCGGCGGGTCGCCGTCGCCTACACGGCCGCCCCCGCCTCGGCCTTCACCGGCGGGCTGGACGCGCATCTGCGCGACCTCGGCGGCCTCGTGCTGCCCTGGCGGCAGGCCGCCGCCACGCGGTTCGACCTCATCGTGGCGGCGAGCCACGGCATGCTGGAGAACCTGCACGGCCCGGTGCTGACGGTCGCGCACGGCGCCGGCCCCGGCAAGCTGCTCGCCCGGCTCCGCGGTGCCGGGCCGCCCGCCGCCCGCCCGGTCACCGGGCTGATCAGGGAACGGCTCGTCGCCGCGGGGCGGGTCGTGCCGTCCTCGCTCGTCCTCGCGCACGACCGGCACCTGAAGACGCTCGCCCGCGAGTGCCCCGAGGCGCTGCCGGTGGCGTTCGTCGGCGGCGACCCCTGCCTGGACCGGCTGGTGGCGAGCCTGCCCCACCGGGAGGTGTACCGGCGGGCGCTCGGCGTCCGGCCCGGACGGCGGCTCGTCGTGCTCAGCTCCACCTGGGACCGGGACTCGCTGCTCGGCCGCCGCCCCGACCTGGCGCTGCGCGTGGCGGCCGGGCTGCCGCGCGAGAGGTACCAGGTCGTCGCCGCGCTGCACCCGCACATCTGGACCTGGTACGGCAGGCGCCAGATACAGGCGTGGCACGCCGACGCGCTGCGGCTCGGCGTCCGGCTGCTGCCTCCCGAGGAGGGATGGCGGGCCGCGCTGGTGGCCGCCGACCGGGTGATCGGCGACCACGGCTCGGTGACCTGCTACGCCGCCGCGCTGGGGGTCCCGGTGCTGCTCGGCGCGTTCCCGGAGGACAGCGTGGCGCCCGGCTCGCATCCCGCGCGGCTCGGCGCGCTGGCCCCGCACGTCGACTGGGACCGGCCGCTGGTCCCCCAGCTCGACGACGCCGCGCACGCCTTCACCCCGCGGGTGCACGACGCCGTCCGGGACGACCTCAGCTCCCGCCCGGGGGAGGCGGCCCGGCTGATCCGCGCGGAGATGTACCGGCTGATGCGGCTGCCGGACCGGGAGCACCCGCCGGACGTGGAACCCGTCCCGGCGCCGTGCGCGGCACCCAGCGACCTGCGGGCGGCGTGATGATCACGCTGGTGCGGGTCTGGGACGACCCCGGCGACCCCGCCCCGCCGGGCACGGAACGCGTGCTGATCGGCGGCCGGGTTCTGGTGCTGTGGCGCTCGCCGTCCGCCGCCGGCGGCCCGGTCCGGACACCGTGCGACGAGCATCTCGTGGCCGGCGTCGAGGAGACGTCCCGGGCCCGGCTCTCCTGCGCGGACGTGATCGTCCGCCGCGGCGGGGAACCGGCCCGGCTCCGGGCGGACCATCCGGGATGCCTCGTCATCGCGGTGAACACCCGGCGGGGATGCCTGGTGGCGGCCGGCGACCGCGCGGTGCGGCTCGTCCCCGTCCTCGGCGGGACGTGCGCGGACGACGACGCGGCGGTGTACGCGTCGGCCGTGCACGCCTGGCTGGTGGCGGGACGCCCGCTCACCGCGTTCACCCGGCTCACCCTCGTCCGGGCGAACACGGTGGCCCGGGTCAGGGTCCAGGATCGGGAGACGGCGCGGGACTGGCCGCGGCGAGCCGTTCCCTGACCGGCGCCGCCTGCGGGGAGCCCAGCCGGGTGTAGATGGCGAGCGCCTGCTCCAGGTGGTGGCGCTCGCCGTCCGGGTCGCCCCGCCGCGCCGCCACGCGGGCCAGTTCGTCCAGCGCGCCCGCCTCCACGTGGGGCGCGCCGGTGTCGTGCGCGACGCGGCGGGACTCCCGCAGGGCGGCGGCGGCCTCGTCCAGACGTCCCGCCCGCAGCCGGGCCCGTCCCAGGCACGTCAGGGTGCGCGCCAGGTGGTACGGCTCATCGAGGTGCCTGAACGTCTCCAGAACGCCGGACAGCGCGGCGTCCGCCTCGGCGTGCCGACCCGCCGCGCTGAGCGCGTCGCCGAGGTGCCGTTCCATCAGCGCCACCCCGCGCGGACGGCCGAGCACGGCGTGCACGTCCCGCGCCGCGCCGAACAGGTCGATCGCCCGGGACAGGTCGCCGCCGCCGAGCGCGACGCTGCCGAGCCCCTCCAGCGCCGCCGCCTCGCCCAGCCGGTGACCGGACCGCCGCTCCAGGACGAGCGCGGCCTCGTACCGTTCGCGGGCCGTGCCGAAGTCCTCCAGGTTGAGATGGGCCACGCCGAGCCCCTCCAGCATCCGCGCCTGGGCGCGCGGGTCGGCGTCGCTCTCGGCGGCGGCGAGCCCCAGCTCGTACGTCCTGATCCACGACGCGTAGTGCTTGCGCTGCAGGAACAGCGGCCACATCGCCTCGCACAACTGCCAGGCGACGGCGTGCAGCCCGGTGCCGTGGGCCTCCCGCACCACCGCCGTCAGGTTGTCGCGCTCCCGGTCGAGCCAGGCCAGCGCCGCCGACCGGCCGTCGAACACGTCCGCCCCGCGCACGGTCGTGTGCCGGTCGCCGAGCCGCCACCGCCCCGGCATCAGGACGAGGTCCGCGGCGACGGCGGTGCTGAGGTACCGGTCGGCCAGCCGGGTGAGCGCCGGTCTTCGATCGGCCTCGAACCGCGGATGCGCGGCCTTGTCGCGCGCGTGCAGCCGGACCAGATCGTGGAACCGGTAGCGCTCGTCCGCATCCTCCAGCAGCAGGCTCGCGTCCACCAGGGCGTGCACCAGCTCCCCGGCCCGCTCCTCGCCGGTTTCGAGGAGGGACGCCGCCGCGCCGAGGTCGAAGTCGGGTCCCGGATGGACGCCGAGCAGCCGGTAGGCCCGCGCATGGGCGTCGGCGAGCGCCTGATAGGAGGCGTTGAACACGGCGTCCACCGAAATGTCCCCTTCCCCGGTGCGCAGGGCCGCGAGCCTGCGCGCCTCGTCGTCGAGTTCGGCCACCGCGCGGGCGATCGGCCAGCGCCGCCTGGCGGCGAGGCGGGCGCCGGACGCGCAGATCGCGAGCGGCAGCGTCCCGCACAGCGCCACCAGGGCCAGGGCGTGCTCGCGCTCCGCCCCGATCCGGTCGGGGCCGACCAGGTGCTCCAGCAGCTCCAGCGCTCCCGGCTCCCCGAGCGGCGGGACGTCCAGGAAACGCGCCCCGTCCAGCACCAGCCCGGACAGCCGCAGCCGCGAGGTCACCACGACCAGCGACGCCCCCGCCCCGGGCAGCAGCGGCCGGACCTGCGCCGCCGAGACCGCGTTGTCGAGCATGACGATCAGCCGGCGCCCGGTGGTCATCGACCGGAACAGCGCGGCCTGCTCGTCGGCGCCGGGCGGGATGCTCTCCGCGCCGGTCCCGAGCGCCCGCAGGAAACGTTCCAGCGGCTCGTCCGGCGGGAGCGGCCCGGTCCCGGAGAACCCGCGCAGGTCGACGAAGAGCTGGCCTTCGAAGCCGTCCTTCAGCCGGTGCAGCCAGTGCAGCGCGAGGGTGGTCTTTCCGATGCCCGCCGGTCCCGTGAGCACCACGAGCCCCGTCCGTTCCGTGAGTGTCTGCAATTCCGCCAATTCACCGCGGCGATCGACGAACAGGCCGGGCGCCGGGAGTTGTGCGGGGGCGGGAAGCGGCGGCTGCCGCGGCATGTTGATATGTACGCCTCCCGCAATGGACCTGGCCTGGACGCTGGATCCTGCTATCGTCCCGGACAGTTCATTGATCCACCCGTCCCGTTCGTCGGGAGACTGCACGATCCATCCATTCCATCGATACGGTGGCGGGCGCAGAACACGCCCTGATTCACCTCTCAACCTACCCGCGCCGGGCATGCGAAATAAGAGCGGATACTTGTGACGAAGTTGGTCAAATAAGGGTGTCAGTTATTGCCCGTCACCGGGAAAGGGAATGTTTCAGCGGCCCGTCGTGAGGTCGTAGCGCTCCTGGTCGGACGGGCGGGACGCCTCCGGGCCGTCGCGGCCGAGGCGCAGCATGCGCGACACCCGGACGGTGCGGAACTCGCGGCCCCGGACGCTGAACGAGTGGCCGGGCGTGGCCAAAATCCCCTCCGCCATCGCCGTCCACTCGGCGCACTCCTCGGCGGACGGGGGATCGCCATGGAGCTTCCGCATCCGGGGCAGCAGGCCGGTGAAGTGCCGCGCCAGCCGCTTGCGGGCGTCGTCGGGATCGTCCCCGCAGACGAGCGGCCCCCAGGAGTCGCCGTCGAGTTCCACCACCATGAACGTCGGCGGAAGCAGCACGACGCCGGGGTGCGCCTGGAGCGCGTGCCGCGCCTCGGTCCGGACGATGCCGGGAACGTCCTCGGCGACCGCCAGGAAACCGACGAGGTTCAGCCGCAGTTGCGCCTCCCACCGCCCGCACGGCGCCGACGGGTCGATCAGGTGGCCGCGCAGCAGGCCGTCCCCGGCGAGGCCGGCGTCGGTCGACCGGGGCGGCTCCAGTACCCGGTCCCCGCACTGGATGTACTTCGTGACCCGGATGATCCGGTACCGGCGGTCGCCGATCTCCCACTCGTCCTTGGCGAGCTGCTCGCCGTCCTCCGGGTCGAGCCGGGCGGCCGCCCTCAGCATCGCCTCGGCGGTGGCCGGGTCCGGCTCGCCGGCGGCGGCCGTCCGCAGGTCCATGGCGAGGCCGTACCGGGCCGAGGACGGGTCGTCCGCCCCCAGTGACCCGATACGCCATTCTTCTCCGAATTGCACCGCGTGACCGAAATCGGGGGATCCGGTGGGGAAGATCTTTGGATAGCGCAGAATCCGCTCGGCGAGTTCCCGGTCGCGGACCGCCGCGACCGGATCGGGGCAGGACGCCACGTTGATGTGGTCGTACCCGCGCATCAACGCGAAGGTCATGCCCGCATCTTGGCCGCAGAGCCCGATCCCGCGCACGGCTTTTCCTTCATTCACCTGCGGGACCCGTCCACCTTGCCCCGACTTATTCGCCTTTATTGCGGATGGTTTTTTTGTGCGGTCCGATTGTGGTCACTCGTCCAGCGTGATGTCGAGGTTGAGTCCGCCCGCGTCCACGTCCGCCCTCGGCGGCCGGCGATCCCCGTCCAGCGCACGAGCCCGTACGAGGCGTGGTGCGCCGCGTGCGAGCACGAGCCGGGACACGCCGGTCGCCTCGATCCACCGGCCGTCGTGGCCGCCCCGGCGCCGCGTGCCCAGGCCGCCCGAGAGCGCCGGAACGTGCCCCCGGCGGATGATTTTCTGTTTACTCCGGCCACTCGTGATAGTGGATCTCCATCCCGGCCGTCAGAATTTTCCGGCAGGTCTTTTGCCGTGGGCGTGCAGTGGGCATCTAGTAGGAAGGCAAGCGGAACATATGCCTGGGGGTCGTCTCGTTCCTCTGCCGAATAACCGTGCGCCATCGGCGGAGGTGAAATGACCATGAACGGCTGTGCGGACCTCGTCCTGGAAGGCGGGGGAGTAAAGGGAATCGCGCTGGTCGGCGCGATCGCGGAAATGGAGGCGCGGGGCTACCGGATGGGCGCGCCCGCCCGTATCGCCGGGACGTCCGCGGGCGCGATCGTCGGGGCGCTCCTCGCGGCCGGCATGCCGGTCCCCGAGATGGTCCGGGTGATGCGCGCGCTGGACTACCGCTCCTTCCAGGACGGATCCCGGTTCGCGGTCGTCCGCGGCCTGTCGCTCCTCACCACCCTCGGCCTGCACAAGGGCGACGCCCTGCACCGCTGGATCTCCGCGCGGCTCCGCGAATGCGGTGTCGAGACGTTCGGGCAGCTCAAACTGCACGACCCGGATTCCGCGCTGCCGCCCGAGCATTCGTACGCATTGGTGGTCGTCGTCTCGGACATCAGCAGCGGGCGCATGGTGCGCCTGCCATGGGAGTACCACCGTTACGGCCTGAACGCCGACGACCAGTCCGTGGCCGATGCCGTGCGCGCCTCGGCGTCCATCCCGGTCTTCTTCCGCCCGCGCCGCATATGCCGCAAGGACGGCCGCAGATGCGTGCAGGTGGACGGCGGAATGCTGTCCAACTACCCGATCACCATCTTCGACCGGGAGGACCGCGAGCCCCGCTGGCCGACGTTCGGCGTGAAGCTGTCCGGGCCTCCGGCGTCCGACGGCGTGTTCCGCCAGTGGCGCGCCGTCCGCGGCCCCGTCGGGTATGGGCGGGCGCTGGTCTCGACGATGGCGGAGGCGCCCGACCGGGTGCAGATGGACGAGCCGTCCATCGTGGCCCGCACGATGTTCGCCCGCACCGACGGTGTCCTGGCGACCGACTTCGATCTCGACGCGCAGACCCGCGACCGCCTCTACGCCGCCGGCCGCGAGGCCGCCGCGCGTTTCCTGGACCGCTGGAGCCACCCCGACTACCTGGCCGGATACCGCTCCCACCGCCAACCGCGCCGGTGAAGCGCCGCGCCCGCCCACCCGGCGGAGTCTCGCCATCGGGGGCATCGTCCGCCGCGAACGGCTCACCGGATCACCGCGTAGCACCCGCTCCGCCGGCATCGGGACACTAGCCTGCCTCCATCGGGCTGGTCGGCGGGCAGGATGCCGGACTGGGGGTCACCTGTGGCGGGAGCCGTTGAGGATGGTGTCGTGATCGTCAGCGCCGACGCCCAGGCGATCGTGGACGAGATCATGCGGAGGCTGGGCCGGAACGTCAACCTGATGGACGGCAAGGGCGTGATCATCGCCAGCGGGGACCGGAGCCGGATCGGGGAGACGCACGACGGCGCGGTGCAGGTGCTGCGCAGCAGGACGCCGCTCGCGGTGACCGGCGCCGAGGCTCGCCGCATGCGAGGAACCCGCGCCGGGGTCAACCTGCCGGTCCGGATCGGCGCGGAGATCGTCGGCGTGGTGGGCGTGACGGGGGAACCCGGCGAGGTCGGGGACATGGCCGGCGCCGTCGCCCTGATGACCGAGCTGATGATCACCCAGCAGGCGATGCGGGCCGAGGCCGAGTGGCGCGCCCGCGCCCGCGTCCAGATCGTCGCCGACCTTCTCGCGGGCCGCCTCACCGCCGCGCAGTGGCAGCAGCGCCTGCGCCTCGCCGGGGTGCGGCCGGCGGCCCCGTACTCGGTGTTCGCGCTCCGCCTGGGACACGAGACCTCCCCCGAGGTGATGGGGGCCGCCGACCTGCTCTACCGGCAGCTGGGGCGCGCCGCGGAACAGGTGCTGGCGGCGCCCGACGTCACCGGGACCCTGTGGGCGGTCGCCGGGGCGCCGGCGGCCACGTCGTTGCGCGGGCCGCTGCTGGAGCTGCGCCGGGACCTGCCCGGCGCATGTCTCCTGAACGCCGGTGTCGCCACCGACTTCGACGCGTTGCTGGAGAAGGTGCGGCTCGGCCGGCTCGCGCTGCGGCGCCGGACGCTGCCGCCGGAGACGACCCTGCCCGAGGAGGAGGTGAGCGTCCTGCTGGCCGAGGTCCCGCGCGAGGTGGGCGGTGCGGCCGTGGACCGCATCCTCGGGCGGCTGCCGGGCGAACTGCGCCGGACCCTGGCGGCCTACTTCGCCCACGACCGGCATGCCACCGAGGCCGCGCGGGAGCTGAACGTGCACCGCAACACCCTGATCTACCGGCTCGGCCGGATCACCGAGCTGACCGGGCGGGATCCGCGCAGATTCGAGGACGCGGTCGTGCTCCGGGTCGCGCTGTACCTGTCGGACCTTCGCTGACGATCGTCCCGCGCCTCCCGGCGGGACGGTTGGCGGCCCGCACAAAAATGCGGGCCCCGCACCGGGCGGACTTTGGTCGTCCAGCCGATGATCGGCCCGGCCCGCCGCTCCTATGGTCTCCCCACACCCATTGTGACCAGCGAAGACCATAGGAGGACGACCCGTGCGCATCGTCGTCGCACCCGACTCGTTCAAGGGCTGCCTCAGCGCGGCCGCCGTCTGCGCGGCCGTGGAATCGGGCGTCCACAGCGCGGTCTCCGGCGCGACGGTGACCGCGGTGCCGATGGCCGACGGCGGTGAGGGCACGGTGGACTGCTTCCTGCGCGCCCGCGGCGGCTCCGAGATCGTCCGCACGGTCGCGGACCCGCTGGGAAGGCCGGTCGAGGCCCGGTACGCGATCGCCGATGACGGGCGGTCGGCGGTGGTGGAGCTGGCGGCGGCGTCCGGGCTGCCGCTGCTGGCCGAGGGGGAGCGGGCGGCGACGCGGGCCGACACCTACGGGACCGGTGAGCTGATCGCCGACGCCATCGGGCGCGGTGCCCGCGACGTGCTGGTCTGCCTTGGCGGCAGCGCGACCACCGATGGCGGGTCCGGTCTGCTGCGCGCGCTGGGGATGCGGTTCCTCGACGCGGACGGCGTGGCGCTGCCGCCCGGAGGCGGCGCGCTCGCCGAGGTGGCCGCGATCGACGACTCCGGGATCCCGGACGCGGTGCGCCGGACCCGGTTCCGCGTCGCCTGCGATGTCACCAATCCGTTCATCGGGCCGTCCGGCGCGGCCACGGTGTTCGGGCCGCAGAAGGGCGCGACCCCGGGCCAGGTGCGGGAGCTGGACGCAGCACTCGCCCGGTTCGCCGACGTCCTGGCGGACCACTACGGCGTCCGGGTCCACGACCTGCCCGGAGCCGGTGCGGCCGGCGGCACCTGCGGGGGCCTGGTCGCCGCGCTGGGGGGCGAACCCGCCCGCGGCGCCGTCCTGGTCGCCGACCTGGTCGAACTGCCGGCGGCGCTGGCGGACGCCGATCTGGTGATCACCGGGGAGGGGCGGCTGGACGGCCAGAGCGCGGGCGGCAAGGTCGTGTCCGTGGTCGCCGAGCTGGCCCGGCGGCGCGGCCTGCCGGTCGTGGCGCTCGCGGGCTCCGTCCTGCCCCCGCTGGACGACCTGTACGACCTCGGGCTGACCGCCGCGTTCAGCATCGCCGACGGCCCTCGGACACTCGATGAGCTGATCGGCTCGGCCGGTCCCCTGCTGGCCGATCTCGCCGGGCACGTCGTGCGCTTGCGCACGTCCTGACCGGCCCCAACGGTGCGTGCCGTCCCGAGCGGCAGCGCCATCCCACCCCCGGTTGACGAAAGTCAAGGAGACCCATGGAAACCTCCGGTCCCTTCCTGCTGCTCGCGCTCGCCGCGAGCATCGGCCTGATCATCCTGCTGAGCGGCCGGTTCAAGCTGCACCCGTTCCTGGCGATCGTCCTGTCCACCTACGCGTTCGGGCTGGCGGCGATGGGCATCGGGGCCATCGCCGGATCCGACAAGCCCTATGTCGACGACCTCGGGGGGACGATCGCCGAGGGATTCGGGACCATCCTGAAGAGCATCGGGCTGGTGATCGTCTTCGGGACGGTGATCGGCAAGGTGCTGGAGCGCACCGGCGCCGCCGTCACGCTGGCCGACGCGGTGCTCAAGCTCGTCGGCCGCCGGCATCCGGCGATCGCGATGTCGCTGATGGGCTGGGTCGTCTCGATCCCGGTCTTCTGCGACTCGGGCTATGTGGTCCTTTCGCCGCTGCAGCGGTCGATCGCCCGCAAGACCGGCAAGAACCCGGTCGTCCTCGGCACCGCGCTCGCCACCGGCCTGTACGCCTCGCACACCTTCGTGCCCCCGACACCGGGCCCGATCGCCGCCGCCGGGAACATCGGGATCGGCGCGAACGGCCTGATCTGGGTGATCCTGTTCGGCATTCCGGTCTCGCTGGCCGCGGCCGGCGCCGGCCTTGTCTGGGCGCTGCGTCGCACAGCGCACCTGGAGAGCGGCCTGGACAAGGCCGAGGAAACGTTCGAGGAGTACAAGGCCCAGTTCGAGCGCATCCCCGGTCTCGGCCGCGCGCTCACGCCGATCGTGGTGCCGATCGTGCTGATGGCGATCGGGTCGGTCGCGGCGTTCCCCTCCGGTGACGGCACTCTGGTGAGCGGCATGCTGGGCGACGTCCTCACCGATCTCGGCTCGCCGGTCAACGCCCTGCTGATCGGTGTCGTCCTCGCCCTGGCCCTGCTGCCGGCGCGCTGGGACGCGCAGACGCTGACGACCTGGGTGGGCGAGGGCCTGTCGGACGCCGCCATCATCCTGGTGATCACCGGAGCGGGCGGCGCGTTCGGTTCGGTGATCAAGGAGACGCCCATCGCGGACTACGTCAAGAGCCTCATCGGCGACGGCTCCTCGGTCGCCGGGCCCCTCGCGCTCCTGGTGCTGTTCGCGCTGGCCGCGCTGCTGAAGACCGCGCAGGGCAGCACCACCGCCTCGCTCATCATCACCTCCACGCTGGCGCAGCCCCTGCTGCCGGCGCTCGGCCTGGACACCATGCTCGGCGGGATTCCCATGGGCCAGGTCCTCGCGGTCATGGCGATCGGTGCGGGCGCCATGGTGGTCAGCCACGTCAACGACTCCTACTTCTGGGTCGTCACCCAGTTCTCCGGCATGAGCATCTCGACGGCCTACCGTGCCCAGACCGCGGCGACCCTCGTGCAGGGCCTCGTGGCGATAGCGGTGGTCCTCGGCATGGGCGTGTTCCTGCTCTGATCCGCCCGCCGCTGCTCACCGAACACCGGGCATGAGGAACCGGCCCGGTGTTCGGTGAGCAGCGGCGGGGAACCGTCAATCATGCGGCCCCGCGGCAGAGCGGCCCCCCGGCGTTCTTTCACACCGCATCACGAGCGTCACGGCGACGAGCGCTGTCCCGAGCAGCGCGGTGGCCCCCCAGACGACCGCGTGTGCGCCCGGCCCCGCCAGGATCCGGCCGCCGAGGAGGGCGCCGGTACCGAGGCCGGCGTTCACGGCGATCACCAGGAGCGCGGTCATCGCCTCATGGTCGGCCGGTGCGAGCCGGAGGGCCCATGCCGTGAAGGTCGTCGGCATGGCCGATCCGCACAGCCCCCACAGGGCGACCGAGATGACGGCGACGGGCAGCCACCGCGCGGCCAGGCCGAAGAGCGCGAGCGTGCCGAACAGGCCGCCCACGGCCAGGAAGATCGCCCAGTTCAGCCGCCGGTCCACCAGCATCCCGGCCAGCGCGTTGCCTGCGACGCCCGCGATCCCGAAGAGGAGCAGGAACAGGGAGATCATGCCGGCCTCGACGCCGCCGATGCGCTGGAGGAGCGGGCTGAGATAAGTGAAGGCCACATAGGCTCCCGTGAAGGAGACCCCCATGGCGATGACCGCTGCGCTGACGTGGCCCTGCGTTGCCAGTCCGGCCACCTGCCGTGGTCTGACGGCGGGCTGCCCTTCCAGCGAAGGAGTGCTCACCGCCAGCACCAGCAGTGTCAGCAGCCCGGCCAGCGCCAGGACCAGCACCGCGTTGCGCCAGCCCAGCCAGTGACCGAGGGCGGCTGCTCCCGGTACGCCGAGAAGCTGGGCGAAGGAGATGCCGGCGTACACCATGGCGATCGCCTTCCCCTGCCGGCCGGACGGCGCCAGCCGCGCGGCGAGGGAGACCGCCAGGGCCCAGAACGCCGCCTGGGCCATCGCGACCACCGTGCGGGCCAGCAGCAGGAACTCAAAGCCCGGCGACCATGCCGACAGGGCGGTGCCCACGACGAAGACCGTCAGCACGGCCGGCAGCGACGATCGGCGGTTCAGGGGAGACAGCAGCATCGTCAGCGGGAGGGCGCCGACGGCGACGCAGAACGCGTAGGCCGTCACCAGCTGCCCGGCCGCGCTTTCGCTGACCCGCAGATCGGCCGACAGTTCCGAAAGCAGCCCGATCGGCAACGTCTCAGAGGTCACGAACAGGAACGAGCCGAACGACAGCGCGACGATGGTCACCCAGGCGCGCACCGCGCGCCGGCGCGCATCACCGGCGTCGACGGCGTCTTCCGCGGAGCCCGTCCTGCTCGTCATGCGGGGGACTGTCCCTCAGACGCGCCGGTGTCGCCGGTCGTCCGCCCGTCGGATGGGGCATGCGCCTCGCCGAGGCCCTTCGCGGCGGGCGGAAGGAATCCCGATTCCACGAAAAAGTCGACGTACCGCCCCAGGAGCATGCCGTCGATCGGGGGACAGGTTATGTCGGACCCGGCCAGGCCGTTGCGCACATTGGCGCGGACGAAATGACGTCGCGATGGCGCCCCGCCGAAGTTCGCGCTGGTCAGCGAGGCTCGGGCCAGGGAGTAGTCACCCGCAAGCGCTCCCCGCTCGGCGCTTTCGGCGAGCCTGCGATCCCACTCCCGTCGTGAGACGGGCGGCAGGTCGTACCCGAGATCCCGGAGCCGGCCGACGACCGCCGCGATGCTCGCCGGCCGCGGATGGGTCAGGTGGTAGCTGCGGCCGCCGGGCGCCCGCAGCGCCAGATGGACCACGGCGCCGGCCACATAGTCGGCGGGGACGAGGTCGACGGTGAAGGCCGTGTCCGCCATGAACTCGGCGGGGACGGCGCCGAGCACGATCATTGCGCGGATGAGGTTCCAGAGCGCGTCCTCGGTTCCCCCGGCCCCGGTGCGGCTGTGGCCGCCGACCCGGCTCGGCCGGTAGATCGAGGTGGGCAGGCCGCGGTCGCGCGCCGCCCGCACCAGCCGCTCCGCCACCCACTTGCTGGCCACGTAGCCGTTGGGCAGGACGGCCGGGGCGGGAGCGAGCCGGTCCTCGGGCAGCGTCCGCGGGCCGCCGTTCGCGTCGGCCGCGACGTCGCAGGTGGACAGGTGATGCACGGGCTTTGTCCGGGTGGAGGCGGCGAGCCGCAGGATCTCCTGGGTGCCGGCGACGTTCGCCGCCTTGAGGCGCGAATAGGGGGCGAGGTGGTTCACCGTGGCGCCGTTGTGCACGATGACGTCGATCTGCTCGGCCATCCGCTCGAAGGCCGGCTCGTCGAGGCCGAGCCGTGGGCGTTCCAGGTCGCCCGGCACCGCGATGATCCGGTTCGGGGCCGCGGGAGCGTCCGTCAGACGGTAGCGCCGGAGCGCCCGGTGAATCCTCTCGCGGGCCTCGCCCGGGGTCGCCGCGCGTACCAGGCACCAGACCTCGGCCGTTGTCCGTTCGAGGAGTTCGTGGAGCAGGAAGGCGCCGAGGAAGCCGGTCGCCCCGGTCAGCAGGACGCGTTGTACGCCGCCCGCCGCGAGGGGGCCGCCGGGCGTCGTGCCGCCGGCCCTGATGGCGGGATCGAGGACGGCTTCGGCCTCCAGATCCGCGGGGACGGGAGGTTCCGCCTCGGTACGCCCGTCGGCCAGCAGTTCTGCCAGGCGGCAGGCGGTGGGTCTGTCGAACACCGCCCCGGCGCGGAGGTCGACGCCCAGTTCCCGCCGGATTCGGCCCGCCAGGCGGGTCACCAGCAACGAGTGACCGCCCATGTCGAAGAAGTCGTCGTCGATGCCGATTTCGGCGAGCCCCAAGGTCTCCGCGAACAGTTCGCACAGACGCTGTTCCAGGGGGGTGCGGGGGCGTCGTCTGGGCGTGTCGAGAGCGTGGTCCGGCTTCGGCAGGGCCTTGCGGTCGAGTTTGCCGTTGGCGTTCAGCGGCAGTTTGGGCAGGTTCACGAACGCCGCCGGCACCATGTAGCTCGGGAGCCGGTCGGCCGCATGGGCGCGCAGCGCCGCCGGATCCAGGTCGTCCGTGGAAGCCGTGTAGGCGACCAGGCGGGCGAGACCCGGCGTGTCCTCCCGCACCACGACGGCGGCCTGGGAAACGCCGGGATGCTCCAGGAGGACGGCCTCGATCTCGCCGGGTTCGACGCGGAACCCCCGGATCTGCACCTGCTCGTCGGCGCGGCCGAGATATTCGAGGGTTCCGTCGAACCGCCTGCGGGCCAGATCCCCCGTCCGGTACATCCTTGAGCCCGGCGGGCCGTAGGGATCGGCGACGAACCGGTCGGCGGTCAGCTCCGGCCTGCCGTGATAGCCGCGGGCGAGCGCGATCCCGGACAGGTACAGCTCGCCGGCGGCACCCGGCGGAAGCAGGCGCAGGGAGGCGTCCAGCACGTGGGCGCGCGTGTTGGCGACCGGCCTGCCCACGATGGGCGTGGTGCTTTCCTCCAGGCGGCACCAGAGTGTGTCGATGGTGCACTCTGTGGGGCCGTACAGGTTGTATCCCACGGTCCCCGGCGTGGAGCGCAGCCGATCCCACAGGGCTCTGCCGACGGCCTCCCCGCCGAGCGCGACCACCTTCGGCGCCCGGCGCCCCGGCGTGAGCAGGCCCGCCGCGATGAGCTCCTCGGCGTACGACGGCGTCACGTCCAGGAAACCGATGGCGTGGTCGGCGGCATAGCGCACCATCGCTTCCGGGTCCCGCCGCACCTCGTCCTCGATGAGATGCAGCTCGTGCCCCGCGACCATCCAGAACAGGCCCTCCCATGAGGTGTCGAACGACAGGGGCGCCGTGAGCGCGGCCCGGACGCGGTCCGCTCCCGCCGCGGCGGTCTCCCGGAGATAGATCTCCCGGCGGTGGTGGTGGTAGAGGCTGCTCAGACCGTCATGCTGAACGACCACTCCCTTGGGACGCCCGGTCGAGCCCGACGTGTAGATGAGATAAGCGGGACCGGCCGGACGCAGCGGGGCGCGTCGATCCTCATCGGTGAGGTCGAGTTCCGGGCGGGCGGAACAGGGGCGACGGGAGGCGCGGCCGTCGAGGGCCGCCCTGACCGCTGGGTCGTCCAGGAGTACCGTGCGCACGGCGTCCGGCTCCGCCACGTCCGAGGCCATGTCCCGGGGCGCGAGCAACAGCGCGGGCCGGGCGTCGTCGAGCATGTAGCGCAGCCGCCGCGCGGGGAGCCCGGGATCGAGGGGGAGATAGGCGGCTCCGGCCTTCAGGACGGCGAGGACCGCGATCACGAGTTCCGCCGAACGGGGCAGCAGCAGGGCGACGTACTGCTCCGGCCCCGCGCCGTACTCGACGAGCAGACGGGCCAGCCGGTTCGCTCGCGTGTTGACCTCCCGGTAGGAGAGCGCGACCTCACCGCAGACCAGAGCGATCGCCTCGGGGGTGAGGGCGGCCTGCCGCTCGAACAGTTCCGTGACGGTCTCGGGCGGCACATCCCGTGCGGTGTCGTTCCACTCCACCAGCAACCGGTGCCGTTCATCGGCCAGGAGGAGGTCCAGATCGCGGAGCGGACGCTCCGGCTCGGCGAGAGCAGAGCCCAAGAACGCCAGCAGCCGGCTGCCGTGCGCGGCCAGTTCCGCTTCGTCGAGGCATGCGGGATTGCCGTCCATGGCGATCCGCAGGCCGGTGCCGTCCGCCCGGTCGTAGACGTTGATGGAGACGTCCTCCACCGGTCCTGCGGAAACGTTGTGGACGGTGGCCCGGTTGCCGGCGAAATCCAGGCCGTAGTCGAACGGCATGATGTTCACGGCCGGGCCGTAGAGCCTGCCCCGTTCACCGCTGAGCCCCAGGTCCTGCCGGAGATGCTCGTACCTGTAGCGGTGATGCGGCCGGTCCTCCCGTATGCGGGAGGCGACCGCCGCGGCGAGTTCCCGCAGGCCGGCCTGGGGATCCACCGGCACGCGCAGGGGAACGATGTTGAGCACCATGCCCGGCACGCGCAGCGATGCCGACGCGAGCCTGCCCATGACCGGCAGGCCCAGCGCCACCTCCCGCGCGCCCGTCAAGCGGTGGGTGTAGGCCGCGCAGGCCGCGAGGAACACATCGGACCAGGCCACCGAGGCCGCATGGGCCAGGGTGCGCATGCTCTCCGCGGTGGCCGGGGCGATGTCGAAGACCGTGCGCAGGAAGGTCGCCGACTGCTTGGCCGGCCGGCCGGCGAGCGTCACCGGCTCCGGTGCGCCGGAACAGCGCTCCAGCCAGTGCGCGCGGTCGAGTTCCCGCCGGCTCGACGACTGGTAGGCGGTGTCCTCCTCGACCACGGCGCGCAGGGAACCGAAGTCCGCCTCGCCGGGGGGCTCTCTACCGGCCAGGGCCGTGTAGACGGCCGCGACCCGCCGGGCGACGAGCGCCAGGCCGAAGCCGTCGAGCGCGATGTGATGCACCCGGTGGTACCAGACGTACCTGTCAGGGGCGAGTTTCAGGAGGGCATGGCCGAAGAGGGAATCCGCGGTCAGGTCGATCGGCGTGGCCACGTCCTCGTTCATCCATGCCCGCGCCGCGGCCATCGGGTCGCCTTCGCCGCTGAGATCCAGCACGTGAAACGGCCAGGCCGGAGCCTCGCCCGGCACCAGCCACGGCCGTCCCTCGTCATCGGCGGTGAGACCGGCGCTCAACGCCTCGGTCTCACCCACCACGCGGCGGACCGCCGCCTCGAAGACCGGTGCCTCCACGGGCCCGCGGATCTCGGCGTACTCCGCCGTGTTGTAGGCCGGACTGGCCGGATCGAGTTGCTGGCCCGTCCAGATTCCCAGCTGGGCCTCGGTCAGCGGCCACCGCGCGTCGCCGCCCCGGTCGGGTTCCCGGCCTGCCTCCCTCCGGGTTCCGGTGATCAGCCGCGACCATGCCGCGAGGGTGGGGCGCTCGGCCAGGTCGATGAGGCTGACGTCCACCCCGTGTTCGCGCCAGCGTTCGACGAGTGCCAGCAGCCGGACCGAATCGAGGCCCATGGCGAACAGGTCCTGATCTTCGGCGAGCTCGTCCGGCGACAGGTAGAGCAGTTCCGCCACGTCGCGACGCAGGTCCGCCGCGTCCATGCTCTGAGCCACGATCCACCCTTCTCAGTTCACCCTGCGGTCACGGCCGCGCCAGTGCCGGTCGCGCAGCTCGCGGCGCAGGATCTTTCCGCTGGGATTGCGCGGCACCCGGTCGACGAACTCGAATCGGCTGGGGATCTTGAAACTGGCGATCCTGTCCCGCAGGAACTCCAGCATGTCCCGCGGCCCCGCCTGAGCGCCGGGACGCAGCGCGACGAAGGCGTGCACCGCCTCGCCGAAGCGGTCGTCGGGCACGCCCACGACCGCCGCGTCGGCGACGGCGGGATGCTTGACCAGGACGTTCTCGATCTCCGCGGGATAGATGTTCTCCCCGGTGACGATGATGAGGTCCTTGATCCGGTCCTGGATGAACAGGTAGCCGTCCGCGTCGAGATAGCCCGCGTCCCCGGTGTGGATCCACCCGTCGACCAGCGTCTCGGCCGTGGCCTCCGGCCGCCGCCAGTACTCCAGCATGTTCGCGGGACTGTTCAGGCAGACCTCACCGACCGTTCCCGTGGGAACCGGGGCCCCGCCGGAGTCGATGATCTTGAGCTGGACGCCGGGGTAGGGGCGGCCGGCGGCGCGCATCCGCGGGTTGCCCGGGACGTGATCGGCCGGCGGGAGGCAGACCGCGGTGTTGCCGGTCTCGGTGAGGCCGTAGATCTGGGCCATCTCGCAGCCGAAGACCTCCAGGCACTCGGCCAGCAGCGTCTCGGAGATCGGGGAGCCGCCATAAACGATCTTGCGTAGCGCGCGGAAGGCGTCCGGGCCGCCGGCCGGCTCTCCCAGGAGCAGCCGGAGCATGGACGGGACCATGCACGCGGTGGTGACGCCCAGATCCCGGATGAGACCGACCGCGCGCCTGCTGTCGAAGCGCGGCATGGCCACGTTGGTGACACCGGCGCTGAACCCCTGCATCGCCCACCAGATCCCGCCGACGTGAAAGCCGGGGATCCCGATCAGGCTCACGTCCCCGGGGCGCCAGTCGATCCAGTCCAGCCCCTCCTCGGCCAGCGCGTCCCGGATCTTGAAAAGACTGCGCTGCGCCAGCACGACACCCTTGGGCAGTCCTGTCGTGCCGCTCGTGTAGAGCTGCACGATCGGATCCTCGGAACCGGTGACGGTTTCTGGAGCGCCCTCCGGTTGCGCCGCCTTCCAGGCGCCGAAGTCCTGGACGCCGCCGAAGCCCTGCTCGGCGTCTTCGTCCCGGCCGCCGGCGGTGCCGTCCAAGACCACCACCGTGCGCAGTTGCGGAGACGCGGCCGCGACCTTGCCGGCCGTTCTCAGCAGGGCGCGGTCGACGAACAGCAGTTCGCTGCCGGAATCGCGCAGAATGTGCTCGACTTCGACCGGGGTCAGCCGCCAGTTGATGGGAACCAGGACGGTTCCGCTCAACGCGCACCCGAAGAACGCCTCGTAATAGTGGACGGACTCCTGCCCCAGATAGGCGACGCGTGCGCGGGTCCCCAGCCCCTCGGCGCGGAGGCCATGGGCGATCCGGCAGGCTTCTCGATATAGCCGGGCATAGCTGAGCCGCCGGCCCGCGCATACGATCGCCGGATGATCGGGGATGCGCCCGGCATGAAATTCGATGGCGGTCGTCACTGTCCGCAATTGCGGGAAGTACACGGAATCTCCCTTCGACCCGCCCGAAGGCTCCAGACCGCCGCGGGTCTCGAAGCCTTCGGGCGGCAGCGCCGGTCCGGGCGTCAGGACTCGATCACCGAGACCTTGACCTGACCCGTGCAGCGGCCGTTGTTCTCATCCCAGTAGTGGAAGGACGTGTCCATGGAGATCAATTTCTCGTCTCCCCCGGCTGCCCGCCCGGGCGGCCGGAATCTTCGGACGCGGCCGAGCGAGAACTCGCCGAAGAAATGCCGCGGATCGATGGGCCGCTGGAAGGCGCTCTGCAGCCGCACGATCAGGACCGCGCCGAGCCGACGCTTCCAGTAGTCCGGCAGTGTCCAGCCGCCGAACTCCGGGACCAGCCCCTCCTTGATGCACTTGGCGATGACGTAGTAGAGCATCTGGTTGTAGCAGATGTTGACCTCTACCGCGTTGAGGTGGCCGGTGTCATCGATATAGCAGGATTCAGGGATCCGCAGCTCCGCGATTGCCGACAGCCGGCCGTCGCGCACCCGGGTGGTGATCGAGGTGACGTATCGGCAATGCGGTTTGTAGCAGCGAAGTGCCTCGGTCAAGATGACGTGATCACAGTCGTGGTCGACGTCTCCGCCGTATATCGAATGGGTCAGTGTCGTCATTCTGTACGCCCCCGCTTCGTCGCGGCTCCAGGTACGGGCCGCGGGGAACCGCCCTGCTCAGTCGTCATAGACGGTCACGCGATGGGAAACGGCGGGTTCCGGGGTGGCGGTGTGCAGCGCACGATGCACGAGACTCTGGTTGTCCCAGATCAGCATGTCTCCCTTGTCGAAGGTCTGCAGATGGATGTTGTCGTGTTCGAAGGTCAGGTCGAGCTGCCCGGTGGCCGCGAAAAGATCCTGAAGCAGCTCGGGGCGCGCCGCGCCATCACCGTTCTCGACGGCATAGGTGAAGCCTTCGCTGACATAGAGCACCCGCTCGCCGGTGAACCGGTGGGTGAGCACCGTCGGATGGGTCGAGGGGGGCGTCTCCTTCTCCACCTCCGCCTCGACCTCCGACAGCGGGCGGTAGACGTCCGAAGGGCGGATCTTGAAGTAGCGCCGCACGCTGTGCCGCGCCCGTGTGCCCTCGACGGCCTTCTGCAGATCGTCGCTCAGGCGTTCGTACGCCTGGGCCATGTTGATGAAGTACGTGCCGCGGTTCTTCGACGGGACGACCTGCGGGTAGATCAGCGTGATGTCGAACGGCCGCGGCATGAACTGGTAGTCGGAGTGCCAGAACTTCCCCGTCTTCGGAACACCGATCTGCTGCCCCTGCTCCTCGATGTTGGAGGAGACGAAGACTTCCCTGACCTCCGGGTGGTGATACATGGGCTGGTAATAGGGCTCGGGACGCCCGAACCGGCGGCCCAGTTCGAGAAACGCCCGGGGGCTCAGATCCTGGCCCTTCAGCAGAAGGATCTTCTCGCGGTAGACGATCTCCTTGAGCCGCGCGATGTCGTCGTCGGACGCGGTGCCGGCGGTGAACCCCCGGACCACCATGCCGAGCTTCTTTCCCTCTTGCGCTTCGATGATCAAGATCGCTCCTTCGGGCGGACGTTTGGAACGGTTCAAGTGGTGGAGGGGCGCTCCGCCGGCAGCTCCGCGAGCGCCAGATCCACCAGCACCTCGACGGTTGAGAGCAGGGCCAGTTCGTCGTCGGGGATCTGGATGCCGAGTTCGTTTTCCACGGTCGTGACGATGTCCATTACCGTCATCGAGTCCACGCCGAGCGCCTCGAAACTCGCCGCCGGCGGGATGGGGGCGGTTATCTCCGGGGCCTCCCGGCGGATCAGCTTGGTCACGATCGAAAGCACATGGTTCTTGTCCACGTCGGTCCCCTCCGGGGTCGGCGCCTGGATGTGACAGGTCTCAGAAGGACGTCGGGCCTTCGGACGGGGGATCGGTCTTCGGCCACGTCAGCGCGCACGATCCCCACGTTGCACCGCCACCGAATGCCGTGAGCAGGACCTTGTCGCCTTCTCGCAGCTGACCGGACGAGACCGCGTGCGCCAGGGCGAGAGGGATCGAGGCGGCGGCGGTGTTGCCCACCTGATCGACGTTGACGCAGACGCGGTCGTCCGGAATCCCCAACTCGCCCGCCACGGCTTGCAGGATGCGGACGTTGGCCTGATGGCCGACGAACAGATCCACGTCATCAGCCGTCCAGCCGGCCCGGCGCAGTGCGGTCCTTGAGGAGCCGGTCATCCGGCGGACCGCGTGCCGGTAGACGGCCCTGCCCTGCATGGAGAACCAGGCATCGTCGTATGCGCTGCTCCGAGCGTCGTCGGCGCCGTGCGCCATGGCGCGCGGCGGGCGCCGGGAGCCGCCCGCCGGCACCATGATGAGGTCGGCGAGAGCACCGTCGCTGCCCAGATCGAATGCGTGTACCGCCCCCGGCTCATCGGGCCCACCGGAGCGCAGCACCACCGCGCCGGCTCCGTCTCCGAAGATCGTGACGGTGTCGCGATCATGGGGATTGAGCAGTGTGGTGAAGGAGTCCGCGCCTATCAGCAGCAGATCGTCGGCCACTCCCGCCGCGATGAGGCCGGCGGCGGTGGCCATGCCGTAGACGAAGCCGGAACAGACGGCGTTGACATCGTATGCGGGCGTGCCGCTCATCCCGAGCCGCTCGGCGACCATGGGAGCGGTTCCCGGGCAGGGGTGATCGGGCGTGGTCGTGGCGAGGACGACCGCGTCCACGGTCCGCACGCCCGCCGCCTTGAGCGCTGCGGCTCCCGCGCGTTCGGCGAGATCGGAGGTGGCCGTTCCCCGGTCCACGACATGCCGCTTGACGATGCCCGTCCGAGTCCGGATCCACTCGTCCGAGGTATCGAAACGGACGGTCAGGTCCGCGTTCGTGACCACGGACGGCGGAATATAGGCGCCCACCCCGCACAACACCGCCGCCCGTTCGCGGCTTCGTTTCCCCGGTTGGAAGGTTCCCGGATCACGCGAATCTTGCTCGATCGCCCCCGCACTGGCCACAAACCCACCCCCGAAACGGGCCCTGGATGAATCGTATTGATTGGCAATGAGATGCCACGAAGGTGATCAAAACAGGAGCAGTAAGACGGTGTCAAGGCACCTCAACGGCTTGTCTCGCAACGAGGAATTGCATGCCGACCGGAATCTGATGGGTGCCTGCTGGGAACGTCCTTCGGCAGGATTCCCGCGGGTCGGGAACTAGGCGTGACCTGCGGCCGACCCTCTTTATATGCATCTGGTCAGCGCAGCGAACCCTCAGGCGATCGAGCTCTTCACCGGATTGTCCGGCGATGAGTTCTCCGAGCTCATGGCCGACTTGGAACACGGCGCCGGCGAGGAGGTCGCCGATGGCCTGCCGGGCCGGCAGTGGTCTCTGCCGCTGGCGGACCGCGTACTGCTGGTCGCCTGCTATTACCGGACGGACGCGACCGTCCGGCGACTTGCCTCGCTGTTCGCCGTGACCCATTCGGCCGCGGCCCGGATCCTGGCCCGGCTGAGCCCGCTGCTGGCGTTGCAGCCGCTCCCTCAGCGGCGTCTGCAGATCGAGAGAGTGCTGATCACGAGCGGGGGGCTGGCGCTCGTCACCGGCGGCGTCTCGGACGGCGAGGGGCGGGACAGCGCGCCTGGGGCGGTCCGCGTGCGCGTGGACGTCGGCACCCGGCTGGTCCTGCGGGTTCCGCTGCCCCAGAGATGACACGCGAGGCTCGGCGTTCCGGGACTGGTCACCGTGTTACGAGACTGGCCGCGGCGTCGTCACCCCGTCACCGCCGCGATCAGTGGTCGTGAGGGGCGTCTTCCCCGGGGAGCGGGCCGTCCGGTGAGCTGGAGGCGGCCTGCTCCGCGGGGATGGTGAACTCCGCGGTGCGGTTCACATCGCGGTGCCGGAACTCCAGGTAGACCCGATAAGCCCCGGGGCTGGGGGGCGCGATGCGAAAGCGGAGGTCCGGGCCCGTGCCGCCCCGGTCCTCGCCGAGCGCCTGTCCGCGCCGCGTGCGCAACAGGGCGAGGTCGCCCGCGCGCAGCACCGCCAGCCCTCCGCGATGGCGCTGCAGGCCGGTGACGGGGCGGCCGTGTTCGGAGATCGAGAACGTGAGCGTCCGCGCCCGTCCGGCGGCCATTGATCCGGTCAACCGGACTTCGTAGCCGGCCACGCGAGCGACCGGTTCGGGTCGCGGCAACGGGTGGGCCCGGGCGGTTCCCGGTGCGAAGACGTCGGTCCCGAGGGTCAGCGGCCGCGCGGCCGCCTCGGGCCTGGCGTGGACGAGGAACCGGTAGGTCCCGGCCTCGGCCAGGGTGAGCTTGGCGGACCACTGCCCTCCGCCGGCGTAGGCCGGATACAGGTGCTGGAAGCCGGTCAGGTCCCGGCGCAGCACGAGGAGGTGGAGCCGCGCCCCGTCCACCGGGCTGTAGCGGGACACCGGCCGGCCGTCCGGTCCGATCATCGCGAACCGGAAATCGGTCCGCTCGCCCGGGGTGATCTCGGACATCGTCCGGGCGAGGGTGTAGCCGTCTTCCGAGATCTGCAGACCCGAGGGGATCGAGGGTGCCGAACCCGCCGGCGCCGGGTCCCCGTCGTAGGTGCCCGCGACCCGGCCGATCGGTCCGACCGTGCGGCCGGTCCAGAAGGACGAGGTGAAGACGGCCGTCAAGACCAGTACGAAAGCGCCGACCTTAATCGCTGCGCTCGGCTTTGCCGCCGAGAACACGCGGATACGTTCACTCATAGGTTCGTCTTCTCAGAAGATATGGGACGGCACCGCCTGGTGCGGGGCTCTCGCTATCTCTTGCCTGGGCCCTGCTCACACGAGAACGAATGATACCCACAGCACTCACACAGATCTCGGCAACCTTGGTATGGCCCGGGTCGGACGCCTGTCCCCGCGGAAACGCACGAATCGCAAGCGCGCGTGCGACGGTATCTTCGATTTCGTCATTCGGAAGGTTGGATCGCGGTCGCGGCGTGATCAACGGCCGGTATCGCCGGAGGGTCTTCGGTGACCACCATTTAGGCTTACCCCGTGATCGGTCCGGATGCGGTGATGCTGCAATGCGCGCGAGGCGGTTTCCTCGCGGCCGCATGCACGGCGCTCGCGCTCGCCGGTCACGCGCTGGGCGGGGGCGGGGCGCCCGCTCACCTGCCACCGCTCTGGGCCGTGGTACTGACAGGCGCCGTCGTGGGCGGCCTGAGCATCGCGTTGGCGAACCGGATGCTCTCGTTCTGGAAGATCCTCATCGTGCTCGGCTGGGCGCAGGCGGCCTTCCATCTCTCCTTCACGATGACGGCCTCCGGCACGGCTCACCACATGGGCGCGGCCCCCGCGCCCGCGGCCGCGCCGAGTCTCGGCCCGGCGATGCTGCTCGCCCACGCGTTGGCGGCGGTCGCGGCGGCCGTGCTCCTGGCGGGTGCCGAGCGGGCCCTGTGGTGGCTGCTCGGCGCGATCTTCGCGATCGCGTTCGGCTGGCCGCTCCTGCGGACCGGTTCGGCCCATCGGCCGCCGTGGGCTCCCGTGGTGGCCGACGCCGTCACGCCCCGGTCGGGCAGCGTGCTGGCCCGCGCCGTACGGCGCCGCGGGCCTCCGGTGGTGCGACCGCACGCCGCCGCCTGATCCCACCGTGAGCCGGTGGGCGGGCCCGGTGTGCCTTCGCGCACTCCTTGACCACCACCGGAAACAGGGAAGTCTCCCATGTTCGATCGCGAGTTCATGCTGCCCACGGTCAGCGCCGCCGTCTTCGCTCTGGCGGCCACAGGGTGCGGCACCACCGCCGCCGGGCCGACACGAGTCGAAGCCGACGCCACGCCCGGCAAGACGTCGTATCCGCTCACCTTGGACAACTGCGGCCAGAAGGTGGCCTTCACCAGGCCCCCGCGGCGGGTGCTCATCCTCAACGGAACCTCGGTCGGTGAGGTCGAAAGCTTCATCATGCTCGGCCTGCAGCGGCACATCCTCGCCAACGCGCAGTCGTACGGGGTGTCCGACGACCCCGCGATGGCGTCGGCCATCAAGGCGCTCCCCACCGGGGGCCTGAAACCGAACCGGAACTTCGAGGTGCCCGCCGAGCAGGTGCTGGCCGCCAAGCCCGACCTGGTGGTCTCGCACTGGTCGGGCGGGTTCGACGCCAGGAAGGGACTGGCCACGCGCGAGCAGTTGGCCGCGGCCGGGATCAATACGCTGGTCAACCCGGTGAACTGCGCCTATGGGAAACCGGAGGCCACGCCCGGGGAGAAGCGCGCCTACGAGAAGAAGTCGATCGAGTCGTCGTTCGAGTTCCTGCGGCTGCTCGGCCGGATCTTCGACGTCCAGCACAGGGCCGCGCAGGTCACCACCGACCTGCGGCGCCGCCTTGACGCGGTGCGGGCGCGCACGGCGGGACGGCCCCCGAAGAGGGTGCTGATCGCCTATCCCGGCATGTCCGCGATGAACGCGAACGGCCTGCCCGCGGTCTGGACCGGGCGGGTCGCCGACCAGGTCGTCCGCGCGGCCGGCGGTGTCAACGCGTTCGAGGGCCGATCCCCGGACGCGGTCAACACGATCAACAAGGAGCAGCTCGCGGCCGCCCAGGTGGACGTGCTGGTGGTGGGCGTGTTCCAGCCGAACGAGGACCCGGCGGCCGCGGCTCGCGGGCTGTTCGCCGGCTACCCGCAATGGCGGGCGTCCAAGACCCGGACCTACGCCACGGTGGCCGAGGGAGTCTTCCTCGGGCCGCTGAACGCCGTCGCCGCCGAGAAGCTCGCCAGGGTGGTGCAGCCGGATGCCTGACCGTCACACCCTGCGAAGGCCCGGCCCGCACATGGTGTCCGGCACGATGACCTGGTTCCTCGTCGCGGGCCTCGTCGTGGCCCTGATCGTGGTCTCGATGGCGGCGATCTCGATCGGTTCGGTGAACCTGCCGGTCGGGTCGGTCTGGAACGTGGTCGGCGCGCGGCTCACCGGCTCCGCTTCCGGCGACCCGCTGCGCGAGCAGGTCGTGTGGGACATCCGTACACCGCGCGTGCTGGTGGCGGCGGTGGTCGGCGCCGGGCTGAGCGTGGCGGGCGTGACCCTCCAGGCGCTGGTGCGCAATCCGCTCGCCGACCCGTACATCCTCGGCATCTCCTCGGGGGCCTCCCTTGGCGCCGTGCTCACCGTGGCGTTCGGAGCGACCGCCTTGGGGGGCCTCGGCGTGACGGGCGCGGCGTTCCTGACGGCGGTGCTGAGCGTGCTGCTGGTGTACGTGCTCGCGCAGCGCGGCGGCCGGCTGCTGGACTCGCGGCTGGTCCTGGCCGGGGTCGCCGTCGGCTATCTGGCCTCGGCCGCCACCAGCTACATCCAGCTCCGGGTGAGTCCGACCGAACTGCACGGGCTGATGTTCTGGCTGATGGGCAGCATCGCGGGCGCCACATGGTCGGACGTGGGCGTCCCGGCCGCCGTCATCGCGGTCTGCACGGCGTTCCTGCTGCTGCAGGGCCGGAACATGAACGCCCTGATGGCCGGCGACGACGCGGCGGCCGGGCTCGGCACCTCGGTGCGGGCACTGCGGATCGCGCTGCTGGTGGTCGGATCGCTGCTCACCGCGACGGCGGTGAGCGTGGTCGGCGGGATCGGGTTCGTCGGGCTGATGGTGCCGCACGCGACGCGGTTCCTCGTCGGCGGCGACCATCGGCGGGTGCTGCCGGTGGCGATGCTGCTCGGGGCGGTGTTCCTGGTCGCCGTGGACATCGCCACCCGCACCGTGGACCGGCCGAACGAGCTGCCGGTGGGCATCTTCACCACCGCCCTCGGCGTGCCGTTCTTCCTGTGGCTGCTGCGGCGGCGTGCGACGGGAGGCTCCTGATGCGGCTGGACATCGCGGGCCTGACGGCCAAGATCGACGCCAAGCCCATCATCTCCGACGTGGACCTGACCGCCGAACCCGGCCAGTTCGTCGGGCTCGTCGGCCCCAACGGGAGCGGTAAGTCGACGCTGCTCCGTACCGTCTACAGGGCACTGCGGCCGTCCACGGGGGTGGTGTCCCTGGACGGGCGGGACCTGTGGCGGATGCCCGCCAAGCAGGCCGCCCGGCACCGTGCCGTCCTGACCCAGCACGGCGACCTGGGCGCCGAGTTCTCGGTCGGCGAGGTCGTGGCGATGGGCCGCGCCCCGCACAAGGGCCTGTTCGACCGCGATGACGCCGCCGACCGCGCCGTCATCGACGAATCCCTCAAACGCGTGGACATGCTCTGGGCGGCCGACCGGCTCTTCTCCACGCTGTCAGGCGGCGAACGCCAGCGTGTCCTGGTGGCCCGCGCGCTCGCCCAGGAAGCGCCGCTTCTGGTGCTGGACGAGCCGACCAACCACCTGGACGTGCGGACGCAGCTCGGGCTGCTCGACCTGATCCGGTCACTTGGCCTGACCCTTCTGGCGGCGCTGCACGACCTGGACCACGCGGTCGCCTACTGTGACCACCTGGTCGTGCTGCAGGCCGGACGGGTCAGGGCCGCGGGCGCGCCGCTGGAGGTGCTCACCCCCGAGTTCGTCGGCGAAGTCTTCGGCGTCCGCGCGCACATCGGTGACCACCCGATCACCGGGCGGCCCCACATCGCCGTGGCCTCATTTGAGTCACCAAGGCCATAGGAGAGCGTCCCGGCGTCATGTCACCCTGACCAGGGATGCGCCCGGGAGACCGCGGTCAGGCCGACCGCTCGGCCGCGCGGATGGTACCGACCAGCTGGGCGCGGGCCCGGGCCACGCGGGAGCGGACCGTTCCGATCGGGCATTGCAGGGCGTCGGCGGTCTCGGCGTAGGACAGCCCCAAGACCTGGGTGAGTACGAAGGGAGCGCGCCGTTCCCACGGAACCTCCGCCAGGAGGGCGGTCAACGCGACGCCCTCCTCCCAGCCGGGAGGCACTCCGGGCTGACGTAGTTCTACGGTCCGCTGCC
Organism: Actinomadura formosensis NBRC 14204; assembly: GCF_001552155.1. Lineage (GTDB taxonomy): Bacteria > Actinomycetota > Actinomycetes > Streptosporangiales > Streptosporangiaceae > Spirillospora > Spirillospora formosensis. The sequence goes on along the minus strand of NZ_BCQQ01000010.1, from coordinate 42,211 downwards.
AGTTGTCGAGGTCGGTGATCGCCGGCCGGCGGGCGGCCGACCGGTGCTGGTCGATGACGACCCGCCGGGCGATGGACAGCAGCCAGGTGCGGGCAGAGGAGCGCCCGGCGAACGCGGGCAGGCTGCGCAGCACGCGCACGAAGGTCTCCTGGGTGAGGTCCTCCGCCCGGTGGGCGCCGTCCAGAAAGGAGATGAAGCGCTGTACGTGGGCGTAGACGGCTCGGGTGAACGCTTCCACGTCCGCGGGCGCCCCTTGGCGCGCGGCCAGGGCGAGCCGGGTGAGCTGCTGGTCGTCGATGACGGACTTCATGCTGTTCGTTCCTTTGCGGGATCGGCACGGCCGGATGCCGGGGCCGGGAAGGAGGCCCCGCGAACCGGCCGGGAACGGCGGGGATCACCGGCGGGACCGCCCGGTGCGCAAGTGGCGTGCGGCCCGCCACTGGCGTCACCTGCGCGCCCGGCTCCATCCGCACCCCGGGCTCGCCTGGACCCTCTGCTGCAGATCTGCGGGTATCGCCCGATCTCATCGGCACGGAAGGACCGCCCCATGAGGGCGCCGCCACGGCGGCGGGCAGGCAAGGGAAATATCAACGGCTCCAGGAAAAGGGACACGGCGGACGGCCGGGTGGCGAGGCCGGCCGGTGGCGTGATGCATCCTCATCGGGGCATCGGAGCGCCCTGACCATCGAAGAGATCGAGATACCGGCCATGATCGAGCGCCGTACAGGTACCCGTGCCTTCACGGGCACGGCGTGCGCGCTCCAAGAGGATCGGGCCGTGGTCAGACCGAGACGAGGGTGCCGGTCACCGCTGGAGGCCCCCGGCGCACCATGACGTGCTGCAGCACCTGGGCGGGAAGAGGGTGGCGCGCCCAGAGGACCGGCCTGGGCCGCGCGGGGCCGTGCGCGGCGGCGGGCCGCAGCCAGACCAGCGATCGCAGCGCCCAGGAGGCCACGCAGGAGACGAAGGCGCACAGCGCCGCTTCACCGCGTTCGAGCCACCATGAGGTGATCAGTACCGCGACCGCATGCATCAGCAACATGCTGAAACCCGGCGAACCATCCGCTTCGGCGGGCATGCCGTGCGCGGCCATCTCACCTGGGAGAGCGCCATGCGCTGCCACGGTGTCCGGGGCTGTGCTCATCCCATGCATGACGCAGCATCGGGACAGCACAAGGTGCAGGACCACCTGGCAAGAAGCGACGGCGGGCAGAATCGTGACGATCGAGTGCTCACGGTGGGTCAGCGCCAGCGCCGGGACGAACATCATGACGAAACAGGCGACCAGAATGAGCGGTTCCACCGTCCCGCCCGCGGCCAGGTGGCCGCCGGCTGCGAGCCCGGTGCAGGTCGTGGCGAACATCGCCGCGCGGACCGGGCGCACCACCGACCACAGCTCCATGACGTGTGGATCCTTCCACAGGCCCGATCAGCGGCGTCACTCCTGCACTGCGGCTGATCGATGTCTTCGTCCATGCGATGTCGACGCAGCGAGTCTATTCGGTGAGCCCAGGCCGCTCCAGTGCGCTCGGGTCGCGTCCCATCCGGTCCCGCTCGGATCCGCCCGCCCCGTCCGCCCCCTGGCGGTGCCTCGTATCGGCTATCGGGTCTGGTAGGCGGCCAAGGCCCGCAGGGCGTAGCCGTTGGCCATGGCGTCGCACCAGTACGTCAGCCCGTTGTAGTAGTAGCCGACCTGGCCGCCGTTCCACAGCCCGTCCTCACGCTGGTGACCGGCCAGCCAGCGTGCGGCCGCCGCGGCCGGTTCGCCGGTGATCCCCGCCGAGACCAGTCCGAGCAGTGCCCAGGCCGTCTCCTCCGCCGACGACGCGGCCCCGTGCCCGTTGCCCCATCCGCCGTCGGGCGACTGGTGATCGAGCAGCCAGCGGGCGCAGCCCAGGGCGACCGGATGGTCGTTCAGCCCCATTTCCCCAAGGGCTTCCAGCACGTGAGCCGTGCCCGCCACGGTGTCACGGAACCAGACGCAGGACAGCGAGCCGTCCGGCCGTTGCCGCCGCCCCAGCCAGCGCACCGCCCGGTCCAGCCGGTGCTCCCGCCCGCCGACGGCGTCCAGGGCCAGCATGGCGTGCGCCGTCAGCGCCGAGCAGGGTGCGTCGAACATGGTCCGGCCGTTGCGGATGAAGCAGCCCCAGGAGCCGTTGCCGTTCCGCATCGCGTGCAGCCAGGACACGCCGTCGCGGAGATGCGGATCGTCCGCGGGGACGCCGAACCGGGCCAGGGTGGCCACGGCCAGCGAGGTGTCGTCGACGTCCGGCCAGGACGAGGGCATCGCCCAGCCCCAGCCGCCCGCGGGGCAGCCCGTCGCGAAGAGCGGCTCCCGGCGCTGCGATGACTTGATCCAGTCGATGGTCGGCCGCAACCGCGGGTCCCCGCCGAATCCGGCGGCGTGCAGGCCCTGGCCGGCGCCGGTGTCGAGGATCGTGCGGAGGTGGTTCCGGGGAGTTTCTTCGACCCGCTCCCGCCGGGAGGCGACGTCTACATGCTCAGCGGCGTCCTCATCGGCTGGAGCGACGACGACGCCACCGCGATCCTGCGCCGCTGTGCCGAGGCGGCGGGGCCGGCCGGCCGTGTCGTCATCGCCGAGCAGCGAGCCCCCGACGGGGCCGCCGCGGCCGACGAGGACCTGCGCATCCTGCTGCTCGTCGGCGGGCGGGCGCGCACCGTGCACCAGTTCGAGAGTGTGATCCACGCCGCCGGAATGCGCATGCTCTCCGCGAGCCGCAACCCGGACGGTGTCTGTCTTCTCGAATGCGCCCCGCACGACGACCCGCAGTGAGCGTCCCCGCATGACGCCGGGTGCGGAGTGATGCGGCGTGTTGCCCGAAAGGCGACAGCGACGGCCCCGAAGGATACCGTCGCTGCTGGTTGTGGGGTGCGCCGTCAGGGACTTGAACCCCGAACCCGCGGATTAAGAGTCCGCTGCTCTGCCAATTGAGCTAACGGCGCCTGTCTGTGGGGCACCCGGCCGGGGCCGGGGTCCCTTGCGACAGGAAGAACAGTATCAGGACCTGCGGAGCAGTGCGAATCGGTTAGTCCCGGACGGGGAGGACACTCACCATGCCGCGCCAGAGGGCGATGGCGGTGGCGCGGGAGCTGACGCCGAGCTTGGCGTAGATGCGGTTGACGTGGTTCTTCACCGTCTTCTCGCTGAGGAAGAGCTGGCGGGCGATCTCGCCGTTGGAGCGGCCGGTGGCGATGAGGTCCATGACCTCCGATTCGCGGGCGGACAGGCCGAGCGTGGTGCGGGACGCGTCGCGGACGCGGCGGATGAGTTCGGGGACGGTGAAGGAGCCCGGGGCGAGGTGGCCGCAGGCGCCGGCGCGCAGGGCGGTCTCGGCGGCGGCCGGGTCGTCGGAGAGGAGGAAGACGCGGGACGTGCCGCTGAGGGGGCGCGTGTGGCCGGCGGAGGCGGCGTCCAGCAGGACGATGTCGGGGCGCAGGCGCTCGGCCAGCGTGACGGCGGCCGCGGGGTCGGGGGTGTCGGCGACGACCTGGAGTTCGTCGCTGGCGTCCAGCAGGGAGATCACGTCCGCGCGGACGCGGGGATCATCGTCCACCACGAGGACGCGCAGCGGGGCCCTCTCGTCGACACTCATCCGTTGCCCTTGGCGTGTCGTTGACATTTATAGGAACGGAGCATAACCGGCCGATCTCCGAGAGTCGATGGACCGCGCCGCACATGACGAAGGCCCCGGCCGAGTGACCGGGGCCTTGCACTGGGGTGAGTGAGGGGACTTGAACCCCCGACATCTTGGACCACAACCAAGTGCTCTGCCAGCTGAGCTACACCCACCACGGCCGGAATCGCTCCCGGCTCCCAGTAGTGTAGCGGCTCCGAGCGGGTGGGTCAGCCGGAGGACACTTTGGCGGCGATGGCGCGGGCCGTGTCGGAGTCGGGTCCGGGCTGCGCCACGAAGACGGCGGCGCGGTAGTAGCGCAGTTCCTGGATGCTCTCGGTGATGTCGGCGAGGGCGCGGTGGCCGCCCTTCTTCTCCGGGCTGGCGAAGTAGACGCGCGGGTACCAGCGGCGGGCCAGCTCTTTGATGGACGAGACGTCCACCATGCGGTAGTGGAGGTGGTCGTCGAGTGCGGGCATGTCGCGGGCGAGGAACGACCGGTCGGTGGCGATGGAGTTGCCGCAGAGGGGCGCCTTCTTGGCGTCCTTCACGTGGCTCCGGACGTAGGTCAGGACGATGTCCTCGGCCTCGGCGAGGGTGATGCCGCCGGGCAGGGCCTCCAGGAGGCCGGACGTGGTGTGCATGTCCCGGACGACCTTGGACATCTGGGTCACCGTCTCGGGCGGCGGTTTGATGATGACGTCGACGCCCTCGTCGAGGATGTTGAGCTCGCTGTCGGTGACCAGTGCGGCTATCTCGATGAGCGCGTCGTTGCGCAGGTCGAGTCCTGTCATCTCGCAGTCGATCCAGACCAGCCGCTCGTTCATGGCTTCACCCTACGACCATGAACGACTGTGCGGGGCATGGAGTCCGTTCGATTTAGGAGGTCACGCGATGGGCGATATGTCCCGGGACGGGGATGCCGGGGCGCAGCAGCGGATCGGGGGACGGGGGGCCGAACGTCTGCTGGACGGGGAGGACGCCTGCCCAGACGTCCAGGGCGTAGTCGGAGTCCTCGTCGCTGGGCGGACCCTGGCGGATCTTGACGGACGCCTCGGACAGGGGGATCGCCAGTACGGCCACTGCGGCGAGTTCCTTGCGGGTGGGTTCACGGGCCACGTCCCACTGGCCGGGGGCCAGTTGCTCGGTGATGACGCGGAGTCCGGTCAGCTTCGCGTCGGGGTCGGTCACTGCCTGGGGCGTCCCGTAGATGACCGCACTGCGGTAGTTGATGGAGTGGTGGTACACGGAGCGGGCTAGGACGATCCCGTCCAGGTGGGTCACGGTCACGCAGACCTCTTGGGACGGCCCTGCCAGGAGGCTGCTCGCACCGGTCGAGCCGTGGATGTAGAGGGTGTCGTCCAAGCGGCCGTAGCCGGTGGGGATGACGCGTGGTGTGCCGTCCAGGATGAGGCCGAGGTGGCAGATCATGCCGGCGTCGAGGATCTCGTACAGGACGGAACGGTCGGTGCTGGAGCGTTCGGCGTGCCGGCCCAGGCGCGTGCGGGTGGTCGAAGAGAGTGGGGTCATGTCCGTTTACGCTAGGAGGAAAGTGGCCTGGTCGGTATGGCCACTTGGCGCGTATAGCCGGAGACCACTTTGCCGATCGAGCTTCCTCTCGTCGTTGACCGTGATGCCAAGGAGCCGATGAGCGCCCAGCTCGTGGGCCAGTTGCGGGAGGCGATGGGGGAGGGGCGACTCGCCGCGGGCGAACGGCTTCCGTCCAGCAGGGCGCTGGCGGGTCTGCTGGGCGTCAGCCGGACGGTGGTGACGGAGGCTTACGAGCAGCTCTATGCGGAGGGCTGGCTGGAAGGACGGCACGGGTCCGGCACGTACGTAACCGAAGGTGTGGCCGCTGCACCTACGCCGAGACCGCAGAAGACGAAGACGAGACCGGCGCGAAGGGCGGCGGCCCCACATGAGATCGATCTGAGGCCGGGGCTCGCCTGGATCGGGGCCTTGGACACGCCCGCGTGGCGGAGGGCCTGGCGGCTGGCGGCGGGAATGCCTCCTCAGCAGCGCCAAGATCCTCATGGTCTCCCGGGCCTGAGAGAGGCGCTCGCCGACTACATCAGACGTAGCCGCGGCGTGAGTTGCCCTGCGGACGGCCTCCTCATCACGCGCGGGGCGACGAACGGGCTTGATCTGCTGGCCGCGACCGTGCTTCGCCCAGGTGACCGCGTAGGGTTGGAGGAACCCGGCTACGGAAGGGCACGCGCCGTTCTGAAGGGACGTGGTGCGGAGCTTGTGCCGTGCCCTGTCGACGAGCACGGCCTCATCGTCGACGGTCTTCCCGACGATCTCCGCATCGTCTACGCGACGCCGTCGCACCAGTACCCGATGGGCGGCGTCCTGCCCGTTCCGCGCCGGCAGGCCCTGCTGGCGTGGGCGAGGCGCACCGGGACGCTCATCGCCGAGGACGACTACGACGGCGAGTTCCGGTTCGATGTCGCCCCGCTGCCTGCCCTGTACGGCCTCGACCCGGAGGTCGTCGTTTATCTCGGCACGACGGCGAAGATCCTCACCATGGACATGGGCGTCGGCTGGCTGGTGGGCCGGCCCGGCCTGGTCGGCGAGGTCGCGCTGCGCCGGGAGGAGCTGAACGACCGCACGGCCGCCGTCCCGCAGGACGCGCTGCGGCTCCTCCTGGAACGAGGCGATCTCGACCGGTATGTCCGCCGGATGCGCGCCGAGTACGCCCGCCGCCGCGCCGTGGTGGTGCGGGCGCTGGACGGGCTCGCGCTGCGCGGCGAGACGGCCGGCCTCCATCTCGTGGTCGAGGTCCCGGCGTCCGACGCCCGGCGGATCTCGGCGGAGGCCGCCGAACGGGGCGTGCTCGTGGAGACCCTGGAACGCCACCATATGGGGCAGAACCGTGCGTCCGGCCTGGTGATCGGCTACGGCTCGGCCGCGACCCCCGCCCAGCTGCGCAGGGGCTGCGAGATCGTGCGGAGCCTCGGCGCCTGACGCGCTCAGCGCGACATGGCGGACTGGCCGACCGTCACGGGCTCGGAGGCGGGCCGCAACGGCACGGGCGTCGGGTCGTGCGGCGACCGGACGTCGTCGGGCGTGCGCGGGCGCGGCGGCAGCAGCCGGGCCCCGCCGGGAGCGTTCGGCGCGCGCGGCTTCGGGATGGGGGCGACGGGGGTGTCGGGCCCGGTGATGCGCCGGATGTCGATGCCGCCCGGGTCGGGGCGGTCGAGCGTCGGCACCTGGGAGGCACCGTAGTGCCCGCCGCGCGCCCAGTCCCTGCGCACGCGGAGCGCGTGGTAGGACTGCGGCGACGGCAGCGGGGGGCCGGCGGGCCAGCGGCGTGCGACGTCCCACGCGTCCAGCCACTGGACGATCGCGTCGACGCCGCTGAGCAGGGAGCCGGTGAACGGCGTCCGGGCCTGGCCGATCACCATGATCTGCGCGCAGACGCGGCCCTCCCGGCCGACGCGGCCGAGCAGCCGGGCCGCGCGGGTGATCGGGACGAGCTGGACGATCTCGCCGGTGCCGGGATGCCACACCAGGTGCGCCGGCCGGTCCTCCTTGACGAGGTCGGCGGCGACGGAGCGTGCGGAGACGGTACGCGGATCGTGTTCTCCGGTACACCAGACGGCGCGGGGAGCACCTCCTTGCAACGCTCCGCCGTCCTGTCGCGCCGGCATGCGGCCGGCTCCCGGCAGCCATGCGTCTGCCACGGTGTGTCCCCCCAAATCGGGCGATCTAGTCCCGAATGGTCTAGTCCTATTCTCTTAGCCCAGCGAGACTCATAAGTCCAGCCTGCCGTCTCACGGGCCGGGATGACGGCTGCCGACACCGGACAGGTTGAGCCCCGCCCTGCGGAAGGTGTCGCCGCAGACGCATACCCGTGGTGTACGAGGATTCCACCTTGTGTCACCTTTTTCCTCTGGAAGTTTCGGCGAATCGGGCGCCCAGGTCCGGACGTCGCGATGTTCACGCAGGTCAATCGCGTCCCTGGAGACAGGGTGAAGCCTTCCTGAAAGTCGGCCGGAAGTGGCCGGGGGGAGCGTGCGCACCGGCCGGGACCGCAGGTGCACGTGCGGGGTTCACAGCCGGACCGAGCGGCGTTCTAATAGGACGTCATGACCGCTGACGCAGAACTCCCGGCCGGGGTCCCCGGTATCGACGTCCCCCGCCTCGCGGCCTGGCTGGCCCGGGAACTGCCCGGTACGGGACGGATCACCGCGGTCGACCTGATCGCGGGCGGACGTTCGAACCTGACGTACGGGATCACCCTGGACGGCGGCCGCCGCATCGTGCTCCGCAGGCCGCCGCTCGGGCACGTCCTCCCGACGGCGCACGACATGGGGCGCGAGTACCGGGTGCTGTCCGCGCTCGGCGGCGGGACGGCCGTGCCGGTGCCGGCGACGCTGGCGTTCTGCGACGACGAGGACGTCATCGGCGCCCGCTTCCACCTCATGGACTTCGTCGAGGGCCGCGTCCTGCGCACCCGCGAGGACGCCGCGGACATCACGCCCGAGCGGGCACGCGGCTCGCCGAACGGCTGCCGGCGGACTCCCCGGCCCGGCTCGTCCACGGCGACTTCCGGCTCGACAACGCGCTCGCCCGGCTGGAGCCGCGTCCCGAGATCGCGGCCGTCGTCGACTGGGAGATGTCGACCCTGGGCGACCCACTGTCCGATCTCGGGCTGACGCTCGTCTACTGGGCCGAGGCCACCGACGCCGAGGAACTGCCGGTCGGCGCGACGATCACCTCGGCGCCGGGCTTCTTCACCCGCCGCGAGTTCGCCGACCGGTACGCGGCGCTGAGCGGCTTCGACCTCGCCGGCCTCGACTTCTATGTCGCGTTCGCGTGTTTCAAGCTCGCGGTCATCCTGGAGGGCATCCACGCCCGCTTCCTGCAGAACGCGACGGTCGGCGAGGGGTTCGACCAGATCGGCGGCGCCGTTCCCCTCCTGCTGGACCGTGCCCACCGGACCCTGGACGCGGGCGCCTTCTCCTAGCGGCCCGTCAGCACCTGTAGGACACCGTCACGGATCCGCCGGGCGAGACCGTCACGGAACCGCTCTGGCGGCCGAGGCAGAAGCCGGACGAACGCGACACTGACACGCCGCCCGTCTCCCCGGCGTCGAGATGACCGGCGCCTCCCGCCCGGACGGGCCCGGACGTGCCGGTCACCCGCCAGTTCACCGGGCCTCCGACCGCGGTGAACCTGACCGTGCAGGAGTCCTCGTCGTCCATGTCGCACCCCGTCACCCGCAGGGTGCCCGGCTTCGAGGGCTTCGGCGCCCGCGTCGTCGGTGAGGCCGGGGGGCTGGTCGACGGCGTCTTGGACGGGGACTTCGACGGCGACGGGGACTTCGACGGCGTCTTCGACTCGGTCGGGGACGGGGACGTGACCGTGGGGGACGGGTCGGTCGGTGTCTCCTCGGGCACGCGCGAGTCCTCGGGCGAGCCGCTGTCCCCGGGTGTCCGCGGACCGGTCGCCGCGGCGTTCGACCCGTTGTTGCCGCTGTTCAGCCAGGACATCGCGCCGCCGAACAGCACCAGGAGCCCGACGCCCACGGCGGCGGCCGCGAGCAGCGGCGCGCGCCGCCGGGGCGCCCGGTCGCGGGCGCGCGGGGCGGTCGGCTCGTAGGGGAGCGGCCAGCCGTACTCGTCGAACGGCTCGATCCACGCGGCGATCGCGCGGCGGTTGCCGGCGCGGTCCTCGGCGGTCGCGGCGGTCAGCACGTCCAGCCGCAGGTCGGTGGGGATCGCCGCGATCGGCAGCACGGTCAGCAGCCGGTCCGGCGGCAGCGGCGGCGTCTCCTGCCGCTCGCACACCGGGCAACTCGCCACATGCCGGACGAGCGACGCGGCCGTCTGCGGAGACAGCGGCCACGACTCGGCCAGCGACGCGACGGTGGGGCAGTCCTTCCAGTGGTTCTGCGCGATGATGGCGGCGCGCAGCGCGGTGGCGAGGTCCGCGCGGGCCTTCTCGACGAGCGCGAGCGTCTCCTCCAGCGGGATCCCGAAGACGCCGCACAGGTCGACCTCGTCCAGCTCATGCCGGGCGGACAGGTCGATCGCCTCGCGCTGCCGGCCGTTCAGCGCGGCGACCGCGCTGTAGGCGAGCAGCCGGCGCTCCTCGCGGCGGGCCAGCTGCTCGGGCGTCAGGTCGTCGTCGGCCTCCGGCGCCTCCTGGCCGGTGTGCCGGTTCGGGCTGTCGCGGCGCCGCATGCACTCCTTGCGCGCGATCGCGTACAGCCAGCCACGCAGCCGGTCCGGCTCGGTGAGCCGTTCCACGTGCTCGCGGGCGGCGATGATGACGTTGCGCAGCGCGCCGGTCGCCTCGACCCGGTCGCGGAGCAGGCCGTGACAGTAGTCGTAGAGGAACGGCGCGTAGGTGTCGTAGACCTCGGTCAGGGCGATGACGTCCCCGGCTCGCAGCGCCTCCGCCAGCCTGAGGTCGTCGTTCCGCCCGGCCCCTGGCTCACCGGCCACGGGAACCCTCCCAGTCGAATTCGGTGGTGTTGTCGATCATGCCCCTGGTGAGCCCCGACGCCTGTCGGCCGACTCTGGTTGCCTGATCTTGCCACCAAGTTTCTGGAATTTCTCCCTGATGGGCGGGTTTCCGTGATGGATCCGGTACGCGGCGTGTCTGTCTCTCCTAGTCGGACGGCACTCGCCCGCTCAAAAGTGATCTAGGCCACACTTGATCACCAGTTGTTGCCGTTGCCGTTCCCGTTGCCCGACTCACAGTCGAACGTAACGGTGCCCGCCTTACCGCCCGGAGAGAAATACACCGTCCCGGAGCCGCCCGGTGTGCACGGCCCAGTGAGTTCGACCAGGACGCGCGTGGAGCCGCCGCTCGGAAGGGTGCCGCTCCCACCGGCCCTGACGTTGGCCGAGTACCCCGTAACCGCCCAGGTCACAGGTCCGCCGCTCGCGGTCACGCTCATGGGGCATTTGTCTCCCGTCCGGGACACCGTGCAAGTTCCCACCGACAGGGTCCCCGCCGAAGGCCTCTTCGTGGTCCGGGTCGGGCGCGGCTCGGGCGGGCGGGACGACGGTGTGCGCGACACCGTCGGCGTCGGGGTCGGGGAGGTCGTCGTGGGTGTGGGCGTGGGGGTGGCGCTCTTCGTGGGCGTCGGCGTATCCGACGGTTCCTCGGACTCGGGCGGCGAGGACGGGTCGAGCACCGTCGCCGACGTCCTGTCGGTCGGCCCCTGCGCGCTCGCCCCTCTACTGGGCGAGCCCGACATCACATAAAAGGCCCCCGCCACGACCACGATGACCGCGGCGGCGGCGGCCAGCGCCGGCCAGAGCGCGCGCGGAGTGCGCCGTTCGGAAGGCTCCTGGGCGGGTGTCCGGTCGGCGGTGTAGGGCCAGCCCCACTCGTCCAGAGGCCCGGCACGGTTCGCGATGTGGGCCATGTCCGCGGCCAGCGCGGCATCGGTGGCGGTGGCCATGACGTGCCCGCGCAGGTCGGTCGGCATCATCGCGACCGGCAGCACCTGCAGCAGCCGTGCCGCCGACACCGACCGGTCGCGCAGCGCCCCGCATGCCGGGCAGGACTCGATGTGCTGGACGAGGTCGCGCACGACCTGCGGCGGCAGCGGCCACTCCCCGCCGCCGGCGATCGCGGTGACGGCGGGGCAGGAGTCCTGCCCCGCGCGGGCGATGTAGGCGGCGGCGAGCGCGTCGTCGAGGCGGGCGTGGGCCGCCTCGGTCAGATCCGCGGCCTCCTGCGCGCCGAGGCCGAGGACGCCGCCGATTTCGAGGACGTCCAGGCCGTGCCGCAGCATGAGGTCGAGCGACTCGCGCTCGCGGCCGCGCAGCCCCGACAGGGCGCCGTGCACGAGCCGGCGGGCGTCCTCCCGCCGGGCGCGTTCGGCCTCGTCCAGGAAGCCGTCCTCGACCTCGGGCGCCTCGTGCCGCGTCGGGGGACGGTCCGGGTCGCGCAGCCGCCGCATGCACTCGTTACGGACGAGCGCGTACACCCAACCGCGGAAACGCTCGGGTTCGCGCAGGACGGGCACGTGCGCGTAGGCGGCGATGAGCGCGTCGTGCAGCGCGCCGGCCGCCTGTTCCTGGTCGCGCAGCAGCGCGTGACAGTAGTCGTACAGGCGCGCCGCGTAGCGGTCCATGACCTGGATGAGCGCGCTGGGATCGCCTGCGGCCAGCGACCGTGCCAGGCGTTCGTCGTCCGCGCGATCGAGAGTGGGCCAACCGGACACAAGGTCCTCCCGCGGGCTGTGTTCGGATTCCGCGTCCGCATCATCAGGGACGGGCTGGAAGATCCAAGAAAAGGGAGCGACAAGACTTTCCCGCCGCCGCACCGGCGGCCACTTCCCCGTGACGAGCCGGGTGGGAAAGTAGGTCGGAGGCCCGACGGCCCCGCTCCCCGTCGGGCCTCCACTAGATTGACGATCGACTCCCGTGCCGGGTTCACAGCGACCGGCAGGAAAAATTCAGAAACTACCTGACGCATCCGTAAGATCACCGGAGAGTGATCATTGGATCCGGCGGGACAGCATCTTCAGGAAGATCCTGGAGATCTCCTGCCGGGTCTGCGCGACCTGGACGTTGCCGTTCGTCGCCGCGGCGATCTGCTCCAGCTCGCCCCGGTCCACGCCCTTGCCGAACCCGATCATGTTGACCTGGATCGGCTTGTTCGGGTCCTGCATGGCCTTCAGCTGCTTCAGCGTCTCCGCCAGCGTGGGACCGCCGTCGTCGTCGTTCTTGCCGTCCGTCAGCAGCAGGATCGAGTTGCCGAACTCCGGCTTGTAGGTCTTGTTCATCTCCTTGTACGCGGCCAGCATCGTCCGGTACAGGCCGGTGTCGCCGGTCGCCTTCGGCCGCATCTGGTTGAGCGCCGACAGGACGAGGCCGCGCCGGGTGTTGGACCCGATCCGCTCACCGAGCGAGCCGATCGGCACCGCCACCTTGTACGGCAGGTCGCCGTTCATGTTCGTGGAGAACAGCCACAGGCCGAGTTCGGTGTCGTTCGACATCATGCTGAGGCCGCCCTGCGACACCTGCGCGATGGCCTGCAGCCGGTCGACGTTCGGGCCGACCTTCTCCGCCATCGAGCCGGACACGTCGACCAGCGTCACCATGCGCAGCCCGAGCGACAGCTTCGCCCACGCCTGCATGACCTTCGCTACGTCCTCGCGCTTCGGCGCGGGCAACTGCCGCGGCCTGGCCGGGCTGACCCCGGCCGCCTGGGTGAAGCCGGTCGGCGCCTTGCCGTCCGGGGTGCGGAAGCCCAGCTCGTGGACGTCCTTGCGGGTGGCCTCGGTGGTCATCGCCTGCTCCAGCAGGCGGGCGCCCTTCTGCTTGCCGGAATCCTTGCTGGTGACGGCGAACGGGTAGTCCATCGACAGCGTGCCCTCGATCGGGTACAGCGCCACCGCCGGCTCGTCCGGCTTCGTCCTGTTGTACTGGAAGAGCGACTGCTCGGACGACAGCGAGATCGGCTTCTTGCCGCCGCCCTCCTTGCGGAACGCCGCGAACTCCGCCTCCACCGTGGGGACGGTGCTCTCCCGGACCGTCCGGACGATGCCGGTGAAGATCGAGTCGCGGTTGGGGTCGTTCGCCAGCAGCGTGCTCGTGACCATGAGCGAGCCCATGCCCGCCGCGTTCCTCATCGGGTCGGGCACGACCAGCCGCACCGAACCGGCCGGGATCATCTGGTTCTTGGTCACCGCGCCGCCCGCGACACCGCCGGCGGCCTTCAGCAGGTTGTCCCAGGACGGGCTGGCGGTGATGCCCTGCTGCTTCAACTGCATCGCAAGCGACCGCGGCAGCCCGATGACGATCGGGCTCGTCGCGACGGAGGTCTTGGTGGAGACGACGCCGCCCTGGTCGGCGCCCTTCTCGGCGTTCGACTGGGCCAGCGAGATCCACATGGACGAGTCGGGGATCCACACGTCCGGGCGCTCGTTCGTCACGGCCTGCCCGGACAGCAGGGTCGTCACCGCCGACGACTCGGTCTTCTTCACCGTCGCCTTGACGCACTTGCCGTCGACCTTGTGCTTGGTGTCGTTGAAGCGTCCGGCGGCCTTCTCCACGGCCGGCGCGATGTCGGGCGCCGCCGCGACGGACAGGTTCATCGCGTCGTCGCCGGAGCAGCCGCCGCCGCTCTCGGCGAACGCGTAGACGCCGACGCCGAGCAGCACCGCGAGACCCACCGCCCCGGCCATCGGCCCGATCAGCGCGGTCGCGCTGCGCTTGCGCCTGCGGCGCCCGTACTCGTAGCCGCCCGAACCGCCCCCGCCATAGCCGCCCGAACCGCCCCCGCCATAGCCGCCGGAACGCCCCGGACCACCGGGACCGCCGCCGTAACCGCCGGAGCCGCCCGAACCACCGCCGAAGGCACCGGGCGGGCCGCCGTCCGAACTCCGGATCGAGTCGTACTCGCTGTACCCGGTGCCGGCGAGCGGCGAGGATTCGGGCGGGGGGCCCTGCGGGGACGCGGAGCGCGGTTCACCCTGGGGGTGTCCACCGGACCGTCCGAGCCCGTAGCCGCCCGCATCGGAGGTGCCGCCGGAACCGTAGACCGGCTCCTCGGACGACTGGCGCGGCGTGAACCACTCCGGCGCCTCACCCGGCGCGCCGGGCGGCGCGCCCTGCGGCCCGGCCGGGGGCTGGGAGAGCGGCCCGCTCTGGCCGTCCCGCGGTCCGAACCAGTCGGACGACCCATCGTTGGCCGGGCCGAAGACGGGTCTGGACGGGTCGTAGCCGCCGTCCATCCCCTCGGGGAAGTCATTGCGATGACGTCCGCTCATGCCCTGCCCTCGATTCACCCGAAACCCGCCGATGCTCCCCGGCACTGTAGTAGTACGAACCAGAGGTTACAAAGAGATCAAAAGTGATAATGACGCAGGTCATCACCGTATGGCCTGACGATCCTGGCATTACTCTCAGCTCTCACATCCTGCGATCAAGCTGGTACGAACCGTCCGGTGGCCCGGCGGCGGCAGACTGGGGGCATGGCCGATCTGATCCCCGTCTCCGACCCCGCCGACCCGCGGATCGCCGACTATGTACGGCTCCGCGACGTGAACCTCCGCAAGAGCCTGGAGGCCGAGCACGGCCTGTTCGTCGCGGAGGGCGAGAAGGTGATCCGCCGCGCGATCGGTGCCGGCCACCCCGTCCGGTCCCTGCTGATGGCGCGCCGCTGGGCCGCCCCTCTCGCGGACGTCCTGGACGGCCTGGACGCCCCCGTCTACGTCGCGGACGACGCCACCATGGAGTCGATCACCGGCTTCCAGGTGCACCGCGGCGCCCTGGCGTCCCTCGAACGCCTCCCGCTGCCCCCGCTGAGCACCGTCCTCACCACCGCCCGCAGCCTCATCATCTGCGAGGACATCGTCGACCACACCAACATCGGCGCGATCTTCCGCTGCGCGGCGGCCCTCGGCGTCGACGCCGCAGTCCTCGCCCCCCGCTGCGCCGATCCCCTCTACCGCCGCGCGGTCAAGGTCTCCATGGGCGCCGTCTTCGCCCTCCCGTACGCCCGCATGACCGACTGGCACAACGACCTGGCCCTGATCCGCGCCGCCGGGTTCCAACTCCTCGCCCTGACTCCGTCCCCGGACGCGGAACCCATCGACGAGGTGAAAACGGCCGATCGCCGGGCGCTGCTCCTGGGCGCCGAGGGGGACGGTCTTTCGTCCCGCTGGCTGAACGAGGCCGATCACCGCGTCCGCATTCCCATGAAAGAAACGGCCCTGGCCCGCGGCGTCGATTCCCTCAATGTCGTGGCCGCCGCCGCAATAGCCTGCTACACCCTCACCAAAGATTGATCAACTGAGAGCATTTTTGAAAAGCGGATAATACGCACTCGCTCCGTTCTCCGCCCGGCCGGCCGGGCGCATCCACCAGTCATTTCGCCCTGATGGAGGGGTGGGTGACCAGCACCGGGAACACCCGTGTCCGCGCCCGCGGCTTGACTCTCCTGGACCGCCCCCGAAGACCCGCAAGGCGATTTGCGTGGCCCCGGCCTTTCCTGTCCACCCGAGAAATTGGTCTGGCTGGATTGGCATTGCTTGACAACGGTGAAGAGACCATCGTCGTGGGCCGGTCGTCATTCCTGTGTGTACCCGGGACTCCCGTGACGGATGGGCCAGGTAACGGTGCGAACGTGACGCGGTGCGGTTACTTGCCGAACATGCCGCGGCGGGGGCGGCGGTGGGTTCCCCGCACGCGTTTCGCGGCGGCGGCCGGCGTGTGCCGCCGCCCGAGCCGCAGTTGGGTGAGCAGGAGCGAGAACGCGACCAGCAGGGCGGCGAGCCAGGCGATCTGCGTGCTCGCCATCCGCTCGAACGTGAGGTCCTGCGCGACGGGCGCCTTGTTGCCCTGCAACCGGCTCTGCGGTGTCCCCGACCCGGGCACCGGGCTCGGTGCGACCGACGGGCTGGGCGCCTGGATCTGCGGCAACGCCACCTCGGGGGGCTTGGCGTCGAATGAGGAGTTCGGTGTCGGCGGAACGTATCCGCTCGTGCTGGTCCCCGTCCCGGTGGACGACGACCCGCCACTGGACGACGACCCGCCACTGGACGAGGACCCGCCGCCGCCACCCGAGCCCCCGTGGGACGTCCCGGACGACGACGTGTGACTGGGTGACGGCTTGGCCGGCTTCTTGGTCGGCGTCGGCTTCTTCGTCGGTGAGGCGGTGGGCGACTTGGTCGGGGTCGGGGTCGGGGACTGCTCCGGCACGACGTAGGTGACGGTGGCGGTCGGAGTCGAGTCCTTCAGCCCGGTCGCACTCACGATCACGGTGACCGTCACCGTCACCGTTTTCTTCGTGGACTTGGGGACGGACACCGTCGACTCGACGTTCGCGGACTCGCCGCTCTTGAGCTTCTCGATGGTGCAGTCGGAGGCCTGGAACGGAGAGAGGCACCTGCTCTCGACCGTCGCGTCCGCCGACTGCGGGGTCGCCACGATGCGCTCGACCTTGATGCCGGAGACTCTGCCGTCCACGGCCTCGATGTGCGTCCGCAACGTCACCCTGTCACCGGGGCCCGCCTCGGAAGCATGCGGGCTGATGCTCACCGCGAGCCTGCCCGTGGTGGCCGGCCGGGAGGCGGACGGTGAGGCCGAGCCTGAGGGGGACGGGGGTGCGGCTATGGCTGATGTGCCGCCGGCGGCGAGGACGGCCGCCGCACCGAGACCGATGAACACCGGTTTGACCGCCGATCGGCAGAGCACTGCCGTAGCACCTCCGTCGCCTCGCCGTTGAGCGCCTGTGCCAGATATTCACTACTGAGGGATCGCCTCGGGAATCATGCGAACACGGATCACCGGGGCAAATCAAGTCCATCCGGGGTCAGATGAACTCTTCCCGGACGTCCTCGATCTCCGCGCCGGGGGCCCACGCCTGCCAGATGCCCTGGTCGACGCGGTCGAGCCCGAGAGCCTCGGCGACCGGGGCCCGCCCGCCCATGTATTCGACGCGCACCCAGGTCTCGTGCTCGCCGACGATGACGAACCGCTCACCGCGCCAGCGGCACGTCGTCCGGACGTACCGGAGGTCCTCGACCTCGGACGCGGGGACGATGCGGCGGAAGCGTCCGGGCCGCAGTTCCTCGAACCCGTCCGTCGGGCCGGGCGCGTACAGCCTGACCTCGCCGTCGGCGCCCGGCGCGGCCTCGAAGTCGCGTCCGAGCCAGCGCGCGACGTACCCGTCCCGGATCACTGCGTGGCCTCCGTCCACCCGTCCCGGACCTCCGGACTCGGCTCCGGCCGCAGCCAGGCGAGCCGGTCGGGGTCGTACATCGCCACGAACCGCTCGGAACGGTCGCGGCCGAGGTAGTACATCTCCGCGCCGTACGGCAGCCGGACGCTGTCGACCTTGTATTCGCGGATCGACCCGGCGCTTCCCGGCGCGAAGCCGCCGCCCAGGAACGGCGGCCGCTCGATGACCCAGCCGGCCTCGCCCCAGGCGGCCATCTCCGCCTCGTCCTGTCCGCCGAACGGAACCCGGTACAGATCAGGGCAGTACGCGGGCCACCGGATGACGTACACGCCCTCGTCGGCCAGTGAGAACGACGAGTCGGCGTAGAGCAGCCCCAGTGCCTCGTACAACTGGACGGGCGTCTGCAGCTCGGCGACGTCCGCGGTCGAGTGGACGAAGCCGCCGACCCGGTCGTAGCCCTGCTCCAGGTACCAGGCGACGTGCCCGTGCGGGACGACCTTCTGCATGATCGTCGGGGCCGAGACGCGGTCGTCGGGGTCGGACGGCAGCTGCGCCGCGGACGGCTCCGGCCGCGGCGGCGGGAGCGGCACTTCGGGCCGCGCCGGGACGAGCCCGATCCGCATCGCCCACTCGCTGAGCGCCCGCACCTGGTCGCCCTGCAGCGACGCCCCGATGCGCGTCCCCGGGTTGAGCAGCATCGCCCAGTCGTCCCGGGGCCATGCGCCGATCAGCTCCCGGAAGTCCGCGTAGACGAACCGGGACTGCGGCAGCACCTCGCGCAGCCGCACCAGCGACGTGAACACCTGGACCGCCGACTCCCCGCGCAGCGCCGCGTCCCACCGGAACTCCCGCTGCATCGGCGTCACTTCGAGCGGCGCCTCATCCGGAATCGGCACGAGCACGTTCGCGTTGAGCAGCACCCGCAGGAACGCGTCGGGGTCCCCGCTCAGCGCGGCCTCGTAGAGTTCCTGGTCGACCCGGTTGCCCGGCTCGAACACCGGCTCCGGCTCCTCGACGGCCCGCAGGGCCCGCGGGCCGGGCACGGCCGCGGCCCCCTCCCGCCGGGCCTCGCCGGGATGTTCGGTGCCGGCCCCGCCAACGCTCCGCGCGTTGCCCGCGCCGTCGCCGGGTCCGCTGTCATGGAGTGCGCCCGGGTGCCGGCCGAACTCGTCCGTGCCGCGTTCACCGGCCTCGCCGGGTTGCGGGCCTTCGTGCGGCGCACTGGGCGTGCGTGGGGCGTCCTGTGCCGGGGCTTCCAGGACCGCACCGGGCTCACCGTCGGGATCGGCGTCAACGTCCCCCGTCCCGGCCGCGCCCGCGCCGCCCGGAGCGGGCTCGTGTGCTGAGCCCGGGCGGCGGCTGAGGTCCTCCGTGCCGGGGCCGGTGGGCGTGCCGGCGATGCTGCCCTGCGCACCTGTGCGCGGCGAGCCGGGCATGCCCGCGGGCGGCTCCGGCGCTCCCGGTGTGTCAGGCGCGCGAGGGCCGGTGTGCGGCACCGGTCCACGTCCCGCGCCCGGCTCGCCGCCGATGTCCTGCGTGGGGGACGCGCCCGAACCGCCCGGCTCACTTCCGTGCCGGCCTCCGAGGTCTGCTGCGCCGTGCCCGCCCGCCGCCTCGGTGGCGATAACGCTGATCGGCACGCCTTCCTGGGGAACGCCCGGTATGCCGATGTCTTCCGTCGTACTGGACGGGTCAGGCGCCAGAGGCGCGTCGTGCGCCGCGGCTTCCGGGCTCGTGCCGGGCCGGACGTCCGGACCGGTGTTCGCGCCGCCCGCAAGATCCTGCGGCGGGCTGGACGCGCCTGCGCCGCCCGGAGCGGCTTCGTGGGCTGTGCCCGGGGCGGAGAGTTCGCCGGTGGGGTCGCCCGTTCCGGCGGGTGCGGCGCTGCCATGCGGTCGGCCGGGCATGCCCGTGTGGCGGCCTGGTTCTTCCGGGGCGCCGGACATGCCGGACGGGCGGGGGTCGCGGTGGGCCGTGGGTTCAGGGCTCGTTCCAGGCTCCCCGCCTGGAGCGGCGTTCGGGACGCTATCGGGCTCACTGGCGAGGCCCTGCGTGTGGAATGTGCCTGTGCCGCCCGAAGCGGGGTCGTGAGGAGTGCTTGGGGGGAGGCTGGAGGGCTCACCGGTGGTACCGGTGGGATCTTCCGTTTCGACAGGTGGGGCGCTGTTCTGCGGCCCGCCGGACGCTTGCGGGGTGGGGTGGGCCGTGGGTTCACGTCCTGCCGCAGGCTCATCGCCTGAACCGGGGTTTGCGAGATCGATCGGCTCGCTGGAAACGCCCTCGGCGCCGGCCGGCGGGAGACCGGGCTCCGCTGGGGCGGGGCCATCGGGTGTACCACTGCCCAGTGCTTCTTCGGCGGGGAGGCCAGCGTGGCGGCCGGGCCGGGCCGGGCCGGGCAGGTCGGGCGCGCGGTGTTCCGCCTGGGGCACTCCGCCCGGAGGCGTCGTGGGCTCAAGGCCCGGCCCGCCGGCTGGACCCGAGCTGCTCGGTACGGGGGGCGGGCCCGCATCGCCCGGAGCGTCCTCGTGCGGCGTGCCCGCGTGGCGTCCCAGGGTGCCGTGCAGCTCTTCGCCGGCCGAGGGGACGGCGGGGGCCACCGGGACCGCCGGGGTCTCCGGGGGCGGGGGCGTGGACGCCGACGGCGGGGTCGCCGGGCCGCGCAGGGTGCGGATCTGGTCACCCGGCATGGACGCGTCGATCGGGGTCCCGGGGTTGAGGACGAGCGTCCAGTCCGTGTCCGGCCAGGCGGCGATCATCTCGTGCAGGCTCGGCATGATGAAGCGGGACGAGCCGATGGCCTCGTTCATCCACCGCAGGGACGTGAAGACCTGGATCGACGTCCGCCCGTGGACGGGGACGGGGCGCCACGGGAAGTCGGGGTCGCCGGGGACGATGCCCCACGGGGTGTCCGCGTCGGCGGGCACCAGGACCTGGGCGCCGAGAAGGAGCGTGTAGAAGGTGTCGGTGTCGCGTCGGCGGGCGACCTCGAAGAGGCGCTGTTCGATGTCGTTCTGCGGTTCGAAGCGGTCCGTCATGCGCTGGGCGGCGCGCTGGTCGGCCCAGGTCGCGAGGCCGGGAAGCTGCTGGGCGTGGACGGTCCCGCCGGCGGGGGAGCCGGAGTTGATGGCGAGCAGCCAGTCGTGGTTCGGCCAGTAGCGCAGGGCGACGGTGAACGGCAGCTTGATGTACTCGGCGCCCGGGCCGGACGCCTCGGTGAGGCGTTCGGGGGAGGTGAAGACCGGCACGACCGTGGCGCCGTCCACCTCCCGGGTCTGCCAGGGGAAACCGGGACGGCCCGGACGCAGCGCGTAGTCCATGTCGTCCGGGACGGGCAGCAGGACGTCGGTGTCGGCGAGCGTCTGCAGGAACAGGTCGTGGTCGTTGTTCGCGGCGGCCCGCAGCAGTTCGCGTTCGACGTCGTTGGCGGGCTGGAACTCGGGGCGCGGCGACCGGCGGGGCAGGTCGCGGTGCTGGTCGCGGAGTTCCTCCCAGGGGGCGGGCGCGCGGCCGACCCGGGGCGGGCGGCCGTCGCCCTCGGCGACCTGGCGGACGAACCAGGCCGGCAGCCGCGCCTCGATGGGCAGGACGGTGCCGGCGCCGTGGGCGGGCGCGTCCACGGCGAGCCACCAGCGGGCGTCCGGCCAGGTCTCCGCGAGGTCGCCGAACCGGAGCGTCATGAAGTGCCGGTAGGACGGTCCGAGGCAGGCGCGCATCGCCGACGCCGAGGTGTAGGCGAGGACGTGGACACGGCCGTCCTCCTCCTGGGTCGGCCATGGCGGCTGCGTCTCGTTGGCGAGGACACCGTCCACCAGATCGGGCGCGACGGGGACGACGAGTTCGCTGTCCGCGAGGAGGCGGAAGTAGCCCTCCTGGTCCCCGGCCCGTACGGTCTCCTGCAACCGGTGCTCAAGCTCCGACGTGGGTCGCCACGCGTCGGCCACGGTCGCCACCCCCTGTTTCCTCCGTGCTCGTCCCCGCGCGACTGCTTACGCTACATGGGCGAACAGGACCAAAAAGCATATTCACCTGACTGTCCGCGGTGGTTCGCAGGTCAGCGGGCCGCCGGCCCGGCGAGCGCGATCGCGCCGAGGACGTTCGGCGACCCGGCCTCGTGCCGCTGCTCGGCGGACGCCGCCCACCGCGTCGTCGAGCCGGCCGATGCGCCGGCCCCGCCACCCCTCGGACAGGGGGCGGCGGCCCGCAGGGGGACGGGGAGGCCCGCCCCGACAACGCGGGGGATGCGGCGAACCCGGACCCCCTCGGGGTGCGTCACAGCAGGCGTGATGAGGGAATGGGCGAGCAGCGTGGGCATGCCGGATCCTTCCGGGGTCAGGGACCCCGGGCGAAGGTCGGGATCCGCGCTTGCCGGGACGCGGTGCCGCGTCCGGCCAGGTCCTCACCCGGGGCACTCCGTCGCGGGCGAAGGCTTGCCGGCCGGCAAGCCGGGGCTTGACACTGGCGCTCATGACCTCGTGCGGAATCATATGCGGGTCCGGTCGGGGATCAAGCGGGAGGGTGCGATGCGGTACGGGGTGGTTCGGGCGCTGGCCGGAGGCGTGGTGATGCTCGGCGCCCTGAGCGGGTGCGGGATGCTGGGCGGCAACTCCGGCCAGGTGTGCACCGACGCCAAGAAGGTGTTCCAGCAGTACATCACCCAGGTCAGGAGCATTCCGGCGGCCGAGCCCGTGCAGTGGCGGCAGGCGACCGAGCAGCTCGCCGGACGGGTCGACGGGCTGGCGAAGAAGGCCGACGACAGTGCGCTGCGGAAGGCGCTGACGGCGGAGGCGGACAGGCTGCGCGCCGCCGCGCCCGCCGTCGGCACCGGCGACGTCTCCCAGCTCAACACGGTGATGAAGGAGACACCGGCCAGTATCGGCGCGGCCTGCGACTGAGCCGGCCCGCGACCGGGCTTGCTACCTGGAGGAGACCGGGCCGGCTCCGCCGGTGCCTCCACCGCCGGTGCCGCCGCCCCCGCCGTCACCGCCTCCGCCGCCGGGCTGGTCGCCGCCCCCGCCGCCTCCGCCGGGCTCGGGCGGGACGATGGTCGGCGGCACGGTCGGCGTGGGCGGCAGCGGGATGTCGGGTTCCTCGGTGGTCGGCGGCGGCTCGGACGGCACGGTCGTGGGCGGCGGCTCCGGCGTGCCGGGCGAGTCCTGCGGGGGCGGCGTGTCGTAGCCGCCGCCCGGGGTGGTGGACGGCGACCCGAACGACTTGGGCGCGTAGTCCTTGATGTTGACGGCGTCCGACATGTAGGAGCGCCAGATCTGTGCGGGCAGTTGCCCGCCGTACGCGCCGTAGCCGGGGATGTTCAGCGGCTTGCCGTCGCTGCGGAACATCGCGACCGACGTCGCCATCTGCGGGATGAACCCGTTGAACCAGATCGCCCGGCCCTCGTCGGTGGTGCCGGTCTTGCCCGCGACCTCACGGCCGTCGGGAAGCTGCGCGTTCGTCCCGGTACCGCCCTGGACGACCTGCTGCATCGCATACGTCGCGTCCCGCGCGTTCTGCACGCTGAGCGCCCGCTCCCCCTCCTCGGTGAACGTGCGCTTCTCGTTCTCGCCGCCGGTGACGGACTTCACCACGAACGGCGTCCGGTGCAGGCCCTCGGACGCGAACGTCGCGTACACGCCCGCCTGCTGGACGGGATGCAGCGACACGATGCCGAGCGGGAACGTCGCGGCGTGGCGCTGGTCGGCGGTCATCTGCGACCGGGGGATGCCCATCTTCTCGGCCATCTCGGCGATCTTCTCGTTGCCGATGTCCTGGCCGAGGTTGACGTAGGCGGTGTTGATCGAGTGCTGGGTGGCGGTGACGAGGTCCACCATCCCGAAGTTCTCGTCGCTGTCGTTGTGGATGGGCGAGCCGCCGAACGTCTGCGGTGAGCTGCCGTCGTAGGTGTCGTCGAGCGACCGGCCGTCCTGCAGCGCGGCGGCGAGCGCGATCGGCTTGAACCCCGACCCGGCCTGCGCGTGGTCGCCGAAGGCGCTGCTCAGCGCCTCCTCCAGATAGCCGCGGCCGCCGTAGAAGGCGAGCACCTGCCCGGTGGACGGATCGACCGACACCGCCCCGGTGCGGATCTTCTTGCTCATCCCGTCCGGGGTGTTGCCCGCCACGGCCTGCTTCATCGCGTCCATCAGCCGCTTGTCGAACGTCGTGGTGATCTTCAGCCCGCTGCGGTTGATCTCGTCCTCGCTGTAGCCGCGGCGCTCGGTGAGCTCCTTCTTGGCCACGTTGACCATGTAGCCCTTCTGGCCCTTGAGGACGTCGGTGATCTTCTGCTTGACCGGCAGGGGGAACTTCATCGACGCGGCGTCGGCGGACGTCAGGAACCCGTCCCGGACCATGTTGCCGAGGACGGCGCGCCACCGCTGCTCGGCGCGGACGCGCTGGTCGCCGGTCGGGTCGGAGAAGTTGCTCGGCTGCTGGATGGCGGCGGCGAGGTAGGCGCCCTCGGCGGGCGTCAGGTCCGAGACGTCCTTGTCGTAGTAGGCGTGGGCGGCGGCCTGCACCCCGTAGGCGTTGCGCCCGAAGTAGATCGTGTTGAGGTACTGCTCCAGGATCCAGTCCTTGGGCTTCTCCCGGTCCACCTTCAGCGCGACCATGATCTCTTTGAGCTTGCGGGTGAGCGACCGCTCCTTGCCGATGCCGCCGTAGTAGTTG
This sequence comes from Actinomadura formosensis NBRC 14204, assembly GCF_001552155.1. GTDB lineage: Bacteria > Actinomycetota > Actinomycetes > Streptosporangiales > Streptosporangiaceae > Spirillospora > Spirillospora formosensis. The sequence goes on along the minus strand of NZ_BCQQ01000010.1, from coordinate 18,257 downwards.
CGGACCATCTGCTGCGTGATCGTCGACCCGCCCTGCAACTGCCGTCCGGTCACCGTGGACCAGAAGGCCCGCGCCGTGCCCGCCACCGACACGCCCGGGTCGTCGTAGAAGCTGCCGTTCTCCGCGGCGATGACCGCGTTGCGGGTGCTCTTCGGGATCCGGTCGAGCTTGACCGCGTCCCGGTTGATGCCGGTCTTCGCGATCTCCGTCCTGCCGTCGGAGTAGTAGAACGTCGGCCCCTGCGCGATCGCCTTCTCCTGCGGGGACGGCACGGGGGTGAACACGTAGGCGAGGACGAACGCGGCGATGCAGAACCCGATGAGCCCGAACAGCAGGAACAGCGTCCGGCGCAGGAACCGCGCCTTGCGGCTGCGCGGCTTGCGCGGCCCCCGGCCCCGTCCGCCGCCACCGCCGGGCCCGCCGCTTCCGGGCGGCGGCCCGCCGTGCTCGGAGCCGTGCTCGGAGCCGTGCTTGGACGAGGCGGCAGGCATGGCCTTGGTATCACCCGTGCTCGGTGCCTCAACCCCGGCGGGCGCGGCTTCACCCGCCTCATCCGTTTCGGTTCCGGCCGTTTCGGCGTCGGTCGCTTCGGCCTCGGGCGCTTTGCCGCCGGATGCTTCGTGCGCCGTTTCGGTGCCGGACGATTCGGCCGCGTCCCCGGCGGACTCGCGCGCTTCGCGGTCCTTGCCGCCGTTCTGAGATATGTCGTCCTCGGCCGGGAATTCCGGCTTCTGGGCGGCTTCTTCGGTCTGCGCGGTCAGCGTGCCGATCGCCGGACCGTCCGCCCCGGCCGGCGCCCCGACCTGGGTGTCGGGCAGGTCCGCCTCGCCGGGCCCGGTGGGCGCGCCGCCCTCCGGGGTCTTTCCGCTGTCGCTCACAAGCCCCCCGTGATCAATTCTTTCACCGGACGATACCTGGAGGGGATCCGTGCGCCGGCCGCCCAATGCGCAACCCATGGCCTCCCAATAGGGAGACGGGCGATCGGCTCCGCCGGTTGTCGTGACGGATGTCGCAACGCGACTTTTCGCAAACGCCGAGCGGCGGGGTCCCGATCGGGTCCCCCGCCGCTCTCCCGTTCTCCGGCGAGTCCGCCCGCGGCCGTGCCGCGCCCCCGCCTACTTCTGGATCTTGGCGAGGATGTCCACGACGAACACCAGGGTGTCGTCGCCCTTGATCTTGGGCGGGCTGCCCTGCTTGCCGTAGCCGTCGGCGGGCGGCAGGACGAGCAGCACGCGGCTGCCGACCTTCGCGCCCGTGAGGCCCTTGTCGAAGCCGGGGATGGTCGCGCCGGTGCCGATCGGGAAGTTCGCCGGCTGCTTGTTGTCCCAGCTGGAGTCGAACTTGTCGCCGCTCTTCCAGATCTTGCCCACGTAGTGCACGATGGCGTCGTCGCCCTTGGCGAGCGCGGGCCCGGTGCCCTCGACGAGGGTCTTGACCTGGAGCTTGTCCGGCGCGTCCCGGCCCGGGATCGTGACCTTGGGCTCCTTGCCGGCGCCCTTGTCCTCGACCTTGGGCAGGTTCTTGTCGTCCAGCTTCTTCTCGGTGCCCTGCGGCTGCGGGTCCTTCGGCACGGCGGCCTGGATGTCCAGGATGAATATGACCGCGTCGGTCTTGCCGATCTGCTGCGGGCTCAGCTGGCTGAGGTCCTTGGACGGCGGGAGCTGCAGGACGACCCGGCTGCCGACGGTCTTGCCGACCAGGTTCTTGTCGATGTCCTTCAGGCCGCTCTTGCCGACGACGAGGGGCCGCGGGCCGCTCGGCTGCTGCGCCTGCTGCTCATAGGTGGAGCTGACCTTCTCGCTGCTGCTCTTGACGCGCGAGTTCTCCTCGTCCTTGTCCTTGGCCCACTTGTAGGTGGCGAACTGGACGTAGACGGTGTCGCCGTCGGCGAGCGCGCGACCGGTGCCCCGGATGGGGGTGGTCACCTTGAGGGTCTTGGCCGGCTCCAGCTTGGTGGGGATCTCCACCTTCGGCTCGGCCCCGAACTTGCCGCTCACCTCAAGCCTGGGGCCGGGGCGGGTGACCCACCACGCCACGCCCCCGGAGATCGCCAGCGCGGCCACGACGATTCCGGCGATCATCATCAGCCGCCGCTTGCGCGCCTGCTTGGCGGTCAGCGCGGACGGCCGGTTCAGCCCGCTGCCGCGGCCCGCGCTGATGCCGTGGGGGGTGAACTCGGGGCTGCGGATGCTCTGGGCGTTCGGGATCTTCGCCTTCGCCTTGACCGCCGGCTTGCCCCGGGGCTTGTCATCCTCGGACATGGTTCCTCACTTGCTCCGGGTTTGACGACATCAAGAACGTGACCACCCTTCCAGGGCCGGGCTAAGCACAGCGTGAAAACCGTGTAAAGGAGGCCGACCCGCAATCTACCGGTCACGCGACGTCTACGGTGCCGTCCGGCAGGGGACAGGGGAAGCCGCCAGGATAGCGCCGCCGGATGGCAGGCTGGGGGGATGCGACTCGCGACGTGGAACGTCAACTCGGTCAAGGCCCGGCTGCCGCGCCTTCTCTCCTGGCTGGACGAGACCAAGCCGGACGTCCTCTGCCTGCAGGAGACCAAGTGCCCCGCGGACATGTTCCCGTCCGCCGATGTCGCGGAACTCGGCTACACCACCGCCGCGCACGGCGACGGCCGGTGGAACGGGGTGGCGATTCTTTCCCGGGTCGGCATCGAGGACGTCTCCAACGGCTTTCCCGGCGAACCCGTGTACGAGGGCGAGGCGGAGGAGCAGACGAAGCTGACCGAGCCGGTCCTGCTGACTCCGGAGGCCCGCGCGATCGGCGCCACCTGCGGCGGGATACGGATCTGGTCGCTTTACGCGCCGAACGGCCGCACCCCGGAGTCGGCCCACTACGCCTACAAGCTCGACTGGTTCGCGGCCCTCCGCGACGCGCTGGCCGCCGAACTGGCCGGCGGGACGCCGCTGGTCGCGTGCGGCGACTACAACGTGGCGCCCACCGACGACGACGTCTGGGACCCGGCCGCGTTCGCCGGCTCCACCCACGTCACGCCCGCCGAGCGCCGGGTACTCGCCGACCTGCGCGCCCTGGGCCTGGACGACGTCGTCCCCACCCCGATGAAGGGCCCCCACCCCTACACGTACTGGGATTATCGGGCCGGGATGTTCCACAAGAACCTCGGTATGCGCATCGACCTGTTCTATGCGAGCGCCCCCGTGGCCGAGCGGGTCGGCTCCGCCTACGTCGACCGGGAGGCCCGCAAGGGCAAGGGGCCGTCCGACCATGCCCCCGTGGTGGTCGATCTGGATTAACGCGCCGGCCCGGAGTGACGCCGGGCCAGGAGGTGCCGTTTGGCGGTGGCCGGGTCGTCGGCCTGGGAGAGGACGGTGTAGCCGCCGGGCAGGAGAGAGGCGGGCTCGCCGGCCGCGAGACACCATTCGGCGGGCATCCGCGGCCGGTCGCGGCGGGCGTCCTCGGTGAACGCCTCCCAGGCCAGCAGCCCGCCCGGCAGGACGGCGCCGGCCGCGCGCCCGAACACGGCGCGGTCCCAGAACCCGGTGCACAGGACGAGCGCGTATCCCGGCGGCTCCGGCCGCCAGCCGCCGAGGTCGGCCTGGACGAGCGTGATCAGCGAGCCGAGGCCGCGCCGCCGGGCCTGCGCGCCGAGCCGCCCGAGCGCGATCTCGGAGATGTCGACGGCCGTCACGTGCCGTCCCGCGGCGGCGGCCAGCAGCGCGCTGCCGGACGGCCCGGAGGCGAGGTCGAGCACCCCGCCGTCCGGCATCGGCAGCGCCAGCGCCCGTTCCGCCAGCGGATGGACGGGTGACAGGCCGGGCGCGGCCTCGTACTTGCTGTTCCACCGGAGCCTGTCCGGATGCCCGGCCAGCCCGGATGGCACGTCCTCCATAGGGAGGACCCTAGCGGCCAGGGGGAGGACCCTAGCGGCGCTCCGCGATCAGGAGCAGGAACATCGCCATGGGGAAGCCCTTGCGCCACCACGGGTCGTCCCGCAGTTGCTCTTCCGTTGGATGCGGTTCGCGGAGGTCCGCGATGACGAATCCGGCGTCTCGGAGCGTTCCAGCGTAGTACTCCAGCGGCCGGAGCCAGCTTGTGATCATCGAAGGGGATTCCATGCCGTCCACCATGAACCGCTGGTCGATGCCGCGCGGGGCGAAGTACTGCGCCGCCGGGACGCTGTTCATCGCGCCCTGCTCGGAGTTCTCGACGTAGAAGCACGGGTGCAGGGTCAGCAGGATCAGCCGCCCGCCGCTCTTCAGGACGCGTGCGAACTCGCCGATGGCGCGGGACGGGTCCTGCAGGTGGCTGAACAGGTGGTTGCAGAGGACGAGGTCGTACTGATCGTCGTCCAGGGGCAGGTCCTCGACACTGGCGCGGAGGAATTCGGCGCCGGGCGACGGATGGGACGAGGCCGCGTCGACCAGCCCTTGCGCGGCGTCCACGCCGGTGACGTCCGCGCCCATGGAGGCGAGCGTGCGGGAGAGGTAGCCTTCGCCGCATCCGGCGTCCAGGACGCGCAGCCCCGCGCAGGGGCCGACGGCGTCGAGGACGGCGGCGTCGGTCAGTTCGGTCCGGTACCGGTCGCGGCGCTCCCGGATCACCTTGACCCAATACTGCGCGTTGGCCTCCCACCTTTCGCGGGTCAGATTCGCGATGGCCTGCGCCGTGTCCTCCACCGGCTCCCCATTTCTCCGTGCGGCCGTGTCCCACACCGGTTCAGGCGCTGACCTTCAGCCGCCGCACCAGCGTGTTACAGGCCTGTCGTGTCCTTCTGTCCTGGCAGTCGGCCCCGCGCAGTTCCAGCGCCTGGATCAACTCGGTGATCTTGCCACCGAACGCGGGGTCGCGCTTCAACGCCAGCGGAATGTACGTCGACACCAGGTAGTACAGGTAGGCGTCGTTGTAGACCGCTATCTCGCGCAGCACCTCGGTCGCCGTGTTGCGCAGCGACAGGGAGCTCGGCAAGGTGAAGTCGCTGCTGATGCGGCCGTCTCTGGTGTAGGTCGGGAACGCCCATTCCTCCAGTGCCGCGTACACGGGCGTGGCGTCGAGTTCCCTGCGGTACCGCTCGGCGAGTTCGAAGTCGTTCGAGCCGATCAGGGTTCCCATCACGACGCCGCGCATCATGAACGCGGCCTGCCGTCCGGGCACTTCGAAGCCGAGGTCGGTCTCCAGCGTCCCGGTCACCTTGCTGACCTGGTGCGTGAGGATGTTGAGCGCCAGGATCGAGTGGAACGAGTACGTCTTGCGGTTCAGGCGGGGGGCCAGGTCGACCGAGGAGTCGAAGAGTTTCTGCGGGTCCACCAGCAGGCCGTGGCCGGCGTCGGTGGAGTAGAGCGCGGAGAGCGCGCGGTCCTGGTCGCGTCCCCAGAACCGGGCGATGAAGGAGGACGTCTTCTGCGTCGCCTGCCCGCGGACGATGTGCAGCGCCGCCTCAAGGGCGTTCAGCAGGTGCTGCTGCGGGACGGTCGAGTTCTCCAGGGCGCCCAGGTCGACGGCCAGCCCTTCGCGGTGCAGGTTGTCGACGAGCCCGTCGCGTCTCTTGCGGACGGCGTGCGCCATCGAGTACTCGGCGATCCCCGGAACGGACGACATCAGGCTCTGCAGCGACCGTCCGCTGACCCGGTCGAGCCATTCGACGTTGTCCCACAACCGGAAGATCGTGCTCTCGTCGAGCCCGGAGAAGGCCGCGACGTCGGACATGTTCAGGCCCATGTCCCTGGTGATGTCGGAGAGAGACTTCGGCTCACCGTCCGCTGTCATCACTCGCCCTCGATGCGGCAGTCGTCGACGCCTTGATCTTAGCGAAGCGCCGAACGCCCGAGCCGGACGATCCGCGGATGTGTCCGTCCCGTCACCGATGGCGGCGAGCGTTGCGGTGGGCATGGCCGCGCGTCACCCCGGCACGCGCCCGATGCAGCCGATCAGCGGCATCGGGCGGGTGACGTGCGAGGCGTGGGGCAGCCGGACGGGATACGGCTCGATCAACCGCAGGCCGCGGCAGATGCCGGTGATCTCCTCCATGCTCCGCGGCCGGAACGGGGTGCCGAGCCGCGGGTGCGGCCGGGAGATCGGGTCCAGTTCCGGCGACCGCTCCGTGTGGCTGATCACGATGTGGCTGCCGGGCGCGAGGCCGCCGGCCAGCGCGTCCACGATGCCGCGCGGGTCGTCCTCGTCGGCGACGAAGTCCAGCACGCCGAGCAGGAACACCCCCACGGGCTCGGCGAGGTCGATCAGCCGCCGCAGTGCCGGGTCGGCGAGCAGCGCGGCGGGATCGCGGACGTCCGCCTCGACCACGCCCGTGTTCTCGTCGACGGCGAGCAGGGCCCGCGCGTGCACGAGCACCATCGGGTCGTTGTCGAGGTAGGCGACGCGGCAGGCAGGGTCGGTTCGCCGGACCACGTCACCGACGTTGACGGACGCGGGCAGCCCGCAGCCGATGTCGGCGAACTGGCGCAGCCCGGCGTCCCCGGCGAGCCGTGCGGCGGCGTGGTCCAGGAAGCCCCTGTTCGCCTGGACGAGCCGCGGCACGATCGGGCACCTGCGCAGTGCCCGTTCAGCGGACTCCCGGTCCGCGGCGTAGTTGTCCTTGCCGCCGAGCAGGTAGTCGCACATCCTCGCGATGTTCGGGGCCGACGTCCCGGTCCCGGCCGCGGGCGGTTCCGCCCGCGGGGCCGGGCTCAGGGTCGACCCCGGCGTCACGGCAGCCGCCATCCTTCCGGGACGCCCACCCCGAACCAGAACGTGGACGTCCCGTTCCTGCCCTCGCGGGTGCCGAAGTCGGTGGCGAGCGCCTTCATCAGGGAGAGCCCCCGCCCGTGCAGGGGCAGCGCCCCGTCCGCGGGGCGCGGCTGCCCGGGCGCGGCGCCGCCGTCGGTGATCTCGACCTGGACGTACCGGTCGAGGTGCAGGACGGCCAGCATGATCGTCCCGTCCCGGCGCGGCCGCGCGTGCAGCACCGAGTCGGTCATGGCCTCGCTGGTCAGCAGTTCGAGGTCGACGAGTTCGGACCGGTCGGCGACGAAGTGCTGGCCGACCAGTTCCCGGACGTAGGACCGGGCGAGCCGCACGGCCGGTGCCGTGGCGGCGAGTTCGATCTCTCCGATGAGCCGTCCGGACGACTTGCCGTTGGGCCAGGCGGACGGGATTCCAAGTTCGAGTGAGGGAGCGGGCAATAGCGCGGGCGACCCGCACCACGCGTCTGATGGGTTCATGGCGGCGTCGGCTTCACGTCTCCGTGTCGGGCTGTAAGCGAACATGTGCTCTTCGGCCTGGTCGAAGTCGGACGTGGAAGTGAAACAACACACACTCTGACGCAGTGCCCGCAGCGGAGTCACCAAGGCTTGCGCGCATGCAAGAGCCTTACCGCGACCTGCGCACCATTGCTCTGTGCCCTCAGGTTGTCACTGAACGCGGATTTGCTCGCGAACACAGCGGACGGTGAAGCCGGGCACCGGTCTCACCTGGTCAGGGGATCAGGTGGGGGAGGAGGGTGTCTCGGAGGGCGGTCAGGGCCCTGGTTTCGGAGGTGGCGGCCTGGACGCGGGCGGCCAGGGGGGTCACGAAGTCGTTGAAGGCGCGGGCGCGGGTGGTGCCGGGCCAGGGGATCTGGAAGGCGGCGATGTCCGGCCATTTCGCGCGGGGCATCCGGGTGCCGTCGCCGATGGCGGACGCGTGGGCGACCACCTCGTCGCTCGCCAGGGCCGCGAGCAGCCAGCCCCGGTGGGCGGGGTCCTTCGGGCGGACGACGAGGATGTCCGTTGACGCGACACCGTCCACGAAGGCCAGGCCGACCTTGTGGAAATAGGGGCGGAGCTTGCCGAAGAGGATGTCGCCGGATGCGAAGCGTCTCTTCGCGCTGGTGACGCCGGACGCGTCGGACCATGTCGAGAGCCACATGTGCCGTTTCGGCATGTGCTCCAGCGCGATGTAGTTCTCGCCGTGGCCGATCCGGCCGGCCGGAACGCCGGCCCGGACGAGATCCCCGAGTGCACCGATCCGTATCGCGCCCCGGGCGCCGGACGATGCGTAGCGGGCGCGGATCAGTTCGTCGCCGCACGCGGCGATGCGGTCGTTCACGGCGATCTTGTCGTCGAGGGCCCCGAGGACGGACGCCGCCGCGTCCTGCCGCGCCCGGGTCAGGCGCCCGGTGGTGAGGCGGTTCAGGATCCCGTGGGTGAGCAGCGGCTGCCCCGACCCGATGCGGTACCGGTTCAGGTCGAGCCTTGTGAGCAGGTAGTAGACGTAGCGCGGGTTCACCCCCTCTTTCGGGGCGGCGATGATGGCGTTGTCGGTGACCCAGGACGGTTCGGCGCTGTAGTGGACGGCGCCGCAGTAAGACCCCACGCGTCCGACGATGGTGCTGTGGGGGCCGGCGTTGAAGTCACCGGCCGTCCCGATGACGCCGTTCGCGCCGTACGTCCGGTAGGCGGAGCCCTCGGCGGGGCGTGACCGCCCGTTCGAGAAGGTGACGATCTCGCCGAGCGTCACGTCAGCCATCCAGGCGCCCCAGTTCGTCCCGGACGACCCGGTCGAGCCGCGCCGACTCCTCGAAATGCGCGAAGAGTTCCTTCGTGAGGCGCTCGACCCTGTCGGCCATGGGCTCGCCGTCGGGGCTCGTCCGGGCCGCGCCGACATACCGGCCCGGCGTGAGGACATGGTCGTGGGACCGGATCTCGTCCAGGCCGGCGGAGCGGCAGAACCCGGGGACGTCCGCATGGCCGGAGCCGCGCCGGGAACGGTACGCGCCGGCGATCCGGGCGATGTCGTCCTCGGTGAGGACGCGCTCGGTGCGGTCGATCATCGTCCCCATGCTCCGGGCGTCGACGAAGAGCACACGGTCCCGCGGGGCCCGGTCGAGGAACCAGAGGCACGCGGGAATCGGGGTGCTGCGGAAGAGCCGGTCCGGCAGCGCCACCATGCACGACACAAGGCCCGCCTCCACCAGGGCCGCGCGGATCCCGCCCTCCCCCGACAGGCGGGACGACATCGACCCGTTCGCCATCACGACGCCCGCGCGGCCGTCCGGGCCGAGCTTGGAGAGGATGTGCTGGATCCAGGCGAAATTGGCGTTCCCGGCCGGCGGGACGCCGTATCTCCAGCGCGGGTCGCCGGGGTCGCGATACCAGTCCGACATGTTGAACGGGGGATTGGCCAGCACGTAATCGGCCCGGAGTCCGGGATGGGCGTCCGCATGGAAGGTGTCCGAGCAGCGCAGATCCCCGGCGATCTCGTGAACGGCGAGGTTCATCTTGGCCAGCCGCCACGTCCGCTCGTTCGCCTCCTGCCCGTGGACCGCGATGTCGCCCAGCCGTCCCCGGTGGCTCAGGACGAACTTCTCCGCCTGCACGAACATGCCGCCGGAACCGCAGCACGGGTCGTACACCCGGCCCTTGTACGGCTCCAGGATCTCGACGAGCAGCCGCACCACGCTGGGCGGCGTGTAGAACTCGCCGCCGCGTTTTCCCTCCGCGCGAGCGAACTTCTCCAGGAAGTACTCGTAGACCTCGCCCAGCACGTCCCGCGCGGCCTTTCCGCCGAAACGAACCTGGCCGATCAGTTGGACGAGTTCGCCGAGCCGCCGCTGGTCGACCCCGCTGAAGATCTTCGGAAGGGCGCCGTCGAGCGGCGGATTGGCCCGCATGACCGCGTCCATGGCCGAGTCGATCCGCTCACCGAGGGACCCGGGCGCCGCGGTGAGATCCTCCCACCGCGCCCCGTCCGGTACCTGGAAAGCCCCTCCGCCGGACGAGTCCGACACGTATTTGAGGAACACCAGCCCCAGAACGAAGTCCCTGTACTGGCCCGCGTCGACCGACCCCCGCAGCTTGTCGGCGGCCTTCCAGAGAACCTCCTTCATCGCCTGCCCCCTCACGCTCGACGCCGCGAGACTCTAGCCCAGCGACGCGTCCCGTGGACGGACCGCACGGCGCGGTGCGACCCTGCGAACCATGGTGGTCATGGACGTCCTGGCGCTGGTGGCACTGGCGGGATGGCTCTACCTGGCCCTCGCCCACGGCGGTTTCTGGCGGACCGGGCCCGGCCTCCCGGACGGCCGGGAGCCGCCCGGATGGCCCGACGTCGTGGCCGTGATCCCGGCCCGTGACGAGGCGGCCGTCCTCCCGGAGACCCTGCCGACGCTGCTCGGCCAGGAGTATCCGGGTGAATTCCGCGTGGTCCTCGTGGACGACGGCAGTACCGACGGCACCGCCGAAACGGCCACCGGCCTCGCCAAGGACACGCAGGTCATATCCGCGAGAGAGCGTCCCGGGGGATGGGCGGGCAAGGTCTGGGCGATGGCGGAGGGCGTCAGGGCCGCCGGCCGGCCCGACTTCCTCCTCTTCACCGACGCCGATGTCGCCTACCGGCCCGGAACCCTGAAAAGGCTGGTCGCAGAGGCCGTGACCGGCCGGCGCGACCTCGTGTCGCAGATGGCGACGCTCCGCACCCGGACCCGCTGGGAACGCGTGATCGTCCCCGCGTTCGTGTACTTCTTCGCGCAGCTCTACCCGTTCCGCCGGGTCACCCGGGACGGGACGCGCACCGCCGCCGCGGCCGGCGGCTGCATGCTGGTCCGCCGCACCACCCTCGAAAAGGCGGGCGGCGTCGCCGCGATCCGCGACGCGCTGATCGACGACGTCGCGATGGGGCGCCTCATCAAGCGCGCCGGCGGACGCTGCCGTCTCGACCTCGGCCGGGACGTGCTCAGCCGCCGCCCCTACCCCCGCCTCGCCGACCTGTGGATGATGATCGTCCGCAGCGCCTACCACCAGCTTCGCTACTCGCCCGTCCTGCTGGCGGGCACCGTCCTCGGCCTGCTCCTCCTCTACGCGATACCGCCCGCCGCGACCCTCACCGGCCTCATCGGCCGCGACCCGATCGCCCTCGCGGCGGGCGCCCTCGCCTGGGGGCTCATGACGCTCACCTACGTCCCCATGCTCCGCTTCTACGCCCTGTCGCCCCTGCGCGCTCTGGGTCTGCCGCTCGTGGCGCTGCTCTACGCCGCCATGACGGTCGACTCCGCGCGCAGGCACCACACCGGCCGCGGCGGCGTATGGAAAGGCCGCACGGCGACCGCCCGGCTCGATGCGAAATGACCCGCATCGAAAGCACTGACCCGTCCGGCGGCTGCGCCGCCGGAAAGCCTTACGGGCAAGGCGTTTCGGTCCGCATGGTGGGACATGACTGACATCGCGGAGCCGGGGAAGGTAACCTCGGTGCGAGGCCGAGAGGCGCTGCAACGGGCGAGAGCCCGCCACGCTCGGCCCCCGACACCGACTTCCGCAAGGGCGCCTCCCACGCGAATGGGAGGTGCTCGAAGAAATATGACTCAGAACAATCTGCGCGAGCTTCTGGACCGGCGGATCGCGGTGCTCGACGGCGCCTGGGGCACGATGCTCCAGGGCGCGGGGCTCACCCCGGAGGACTACCGCGGCGACCGCGTCGGCGGCGACCACTCCAAGGACGTCACCGGCGACCCCGACCTGCTGAACCTGACCAAGCCGGACGTGGTCCTGGACGTCCACCGGCAGTACCTCGACGCCGGCGCCGACATCACCACGACCAACACGTTCACCGCGACGAGCATCGGCCAGGCCGACTACGGCCTTGAGAACCTGGTGCACGAGATGAACGTGCAGGGCGCCCGGCTGGCCCGGCAGGCGGCCGACGAGTACGGGGGACGGTTCGTCGCCGGCTCCGTCGGGCCGCTCAACGTGACCCTGTCGCTGTCGCCCCGTGTCGAGGACCCGGCCTACCGCGCCGTCACCTTCGACCAGGTCAAGGACGCCTACGCCGAGCAGATCGCCGGGCTGGCGGAGGGCGGCGTCGACCTGCTGCTGATCGAGACGATCTTCGACACGCTGAACGCCAAGGCCGCGATCGCCGCGGCCCGCGAGGTCGCCCCGCACCTGCCGCTGTGGATCTCGGTGACGATCGTCGACCTGTCCGGGCGGACGCTGTCCGGGCAGACCGTCGGGGCGTTCTGGCGGTCGATCGAGCATGCCGAGCCGCTGGTCGTCGGGGTGAACTGCGCGCTGGGCGCCGAGGAGATGCGGCCCCACGTGGAGGAACTGGCGCGGATCGCCGGCACCTACACCGCCTGCCACCCGAACGCGGGCCTGCCGAACGCGTTCGGCGGCTACGACGAGACGCCCGCGCAGACGAGCGGCCATCTGCGCGACTTCGCCGCGGCCGGCATGGTCAACCTGGTCGGCGGCTGCTGCGGGACGAGTCCCGCGCACATCGCCGAGATCGCCGCGGCCGTCCGGGGCATGGCGCCCCGCGAGGTCGTGCGGCCCGCGAAGGCCAGCCGGTTCAGCGGCCTGGAGCCGTTCGAGATCGGCCCCGACACCGGCTTCATCATGATCGGTGAGCGGACGAACGTCACCGGCTCCAAGCGGTTCCGCAAGCTCATCGAGGCGGGCGACCACCAGGCCGCGGTGGACGTGGCGCTGGAGCAGGTGCGCGGCGGCGCGAACCTCCTCGACGTGAACATGGACGCCGACCTGCTCGACAGCGAGCGGGAGATGACGACGTTCCTGAACCTGATCGCGACGGAGCCCGAGGTGGCCCGCATCCCGATCATGGTGGACAGTTCGCGCTGGAGCGTGCTGGAGGCCGGGCTCAAGACCGTCCAGGGCAAGGGCGTCGTCAACTCGATCTCCCTCAAGGAGGGCGAGGAGCCGTTCCTCGAGCAGGCCCGCCGCATCCGTGACTTCGGTGCGGGCGTCGTCGTCATGGCGTTCGACGAGACGGGGCAGGCCGACACGACCGAGCGCAAGGTCGAGATCTGCGGGCGCGCCTACGACCTGCTCACGCGGAAGGCCGGGTTCCCCGCCGAGGACATCGTGTTCGACCCGAACGTCCTCGCCGTCGCGACCGGCATCGCCGAGCACAACGGGTACGCGAAGGCGTTCATCGACGCGCTGCCCCTCATCAAGGAGCGCTGCCCCGGTGCCCGCACCAGCGGCGGCATCTCCAACCTGTCGTTCTCGTTCCGGGGCAACGAGGTCGTCCGTGAGGCGATGCACTCGGCGTTCCTGTTCCATGCCGTCCGCAATGGACTCGACATGGGCATCGTGAACGCCGGGCAGCTCGCCGTCTACGAGGACATTCCCGCCGACCTGCTCGAACTCGTCGAGGACGTCCTGTTCGACCGCCGCCCGGACGCGACCGACCGGCTCGTGGCGTTCGCCGAGAACGTCAAGGGCGGGGGCACGGTCCGCGAGGTGGACCTGTCCTGGCGGGACGCGCCGGTCGAGCAGCGGCTGTCGCACGCGCTCGTCCACGGCATCGTCGACTTCATCGAGGAGGACACCGAGGAGGCCCGGCGCAAGGCCGCCCGCCCCCTCGACGTCATCGAGGGCCCGCTGATGGACGGGATGAAGATCGTCGGCGACCTGTTCGGGTCCGGCAAGATGTTCCTGCCGCAGGTGGTGAAGAGCGCCCGCGCGATGAAGCGCTCCGTCGCCTACCTGGAGCCCTTCATGGAGAAGGAGAAGGAGGAGGCCCTGCGCGCCGGGCGCGTCCAGCAGGACCGCGGCCAGGGCAAGATCGTCCTCGCGACGGTGAAGGGCGACGTGCACGACATCGGCAAGAACATCGTCGGCGTCGTCCTCGGCTGCAACAACTACGACGTCGTGGACCTCGGCGTGATGGTCCCGGCCGCCAAGATCCTCGACACCGCGATCGCGGAGAACGCCGACGCGGTCGGGCTGTCCGGGCTGATCACCCCGTCGCTGGACGAGATGGTCTCCGTCGCCGCCGAGATGGAGCGCCGCGGCATGCGGCTGCCACTGCTCATCGGCGGCGCCACCACGTCCCGCCAGCACACCGCGGTGAAGATCGCCCCGGCCTACGAGGCGACGACCGTGCACGTCCTGGACGCCTCCCGCGTCGTCGGCGTCGTCTCCGACCTGCTGGACGAGGGCCGCGCCGCCGCCCTCGCCCAGGCCAACCGCGAGGAGCAGGCCCGCCTGCGCGAGCAGCACGAGAAGAAGCAGCGCCGCCCGCTGCTCACCATCGGGCAGGCGCGGGAGAACCGGGAGCGGGTCGACTTCGGCGACCTGCCGGCGCCCGCGTTCGAGGGCGTCCGGGTCATCCGGCCGGACCTGACCGCGATCCGCGAGATGGTCGACTGGCAGTTCTTCTTCCTGGCCTGGGAGCTGAAGGGCAAGTACCCCGCGATCCTGGACCAGCCGGTCGCCCGCGAACTCTTCGACGACGGCAACAGGCTGCTCGACCAGATCATCGCGGACGGCGCGTTCGAGGCGTGCGGCGCCTACGGCTTCTGGCCCGCGCACTCCGAGGGCGACGACATCGTCCTGGAGGGCGGGCCGCGCTTCCCGATGCTGCGGCAGCAGACGGCCAAGCCGGAGGGCCGCCCGAACCGCTGCCTCGCCGACTACGTGGCCCCGTCCGGCGACCACCTCGGCGGTTTCGCGGTGACGATCCTCGGCGCCGAGGACCTCGCCGCGAAGTTCGAAGCGGAGCACGACGACTACAAGGCCATCATGGTGAAGGCGCTCGCCGACCGGATGGCGGAGGCGTTCGCCGAGTACGCGCACCTGGAGGCCCGCCGCGCCTGGTTCGAGCCGGACGCCGACCCCGCGCTGGCGGACCTGCACGCCGAGCGGTTCCGCGGCATCCGTCCCGCGCTCGGCTACCCGGCGAGCCCCGACCACAGCCTGAAGCGGGCGCTGTTCGACCTGCTGGACGCCGGCCGCCTCGGCATGAAGCTCACCGAGTCGTACGCGATGGCGCCCGCCGCCAGCGTCAGCGGCCTGATCTTCGCCCACCCCGCGTCCCGCTACTTCACGGTCGGGCGCGTCGGCAGGGACCAGATCGAGGACTACGCGCGCCGCTGCGACCTGCCCGTCGCCGAGGTCGAGCGCTGGCTCGCCCCCAACCTCGCCTACGACCCCGCGTAACGGAGACCCGCGTAACGGAGAAAACGCCTGACGGCCACCGCGCCGCGGCCGTCAGGCGTGTCTTCGCGCGAGGTCAGGGGCGGCCGATGCGGACGCGCCAGACCTCCGGGCCCGACTCCTCGTAGTCCCAGCTGAACTCGCCGGGGTACTGGGAGGCGAACTGGTAGTAGAGCGGCTTCGGGTCGTGGTCGTTGACGAGGACGAACGACGTCCCGGCGGTCAGCGCCTCGAACGTCGCGAAGATCTGCGGGTGCCGCTGCCCGTGGGCGATGACCCGCACGTCCAGTTCCCCGTCCGTCACCTCGGCGGTGCCGCCCGGCTCGCCGGCCTCGTCGTGGCCGCCGCAGGTGCACTGGTGCCCCTCGCCCGGGGACGCCTCGCCGTGGGACGCCCCCTCGCCGAGGATGTCGTGCATCCCGGCGAGCAGCGCGCCGAGGTCGACGCCCGCGCCCACGAGCGCCGGCAGGATCAGCTCGTTCTCCTTCTCCAGGTGCGTCTGGAACAGGGCGTTCACGGTGGCCGAGGCGCCGACCGCCTCCGCGGGCGTCCGGGCCGCCTCCAGTTCGGCGACCTTCTCGCGCAGAACGACGTGCTCGCGCAGCATCGCGCGCAGCAGGAGCCGGGCCTCCGGCACGTCCTGCGCCGCCTTGTAGAGCGTCTCCTCCTCGGCCGCGGCGTGGGGGACGATCTCCTCCTTCAGGAACGCGACGAGCTTGTCGCGCCGCTCGAAGGGGGCGGCGAGCTGGTCGGCGGCGCGGGCGATGGTGAGCGTGTGGTCGGCCAGGGCCCGGCCGAGCCGCTCGTGATGGTCCAGGATGGCCCGCACCGTCTCCTGCTGCGGGTCCGCGGTCGATGTGGTCATGAGCACTGCACTCCTCGTGCCGGACTGTTTTTCACAACACTACTTGTATTTATAATAGCTGACATGGAGAATCAGGTCACCGGGGTACGCGGCCGAAGCCCCCGGGCCGTGCCCCGCCCGGCGGCGCGCCGACTTCCGCTCGTGGTCGGCGCGCTGCTCTCCCTCGTCGCCGGGCTGTGGGGCGCGCTCGGCCTGCTGGACCTCGCCGTCCCGCTGCCGCGCACGTCGTTCGCCCAGCAGCACGGCCCGCTGATGGCCCTCGGCTTCCTCGGCACGCTGATCGCGCTGGAACGCGCCGTCGCCCTCGGGCGCCCCTGGGCCTACGCGTCCCCCGCCCTCGCCGGCCTCGGCGCCCTCGTCACCGCCGCCGGCCTCACCGTCCCCGGACGCCTGCTCCTCACCGCCGCCGGCGGCTGGCTCATCGCGATATACATCACGGTTCTCGGCCGCCGGACGGGACGCGACCTCACCGTCCAGATCGCGGGCGCCATCGCCTGGTACACCGGCGGAATGCTGTGGATCGGCGGCCGGACGGTCGGCGACATCGTTCCCTGGCTCGCCGCGTTCCTCATCCTCACGATCGCCGGTGAACGCCTCGAACTCGCCCGCGTCGCCTTCCTCGGCCGCCGCGCCTCCGACGGCCTGGTCGCCGCGGCGGCCGTCCTGGCCGCCGGCGCGGCCGTCTCCGTCTGGTGGCCGGAACCGGGCTGGCGCCTCACCGGCCTCGGCATGGTCGCGCTCGCCGGCTGGCTCGCCCGCCACGACGTCGCGCGCCGCACGATCCGCGGGACGGGCCTGCCCCGCTTCGCCGCCGCCTGCCTCCTCACCGGATACGCCTGGCTCGCCACCGCCGGGACGATCTGGCTCGCCGCCGGACGCCCGTCCGCGACCGGCGCCTACGACGCCGCCCTGCACGCGGTGTTCCTCGGCTTCGTGATGTCGATGGTCTTCGGGCACGCGCCGGTGATCCTGCCCGCCGTCCTGCGCATCCGGTTTCCGTACCACCCCGTCCTGTACGCGCCGCTCGTCCTGCTGCACGCCTCGCTTCTGCTCCGGGTCGCGGGCGACCTGTCCGGCGTGACCCCCGCGCGGGCGACCGGGGGCGTGCTCGGCGAGGTGTCGCTCCTGCTCTTCGGTGGCTGCGCCGTGGCGGCGACCCGCCTGGCCGGAAGGGAACGGTCATGACGTCCATCGGCACCCGCCCGAAGGTGGGCCCGTCCCCCGCACCGCGCCGCTCGCGGTCGGTGTGGCACGCCGTCGCCAACGGGGTGGTGCTCGGCTGGCTGGCGCTGACCGTCGCCGCCGCCCTCGCCCGGCACGAACTGCCCGCGCCGCGGTGGCTGCTGATCCACGTGTTCCTGCTGGGCGCGGTGACCAACGCCATCGTGACCTGGACCGAGCACTTCGCCGCCGCGCTGCTGCGCGTCCCGGCGGCCCCGCACTGGTGGCCGCTGACCCGGCTGGCGGTGCTGAACGCGGGGATCGCCGCGGTGCTGTGCGGCGTTTCCGAAGGGTTCCCGGCGCTCGCCGCCGGCGGCGCCGTGACGGTCGTCGCCGCCGTCGCCGCGCACATCACCGTGCTGGCGCTGCGCGGGCGGGGCGCCCTGAGCGGACGGTTCGCGCACGTCATCGCCTGGTACCTGTGGGCCGGCGTCGCGCTGATCATCGGCGGGACGCTGGGCGGGCTGATGGCCTCCGGCCGCGTCCCGCCCGGCCGGCACGAGCCGATGCACGCCGCCCACGAGCAGGTCAACATCCTGGGCTGGATCGGGCTGGCCGTGCTCGGCACGCTGTTCACGCTCTGGCCGACCGTCCTGCGCACCCGGATGGTGGACGGGACGGGCCGGATCGCGCGCTGGTCCCTCCGCGCCGCCGTGCCGGGACTGGGACTCGCGGTCGGCGGCCTGCTCACCGAGTCGCGGTGGGCCGTCGCCGCCGGTCTCCTGGTGTACGCCGGTGCCGCCGCGCTGGCCCTCGTGCCCTTCGTCCGGACGCTCAGGCGGCGCCGCCCGCACACGGCCGCGTCCTGGATGCTCGCCGCCGGAACGGCCTGGTTCGCCGTCACCCTGGTCGCGGACGCGTCCCGGCAGAGCCTGACCGGGCTGCTTCCGCTCATCCTGGTGGGGTTCGTGGGGCAGATCCTGGTCGGTGCCCTGACGTTCCTGCTGCCCGTCGTCCTGGGCGGCGGACCGGCCGCGCTGAAGGCCAACGCCGCCCTGATCGAACGCGGCTGGCCGGTCCGCGTGGCGGCGATCAACGTCGCGGTGCCGCTGCTCGTCCTCCCGGTGCCCGAATGGGCGGACCGGGCCGGATGGATCGTCGTCCTCGCCACGCTGACCGCGTTCGTCCTGCTGGCGGTCGCGACGATTCTCCGGTCCCACCGCCCGTCCCCGGTCGTCGCGGGCATCACCGCCGGTGTCCTCCTCACCGCCCTGGCCGTCGGGGTGACGGCGGGCGGCGGCGACTCATCCCCTCAGACGGTCGCC